>DATMMH010000317.1:0-6039 GCA_035569855.1 Candidatus Dormiibacterota bacterium
GTGGCGCCCGGATCGAGACCGAAGCGCGATGCGATGCCCGCGACCAGGGCGTCGGCGTTGTGGGGGATCACCCCGAGGTGATCGCCCGCGCGGTAGGTCACACCGTCCGGAAGCTCCAGCTCCAGATGACGCGTGCTGCGAGGCGAGGGCTCCGCCCCGGTCTTGGTGTGCAGCTCGCGGTTGACCGCGACCCGCATCGCGCGGGCGCCCAGCGCATCCCCGAGGGCGCTCGCGGCCCCGCCGTCCACCGTCTCGACGGTGAGATGCGCGACCTCCGCCCCATCCGCCGCGGCCAGCTCCACGCCGAGGGACTTGGCGAGGGCCGGCGCGAGCGGCCCGTGCCAGGCCTGAAACTGGCCGTCGAAATCCTCCCGCGCGTCGCCTTCTCCTCGCGGATAGAGGCGCTCGGCCCCGAGGGCCGCGAGCCGCTCGTCGATCAGGCGGGGCACCGCCTGGAAGGTGGAGGCCCAGTCGCGATTGCCGCAGCCGAACACGGTGTAGCGGACGCCGGCCAAGCTGGTCGCGCCGGGCTCGGCCGCGCGCAGCCATTCGCAGAAGCGCGCCGCGTTGTCGGGCGGCGTGCCGTTGTACGACGCCGACGCGATGACCACCGCGCCGTCGGTCGGGAGATGGCCCACGTAGTCGTCGAGCGGCGCCACCGTGACGTCGAAGCCGCCCACCTCGCCGGACTCCGCCACGCGGCGGGCCACCTCCTCCGCGGTGCCGAGGTTCGAGCCGTAGAGCACGAGCAGCGGCGTGTGATGGCGCGGGCCCGCCGTGGACGCGGAGGCCGGGGTCGCCACCGCGGCCGCGCGCGGGATCGCGCGGGCGATCGATCGGCTCCGGTCGTGATCGGTCCGGCGCCGCACCTTGATCCGGAACCCATCCGGCTTGACGGTGAGCGTCTCCTTGAGGGCGAGCCGGTAGCGGGTGTGATCGGTCAGGGTGAAGCGCTGGAGGATCATCCCCAAGACCAGGGTGGCTTCCTGCAGCGCGAACTGCCGGCCGATGCACGCCCGCTGGCCGTTGCCGAAGGGCTTGTAGGCGTTACCGGGACGCCGCTGCTCGGCCTCGCGTGAGAAGTTGTCCGGATCGAAGAGATCGGCGCGCTCGCCCCATACCGCGGGATCGCGGTGCAACATCGGGGTGAGGACCACGATCTGATACGGCTTCTTCATCGTGTACACCCCGCCGATCGCGGTGTCCTTGTAGGGCGAGAGCGCGAAGACCGGCGCGGTGGGCCACAGGCGCAGCGACTCCTTGAGCACCTGCCCCAGGTAGGTGAGCTGGCTCACCTGCGCGTAGGCCGGCGCCACCGACGGATCGGGCCCGAGCACGCGGTCCACCTCCTCGTAGGCCCGCGCCAGCACCGCCGGGTTCTGGAGCAGGAAGTAGGTCGCGAAGGAGAGGAGCCCGCTCGTCGTCTCGTGGCCCGCGATGAGGAAGGTGATGACCTGATAGCGGATGTTGAGGTCGTCGAGCCGATCGCCGCTCTTCCGATCGACGCCCGAGAGCATGCAGCTCAGGAGATCGGGCCTTCCGCTCGTGTCGCCGCTCTCGCGGCGCTCCCGGATGATGCGGTCGACCATGTCGTTCATGTAGCGAATGTCGGTTCGGAGCTGCCGCTCCCGGTCCCGCTTGATGACGCTCTCCAGCGGGAGGCCGCGAGTCTCCATCGAAGCGCCGAGCGCTCCGATCATCGCGTGCACGAACGGATGGTAGGTGTCGCGGTAGAACGAATTGAAGCGATAGCCGAAGCCGCAGAGTCCGATGGTGTCGAGCGTCAGCGACGTCATGTCGTGCGTGACGTCCACCTCGTCGTCCGCGTTGAGCCGCTCCCACTTCAGCGCGAGCTGCTCCGCGATGTCCACCATCATCGGGTGGTAGCCCTGCATCGCGCGCGACCCGAAGTTGGGCAGGAGGATGTTGTGGGCCTTGGACCAGTTCGGCTCCTGGGTGTAGGCGGTGAAGAGCCCGTCTCCCGCGAAGGCGCGCAGCCGGCGAAGCGCGCCCTTGACGCTCTTGTCGAAGCGGCTCTCGTCGCACAGCTCGTCGACGAGCGAGAAGCCCGAGACCACGACGACCGGCTTGCCCATCATGTCGAGCCAGTAGATCGGCCCGTACTCGCGGGCGAGCTTCATCATGTCCTGGATCGGGCTGGTGGTCCCCAGCGCCAGGAGGTTGCCGAGGAGTAACGTCCGGGGCGGCTGGGGGATCGGATCGAGCAGGTTCCGGGCCGGCACGATCGCTACTCGAAGTACTCGGTCAGGCCGGTGACGTCGTAGGCCATCAGCACGAGGTCGCGCGTACGGCCCGCGTGATCCACCACGAAGTCCTGGAGCAGCGCTTCCGGCCGAAAGCCCAGCCGCTCGAAGGTGGCGATGGCCCCCTTCTGATCCGGGGTCATCTGGGCCACGATCTTGCGGAGTCCGCGCGCGCGGGCGATCGTGAAGATCTCCCCGGCCAGCGCGCGGCCCAGTCCCTGGGACCGAAAGCGGGGTCCGACCTGGGTGCGGATCTCGCCGAGATGCCGCTGCCAGCCCACCCGGTTCTGCACCAGCGCCGCGTAGCCGGCGATGGCGCCGTTCGCCTCCGCGATCACCGTCGTGGTGAGCCCGGCCTCCAGGTTGCGGACCCAGTGCGCGACCGCGTCGGGATCCGTGATGTCCATGCGCAGGAACAGGAGGTCGTCTTCGGGCAGGCTGCGCGCAAACCCGGCGATGCGCCCGGCGTCGGCGGCGGTCATCAGACGGAGGCTCACCGGCGTTCCATCCTTGAGCTGCACGGACGACGGCATGTCGGTCATGGGACACGTAGTATAGAGGCCATGGACGCCCTGGTCGAGACCCGGCGTGGAGCCGTGCGCGGCGTCGCCAAGGATGGTCTCGTGCTGTTCCGGGGCCTCCCCTATGCCCGGCCGCCGATCGGCCCGCTCCGATTCCGGCCCCCGGAGCCGCCCGAGGCATGGAGCGGGATCCGGGACGCGACTCGCTTCGGATCGTCCGCGCCTCAGAACGGTGCGCTCATCGGCCCCTTGATGAGCGTGGGCATCGGCCGGACCGGAGAGGATTGCCTGCATCTGAACGTCTGGACGCCCGCCGCCGACGGGCGCCGGCGGCCGGTCATGGTGTGGATTCACGGCGGAGCGTTCATCCTCGGGTCGGGCTCGCAGATGCTCTACGACGGCGCGGCGCTGGCCCGACGCGGCGACGTCGTGGTCGTGACCATCAACTACCGCCTGGGCGCCTTCGGCTTCCTGCGGCTGCGCGACCGCTTCGGCTCGCGGCTACCCGCCACCGGCAACGAGGGGCTCCTGGACCAGGTCGCCGCGCTGCAGTGGGTGCGCGACGAGATCTCGTCGTTCGGCGGCGACCCCGGCAACGTGACGATCTTCGGTGAGTCGGCCGGCGCGATGAGCTGCGCCACCCTGCTCGCGACGCCGCGCGCCGGCGGGCTCTTCCATCGTGCGATCCTGCAATCCGGGGCGGCCAACTATCTCTGGCCTCGCGAGATCGCGAGCCAGGTCTCCGACTACCTCGTCGACCAGCTCGGCGTCGCCGCACCCGACGAGCTCGAGCGCGCGACACCCGACCGGCTCCTCGACGCGCAGCGCCGGTGCTTCATGGAGATGCTTCTGGGCGATGGCCACGTGCTCGGTGCGCTCTCGCCCACCGGGCAGCGACTGGCCGGCGCGGCGTTTCTCGGGCTGGCGGTGGCCCGGCGGCGGCTCGCCCTCGCCGCACCCCTCTCGCGCGGCCTGGTCAACCTGCTGAAGCGCCGGGGCCGGGGTCCGAGGCCGTCGCCCCGGATGGCCGCGCTCCGGGCGCTTCGCACCCGCGGGCTGCCGTTCCAGCCGGTGGTGGACGGCGACATAGTCCCCTGTTCGCCCATCGACGCGATCGCCGAGGGCGTAGCCCGACAGATCCCGCTCCTGATCGGCACCAACCTCGACGAGACCAAGCTCTTCCTCCCGCTCGACCCGGAGGCGGCCACCCTCGATGAAGCCCAGCTGCTGGCGCGCTGCGAGGAGGCCATCGGGAGCGCAGGCGCGCGCGACGCCGGCGCGGCCGGCCGGGCCATCGAGACCTACCGCGCGGCGCGGCGCGCCCGTGGCGAGCGCACCGAGCCCGGTGAGTTGTGGTTCGCCATCGAGAGCGACCGCACCATGCGCCATCCGGCGATGACGCTGGCCGCCCGGCAGGCCCCGCATCAGCCGCGGACCTACGCGTATCTCTTCACCTGGCCCTCGCCGGTCCTGGGGGGCATCCTGGGCTCCTGCCACGCGCTGGATCTGCCCTTCGTCTTCGGAACGCTCGGGCACCCGATGCTCCGCCGGCTGGTCGGGCGGGGGCCGGAGGCGCAGGCGCTCGCGGAGCGCATTCAGGACGCGTGGATCGCGTTCGCCCGCGCGGGCAGCCCGGCCCACGCCGGCATCGGCGACTGGCCGGCGTACGACCAAGCCCATCGGCGCACGATGATCCTGGGTCGGAGCTGCCGCGTCGAGTCGGCGCCGCGAGAGCCGGAGCGTGCGTTCTGGGACACGCTCGCGAGCCCGGCGCCGGGCGCCCCGGCCCGATAGCCGGGGGAGAGCGTCAGGCGGCCGAGTGGCCTCCGTCGAGGAACAGGGTCTGCCCGGTCATGAAGTCGGAGGCCCGGGACGCCAGGTAGATGACCAGCGGTCCGATCTCGTCGAGTCGCCCGGTGCGCTTGGCCGGCACGTCACGGAGCAATCGCTCCCGGATCCGGGGATCACCGAAGGCCTCCGCGTTCATGTCGGTCACGAACCAGCCAGGGGCTAGCGCGTTGACCTGGATCCCGTATCTCGCCCATTCCGCCGCCAGCGCGCGCGTGAATCCCGTCACCCCGGCCTTGGAGGCGGCGTACGCGCTGTAGCCGGACAGGCCCACCTGCCCGAGCACCGAGGAGACGTTGACGATCTTGCCGGACTTCTGGGCGATGAGATGAGCCGCCGCGGCCCGGCAGCCGTTGAAGACACCGACCAGGTTGACGTCGAGGGTCGCGCGAAAGTCCTCCGGCGACATCTGGGCCACCGGGGCCACCCGCGCGATCCCGGAGTTGTTCACCACCACGTGAAGCCCGCCGAGCTCCTCGATCGTCCGCTGCACGAGCGTCTCGACCTGGGCGTACACCGTCACGTCGGTCTCGGCCACCAGGGCGCGACGGCCGGCCGTCCGGACGAGCTGCGCGGTCTCCTCGAGCTCACGGGTCGATCGGGCGGCCACCGCCACGTCGGCGCCAGCCTCGGCCAGCGCCATCGCCATGGCCCGCCCCAGCCCACGGCTGGCGCCGGTCACGATCGCCACGCGGCCATCGAGACGCAGCGCCGCCGGGATGCTATCGGTAGAGGGAATCGAGCAGCTCCCGGTGCTTGTCGGTGATGATCTTGCGCTTGACCTTCAGCGTCGGGGTGAGCAGGCCGTTCTCCACCGTGAAGTCGCCCGGCAGAATCGTGAACTTCTTGATCTTCGCGTAGGACTGTAGCTCGCCGTTGCGCTCATCCACGATGCGCGCCACCCGCTCCACCACCTTCGGCTGCTTCACGAGCGAGGCGGGGTCCGTGTCGAGGATCCCCTGCTCGCGGGCGAACTTGGCCAGCTCCTCGGGGTTCAGGGTGACGAGTGCGACCGGGTACGGACGCTTGTCGCCGTGCACCATCGCCTGGCTGATGAACGGATCGCCCTTGAGCAGGTTCTCGATGTTCTGGGGCGCGATGTTCATCCCGCCCGCGGTCACGATGAGATCCTTCTTGCGGTCGGTGATGAACAGGAAACCGTCCTCGTCGATCCGCCCGATGTCCCCGGTGGCGAACCAGCCGTCGGCGAGGAAGACCTCCGCGGTGGCCTCCGGCTTCTTGAAGTAGCCCTTGGCGATGTTGGCTCCCCGCCCGAGGATCTCTCCGTCGGGCGCGATCTTGACCTCGATGCCGGGCTGGGCCTGGCCCACCGAGCCGAACTTGAAGTGCTCCATCCGATTGAAGGTCAGCGAGGGACAGGTCTCGGTGAGGCCGTAGCCCTCCAG
>DATMMH010000318.1:0-18659 GCA_035569855.1 Candidatus Dormiibacterota bacterium
GCACACCCTCCGCCTGATCGCCAAGCACGGAGACGACGTCTTCTACGAAGGCGAGATCGCGCAGGCCATCGCGGAGGACATGCGGCGCCACGACGGCCTGCTCACCGCGGAGGACCTGATCGGCTGGCGCACCGTCCGCAACGCGCCGCTCTGGGGTGCCTACCGCGGCTACCGGGTCTCGAGCAACCGTCCGCCGGGCGGCGGCATCCTCCTGCTCGAGATGCTGAACATCCTGGAGCACTTCGACCTGGGCAAGCTCGAGCACAACTCGGCCGAGTACGTCCGGATCGTGGCCGAGGCCATGAAGCGGGCGACCATCGACAAGGATCGCCACGTGGGCGATCCGAAGTTCGTGGACGTGCCGGTGGAGCGCCTCACCGGCCGGGCCTACTCGACCGCACTCGCCGAAGAGATCCGGGCGCGACGGAAGGCCGACGTGCCGCGCTTCAACGCGGGCGGCGGGCCGAGCCGCGACACCACCCACGTCTCGGTAATCGACGCCGAGGGCTCCTGCGTCAGCATGACCCACTCCCTCGGCATGCCCTCGGGCGTCGTCACCCGCGGGCTCGGCTTCATGTACAACGGCTGCATGGGCGTCTTCGACCCGCGGCCCGGGCGCGCGGGGAGCCTCGCGCCGGGCAAGGCGCGCTTCAGCTCGGTGGTGCCGTCCATCGTGTTCGAGGGCGACCGGCCCCACATCGTGATCGGCGCGCCCGGCGCGACCCAGATCGCGATGGGGGTGCTGCAGGTGCTGCTCAACGCGATCGATTTCGACATGACCATGGTGGAGGCGGTGAGCGCGCCGCGCTTCTCGGCCACCAGCAACGCGATCGACGTCTCGAACCGCATCCCGCGGGGCGTGCAGCGGGAGCTGGAGCAGGACGGCTACGAGGTCGTGCGCAGCCCCAACACCTACGGCTTCGCGGCGGTCCATGCGATCCGGGTGCACCCGGACGGCCTGGACGGCGGCGCCGACCCCGGCCACGACGGCATCGTGATAGCCGTCTAGACATTCCGGCGGTAGCATGAGGCGATGAAGACTGGACGGTTCGTCATCGTCGGGGCCGCGCTGGCGGGGGGCAGCGCCGCGGCCGCCCTGCGCGAGGGCGGCTTCGAGGGCGAGATCACCCTGATCGGGGCCGAGACGCAGCTCCCGTACAACCGGCCGCCGCTCTCCAAGGGCTACCTGCGCGGGCAGGACAAGTTCGAGGACCAGCTCGTCAATCCGGCCGCGTTCTACACCGAGCAGCGCATCGGCCTCCGCCTCGGGGTCCGCGCCACCGCAATCGATCCCGGGCGCAAGCTCGTTGCGCTGGAAGGCGGAGAGACGATGCCCTACGATCGGCTGCTCGTGACCACGGGCGGCCACAACCGGACGGTGACCACGCCGGGCGGCCAGCTGCCGGGCATCTTCCAGCTCCGCACCGTCGAGGATTGTGACCGGATCCGGGCTGCCGCCGTGCCGGGGCGCCGCGCGGTGGTGATCGGCCTCGGCTTCATCGGCTCGGAGGTGATGGCGTCGCTCCGTCAAATGGGGGTCGAGGTCACCGCGGTCGACGGCAATCCGGTCCCGCTGGCCCGGGTGCTCGGCCCGGAGGTCGGCGCGGTGCTGGCCGCGATCCATCGCGAGAAGGGCGCGGAGCTGGTCCTGGAGGATGCCGTCGCCGCCTTCGAGGGCTCCGGCCGCGTGGAGCGTGTGCGTACGAAGAAGGGACGGATGCTCGCGTGCGACTTCGTGGTGGCCGGCATCGGCATCGTGCCCAACACCGACCTCCTGGCCACGGCGGGAGCGAAAGTGGACAACGGGGTGCTCGTGGACGAGCACTGCCGCACCACGCTGCCCGACGTGTACGCGGCGGGCGACGTGGCGAACCACCTGCACCCGCTCTTCGGGCGGCTGCGCGTGGAGCACTGGAACAACGGCTACCAGCAGGGGCGGGCGGCGGCCCGCGCGATGCTGGGCGGCCCCGAGCCCTACGACTACCTCCACACGTTCTGGTCCGATCAGTACGAGCACACGATCGAGTACGTCGGCTTCGCGGCCGACTGGGACCGACTCGTGTTCCGCGGCGAGCCGGCCAGCCGGAAGTTCCTCGGGTTCTACTTGAAGGACGGGATCGTCCGCGCGGTGGTCGGCCTCGACCGCGGCGGCGATCCCGAGGATCCCAAGAACGAGAGCGAGCTGCGGGCCGCCGCGACGCTCATCCGGGAGCGCGTCCGGGTTGACCCGGCGCGGCTCGGGGACGAGTCGGCAAACCTGCGGGCGGAGTGATACACTCCTGACATCATGAGCTTCGACTACGCCAAGTATTTCGGGGAGATCAAGCTCACTCACGATCTCCTGTCGAAGAAGGACGAGCGCACCTGGCTGCTCAAGCCGCCGCGCGACGGCGAGCGCCACGACGTCGTGCTCTACCTGGGGTGCAACGTGCTCCGGACCTCACACCTGGTCGAGACGGTGGCCGCGGTCTTCGACCGCCTGGGGCTCGACTACGTGGCCGCGGGCGGGCCGACCTACTGCTGCGGCATCCAGCATCACCGGCGCGGGCAGGAGGCCTCGGGCGAGCGTTACGCCAACCACACGGTCGAGCTGCTGCAGAGCATGGCCCCGCGCGAGGTCGTCATGTGGTGCCCGTCGTGCATCCAGTTCTACGACGAGGTGCTGAAGGCGGATCTGCCGTTCCCGAAGCGGCATACCGCCGAGTTCCTCGCCGACTGCCTGGACCGCGGGCTCTTCACGTTCACGCAGCCGGTCGAGGCCACCGTGGCGCTGCACTACCACTACGCGACCCCGGCCCGGGAGCGCGAAGGGCTGGCCGCGCGGCGGCTGCTGGAAGCCGTACCGGGCATCAAGGTCATCGAGTTCGAGCCGGATCCGCGCTGGGGGCGCACGTGCACGCCCGCCCTGCAGGAGCAGCTCGGGGCCGAAGTCTGGCGGCAGATGGCGCTCGACGACATCGACCGGGCGCGCGCGGCGGGAGCCACGCACCTGGCCGGCATCTACCACGGTTGCCATCGCGACCAGTGCCGGTTCGAGCGGGAGCGGCCGATCGTGGTCGAGCACTACCTCACGCTCTTCGCGCGTGCGCTCGGGATCGAGTTCGAGGACACCTACAAGAGGTACATGCACATGGGCGACCCCGACCGGATCCTGGAAGACGCGACTCCCTGCATGGCCGCCAACGGCGTCGATCCCGAGAAGGCGCGCGGGCTCGTCATCAAGACGTTCTCGGCGTGAGCGCCGGCTTGCCTACCGGAGCGCCGGCCCCGCGGATCCAGTTCGCCCCTGAGGACGACGTCCCGATCCGGTACATGGATCGCACGCGCGAGTACTACCAGGCGCTCGGCTTCAGCCCGTACCGCTGGGCCCACTTCACCGCCGCGCCGTTCGCGCCCCTGCGCACGCCGCTCGCGCGGGCCCGGGTCGCCCTCATCACGACGGCCGCGCCCTTTCAGCCGGAGGCCGGCGACCAGGGGCCGCGCGCGCCGTACAATGCGTCCGCCAAGTTCTACCAGGTCTACTCGGCTCCGGTGGACAGCAAGCCCGATCTGCGCATCTCTCACGTGGGCTACGACCGCGCGAACACCGTTCCCGAGGATCTCGACGCCTACTTCCCGCTGACCCGCCTGCAGGACGCGGTCGCGGCCGGGCGGATCGGGAGCCTGGCTCCGCGCTTCCACGGCGCGCCGACCAACCGGAGCCACCGGGTCACCATGGAGACCGACGCCCTCGAGCTGCTACGTCGCTGCCGGGAGGACGGCGCCGACGTGGCCGTTCTCGTCCCGAGCTGACCGGTCTGCCACCAGACCGTGGGTCTGGCCGCCCGGCATCTCGAGGCAAGCGGCATCCCGACCGTGATCATGGGCTGCGCCAAGGACATCGTCGAGCACTGCGGGGTCCCGCGCTTCGTGTGGAGCGATTTCCCGCTCGGCAACTCCGCCGGCCGGCCGTTCGATCGAGCCTCGCAGGCGCAGACCCTCGAGCTGGCGCTCCGGCTGCTCGAGAGCGCCCCGGCCGCGCGGACCACGGTGGCATCCCCACTGCGCTGGACCGCGGACGCGGAGTGGAAGCACAAGTACCTCGACGTGGGAAAGCTCACGCCGGAAGACATCGCCGAGCGGCGGAAGGAGTTCGACGTGGTGAAGGCGGTCGCGAAGACCAAGCGCGAAGGCTCGTGAGCAAGCCGTTCGCGGGTGTCCGCATCCTGGACTTCACCCGCTATCTCGCCGGACCGTACGGGACCTACCAGCTCGCGCTCCTGGGCGCCGACGTCATCAAGATCGAGTCGCACGAGGGCGACGAGACCCGTCTCTCGCCCGCCGATCCCAAGTGGGCGGAGCGGAAGATGGCGCCGTCCTTCCTCTCCATGAACGGTAACAAGCGCTCCATCACCCTGGACCTGCGCCGGAAAGAGGCGATCGACGTCGTCCGGCGCCTGGTGGTCGGGGCGGACGTGGTCTGGGAGAACTTCCGGGGTGGCGTGATGGATCGGCTCGGGCTCGGCTACGAGGCCCTGTCCGCGATCAACCCGCGGCTGATCTACTGTGGCGTCTCCGGCTTCGGTCGCACCGGGCCCGAGAAGGCGACCGCGGCCTTCGACGGCAAGCTCCAGGCGATGTCCGGCATCATGTCGATCACCGGCGAGCCGGCCTCGGGCCCCACGCGCGCCGGCTTCGCGCTGTGCGATACCATCGGCGGCATCACCGCGGCGCTGGCGGTGGCGAGCGCCCTCTACCAGCGGACCCATACCGGGCGCGGGCAGCTCGTGGACGTGGCGATGCTGGACGCGGCGCTGGCCTTCATCGCGGGGCCGGTATCCGAGTACACGGTGGCCGGCGTCGAGCAGAAGCAGATCGGCAACGGCTCGGTGAGCCGCAAGCCCACCGCGAGCCGCTTCCGCTGCGGCGGTGGATACATCGTCCTGGCCGTCCTCACCGAGAAGCAGTTCGGCGGCCTGATGAAGACGCTCGGCCGCGCCGAGGCGCTGGCCGACCCGCGCTTCAAGGACTGGCCGGCCCGCACCGCCAACGAGCCGGCGCTGCGCGAGATCATCGAGCGGGCGCTGGCCACCGACGATCCGCGTACCTGGGAGGCCCGCCTCACCGCGGCCGACGTGCCCTGCGGCTCCATCTGGAAGGTCGACGAGATCGTCGGCCACCCCCAGCTCGAGCATCGTGACGTGCTCCAGACCATCGAATCGCGCTACGGCCCGATGCGGCTCGTCGGCGCCGGCTTCCGCCTGGACCACGGTAGCCCCGGGATCGACCGGGAGCCCCCGACCCTCGGCGAGCACACCGACGAGATCCTGGCCGAAGCCGGCTACACGGCGGAGGAGATCGAGCGGCTCCGGCGCGACGCGGTTGTGTGACGAGGCGCAGCGCGTGAAGCTTCCGGTGGCGGACGGCGTCGTGAAGACGGACCGCCACACCACGTTCTATCTCGAGGCCGGCGCCCCCGACGCGCCCCTCGTCGTGTTCGTGCACGGCTGGCCCGAGCTCTCGCTCTCCTGGCGGCATCAGCTCCCTTGCTTCGCCGATCTGGGGTTCCGCGCGGTCGCGCCGGACATGCGCGGCTACGGCCGATCGAGCGTGTACCGGCGCCACGATGATTACGCCCTCGAGCACTCGGTCCGCGACATGATCGAGCTGCTCGACGCGCTCGGCCGGGAGAAGGCGGTCTGGGTCGGCCACGATTGGGGCAGCCCGGTGGTCTGGAGCCTCGCGAGCCACCACCCGGAGCGCTGCTTGGGCGTGGCCAATCTCTGCGTGCCGTACCTCAAGGCGGGCTTCGTGCCGGCCAACCTGTTCCCGCTCGTGAACCGCACGACCTATCCGGAGGCGCAGTACCCGGCGGGGCAGTGGGACTACATGCTCTTCTACGAGGAGAGCTTCGAGAAGGCGTGCGCCGCGTTCGATGCCGACCCGCGCAACACGATCAAGGCCCTGTTCAGGAAGGGCAACGCCAGCGGCAAGGGCAAGCCGTCGCGCACCGCCCAGATCCGCAAGGACGGCGGCTGGTTCGGCGGCACCGGCCGGGCTCCCGACGTGCCGATGGACGCCGACGTGGTGACCGCGGAGGAGCTCGACACGTACGCGGCGGGCCTGGCGCGCAACGGCTTCTTCGGCCCCGACTCCTGGTACATGAACGCCGCGCGCAACCTGGACTACGCGACGCGGGCCAAGGACGGCGGCAGGCTCGGCCTGCCCGTCCTGTTCCTGCACGGCGAGTACGACTACACGTGCGAGACCGTCAACTCCAGGCTGGCCGAGCCCATGCGGCGCGACTGCCGGAACCTCACCGAGGTGATCGTGGCATCGGGGCACTGGATGGCGCAGGAGAAGCCGCGCGCCGTGAACGCGGCCCTGGCGAAGTGGCTCGCAACCCAGCTTCCGGAGGTCTGGCCCACTCCATGACCGAGAAAAGACCCGCGACGGCATCACGTGGCATGGTGGTCACCAATCACCCGCTCGGCTCGGCGGCGGGAGCCGAGATGCTGGCCGCGGGGGGCAACGCGGTGGACGCGGCCATCGGCGCGCTCTTCGCGCTGACCGTGGTGGAGCCGATGATGGTGGGCATCTTCGGCGCGGGCATGACCCACCTGCGCCTGGCCGACGGCCGGCACCTCGTCATCGACAACTACACGACGGCCCCGGCGGCCTCGCGTCCCGACATGTTCAAGCCCGTCTCCGACACCTGGCCCGACTATCTTCGGGCGGAAGGTGACGTCAACCTGGTCGGCCTCCTCTCGGTGGGCGTGCCCGGCACCTTGAAGGCCTGGGCCGAGGCGCTGGCGCGCTTCGGCCGCCTCGATCTCGAGACGGTGATGCAGCCGGCGATTCGTCACGCGGAGCGCGGCTTCCGCGCCACGCCGTACCTGACAGCGGCGGCGACGGAGAGCGCGATCGACCTCGCGCGCTTCCCGGAGACCGCGCGGACCTTCTTGCCCGGTGGCACGCCCATCAAGCCGGGCGACCTGATCGCGATGCCGGACTACGCGGCGACGTTGCGCCTCATCGCGGCGAAGGGGCCCGGCGTCCTCTACGGCGGCGACCTCGGCGCGACGGTGGCCGACTACATGCGCCGGGACGGCGGGATCATCACCCTGGAAGACCTGGCGCGCTACGAGACGATCGAGCGCCGGCCGATCCGCGGGCGCTATCGCGGCTTCGAGATCACGGGCCCTCCGCCGCCGACCGCGGGCGGGCTCCACCTCGTGGAGATGCTGAACATCCTGGAAGCCTACGACCCGCGCGGACTGGGCTTCGGCACCGCCGAGTACTTCCACCTGATCGCGGAAGTGCTCAAGATCGGCTTCGCGGACCGCAACGCCTGCACCGGAGATCCGGCCTTCGTGGATATTCCGGTCGAGCGCCTGACCTCGAAGGAGTACGCGGCCGCGCGGCGCGCGCAGATCCGGCCGGATCGGGCGGGCGAGTACGGCGCCACGCCCGGTGTCGCCATCGGCTCCGCCCACACCACGCACGTCACGACCGCGGACGCCGAGGGCAACGTGGTCGCGATGACCCAGACCATCAATAACCTGTTCGGCTCGAAAGCCACGGTGCCCGGCACCGGCGTGCTCCTCAACAACACGATGGCGCTCTTCGACCCGCACCCGGGCACGCCCGCCTCCGTCGCGCCCGGCAAGCGGGTGACCAGCAGCATGGCGCCGACGATCGTGCTGCGCGACGGCAAGCCCGCGTGGGCACTCGGCCTGCCAGGCGGCGTGCGCATCTTCACCTCCGTGCTCCAGGCGGTGGTCAACCTCATCGACCACGGGATGACGCTGCAGGAGGCGGTGGAGGCGCCGCGGATCTGGAGCCAGGGCCAGGAGCTCGAGATGGAGCAGGACATTCCGGCGGCCGTCCGTGAGGCGGTGGCGGCGCGCGGGCACCGAGTGGTGGCCTTCCCCGCGGTCGCGGGCGGGATGAACGCGGTGGCCTTCGCCGCGGACGGCACGCTGGAGGGCGCGGCCTGCTGGCGCGCCGATGGCACGCCGATCGGCGTGAGCGGCGGGCTCGCGCGGTCGGGAACCCGCTTCCGGCCCGACGTGAGGCGAAGCCCCGTCACGCCCGGCTAGCTTCGAGCGCCCGTCAGCCCCGCGCGCCGGCCGCCGCGCGGTCCATCAGATCCTTGGCGCCGGCCTGGATCCAGGGGAAGAAGCTGGTCATGATGCAGCGGACGCCCATTCGCGCGTAACGCTCGACGTTCTCCGAGCTGACCAGGGTGCCGGGTTTACGCCCGGCCCGGACGATCTTGGCGATCGCCCCGTCGATAGCCTGCTGCACCTCCGGCTGGCCCACGTTGCCGATGTGACCCATGGAGGTCGCGAGGTCGCTGGGAGCCACGAAGAACACGTCGATGTGGTCGACCTTCAGGATCTCGTCAAGATTCTTGACCGCCACGATGTCCTCGATCAGCACGATCAGCAGGCTCTGGTCGTTGGCGGTTTTGAGATAGTCGCCCACGCCGAAGCCCTGGCGGCCCGTGAACATGCCGCGCTTGCCGAGCGGGGCGAACTTGGCGGCTTCCACGACCGCCTGGGCCTCCGCGCGGGTGTTGACGTGCGGGACCACGATGCCCTGGGCGCCGCGGTCGAGCGTGCGATAGATCGTCGCGTAGTCGTTGTCCATCACCCGGACCACGCTGGTCACGCCCCAGAGGTCGCACGCCCGGGTCAGGTTGCCCAGATCCGCGTAGTCGACGCCGCCGTGCTCGCCCTCCAGCCAGATGCCATCGGCGCCCAGCGGACCGAGCTGGTCGATCAGGTCGGAGTCGTTGGTGCCGGCCAGGATCGTCGCGACCTGGCCGGCCGCGAGCTTCTGTTTGACGCGATTGGGTCGGATGCTCATGGAGTCTTCCTCTCTCGGGGTTAGGGCCGGGGGTGCGCCGGAGGCTGCGGGAGCGCGTCGGCCAGCATGCGGCCGACGACGACCATCTCCGGGCTCGTCTTGCGATAGGTATCGAGCGCGGCCAGCACGGTCGCGAACTCGCGGGCCGGCGGCATCGCGGGCGTCGCGGGTAGAGACGGCAGCGCGGCGAACACGGCGGGGATCTCGGCGTCCACCGCGTCCAGGAGCCCCTGACACGCCGCGCGCGTGGCGGGGTCCGCCAGATGCGGCCGCAGCACGGTGGCCACGTGGGCCAGGAAGGCCGGCCACGATGCCAGCATGCGATAGAGGCCGGGGACGAACGGCTGCCCGTCCACCGTGGTGCCGAGCGTGCCCAGCATCGCCTGCTCCTCCGCCGGCCGCGTGCGAGGGTCAACGAGCGGCGGCAGCCCTCGCAAAGGCGGTGGCGGCGTCCAGGCCAACGCGGGGCCTCCGGTGCCGGCGGGCCGCTCGCCGGTCAGGAGTCGCCGCAGCAATCCCGAGAGCACGAGGTTGACCGGGCTCACGCGGACGAAGCTCGCGCAGGTCGCCCGGATGGCCGCCTCGCCGGTCGCATCGACGCCCCACACGGAGAGCGCGTCTCGTGAGATCGCGGGCAGCGCGGGAACGGTGAGCCGCTCGGCGGCCCGCCAGGCCGTGGTCTGCGCCTGGCCGCTCGTGAACGCGCGCCCGACCTCGGCCCACGTCCACTCGAGCCAGCCCGGGCGCGTGGCCAGGTGGCGCTGGAGCGAGGAGACGTACGGCACGGCCCAGAGCCGGCGGATCTCCTCGTAGACCGCGGCGATCGGGCCGGTGGCGTCGCGCTCCTGCAGCTCGGCCAGCACGTGGCGCGCGCTCCCCGGACGCTAGCCCGGCTTGGCGTCGCCGAGCCGCGCGGGAGGGAACGTGAAGATGTTCGCGGGCTCGTGCGAGAGACCGTGGTCGCGGCGTAGCCGCTCCACCATCCCCAGGGCGTACGGCGCGCCTTCGAGGAGCTGATCGAGCATGAGGTCGTCGAGACGGAGTCCCGCTCGCCGGGCGGCCCGCGCGCACAGATCCCGGGTGACGGCGTCGACCTGGCCGGCCGCGCCTGACAGGACGGGCGGGGGCGTCACATCCGGCGCCTCCGCGCCCGCGACCAGCGCGGGGTGCCGCCGATGCCACTCGGTGGCCTGCTCATAGGCGTGCCCCACGCGCAGGATGGTCGCCTCGCCGAACGGGCGGCCCAGGATCTGCATACCGAGCGGCAGGCCGTTGCGCCCGAAGCCGTTGGGCAGCGCGAGCACCGGCTGGCCGGTGACGTTCCAGGCGGTCAGCGCGCTCGGCTTCTGCCAGAACGAGACGCTCCGGTAGTCGGCGAGCCGCGGCGCCTCGCCCAGCCCCGCGGTGACGAAGGCGTCGAACCGATCGTAGAGCGGCTCCATCTCCACCATCATCCGCCGGTGCTCGCGGGTGGCCTGCACGTAGTCGTTGGCGCTGAACAGCACGGCGGGGAGGGCCCGGGCGCGGAAGTCCGCCCCGAATTCGCCGGGACGGGCGATCAGGTTCGGCTGGTGGACGCTGAAGATCTCGGTCTCCGCGATGATGATCTTCACGTCGTAGTAGGCCGCGAGCGGCCGCACCCGGCACTCCTCGATCTCCGCGCCGAGCCGGCGCAGCACGTCGACCGACGCTTCCATCGCCTTGCGGACGTCCTCCGACGCCGGAATGTCCTGTTCCCAGTGGTGACGCAGCACCCCGATACGGAGCCCGCGCAGATCCCGGCCGAGCGCCTCGCGATACTGCGGGATCGGCCGCCGCAGGCTGCCCGCGTCCTTCGGGTCGTAGCCGGCCAGGGCCTGCAGGGTGAGCGCGGCGTCCTCGACGGTGCGGGCCAGGGGACCGCAGTGGTCGAATGTGTACGAGTTGGTGATGACGCCCGCGCGGCTCACCAATCCGAACGTGGGCATCAGGCCCACCACCCCGCAGTGCGACGCCGGGCCCCGGATCGAGCCGCCGGTGTCCGAGCCCAGCGCCACCGGCACGAGCCCGGCCGCGACCGCCGCTCCGGATCCGGTGGAAGAGCCGCCCGTGAAGTGGACGAGATTCCACGGATTGCGTGCGGGAGGCCAGGGCAGGTCGAACGAGGGCCCGGCGTGCGCCATCTCGTGGGTGGCGAGCTTGCCGAGCAGCACCGCGCCGGCCTCGTAGAGCTTCGCCGTCGTGGTGGCGTCCTCCGCCGGGACGCGATCGATGAAGATGCGCGAGTGCGCGGAGGTCAGGATGCCCTTCGTGTCGTAGATGTCCTTGAGCCCGAACGGGATGCCGTGCAGCGGGCCGCGCGACCGGCCGGCCGTGATCTCGGCCTCCGCCTGACTAGCCTGGCGCCGCGCCAGGTCGAACGTGGGCGTGATGAAGGCGCGCGTCTGGGCGTCGTGCTGCTCGACCCGGCGGATCAGCGTCTCGACCAGCTCCACCGGCGACAGCTTACGCGACGCGATCAGGCGCGACAGCTCGGCAATCGACAGATCGTGGAGGTCGGCGGTCATGGCTCGAGGCTCACCAAGCGCCGATCCTGCTCCTTCAGCGGGTCCCGGTCAAGGCCGTGTGGCAGCCGCGATCTCCCGGCCGGCGCCAAATCCCGTATACTCAGCCCGACCTCCCGTCCGATCATCGTGACCGACATCGACGTCCGGTATGACTCGTGCCGCGTGCTCGCGGCGGCGACCGCGCTCAACGCGCCGTTCGGCGCGCTCTACGCGTTCAGTGTCCTCCTGCAGCCGCTCGAAGCGCTCCTGGGACTGAGCCGTGCCGATCTCGCGCTCGTCTTCGCGCTCGCCGCCGCCGGGTTCGGCATCGGCATGATGCTGGCGCCCGCCCTCTACCGGATTGCGTCGACCCCGTGGCTGGTGCTGGCCTGCGGGGCCACGAACGCGCTCGGCATCGCGCTGGCCGCCACCGCGGGGAGCCTGGTCCAGCTGGCCATCGGCTACGGGGTGCTCTTCGGCGTGGGCGGCGGCGCGGCCTACATCCTGATGCAGCAGGTGGTCAACCTGGCGGTCACGCGCCGACGGGGGCTGGTGAACGGCTACATCGTCAGCCTCCTGCCCGCCGGCGCGGTGATCGCGGCGCCGACTTTCGGCTGGGCCATCCCCGCGTTCGGTGTGCGCGCCGCCCTCGGGGGATTCGCCGCGACGCTGGCCGTGACCGGGCTCCTCAGTGCGTGGCTGGCCGCGCCCGCCGGGACCGGGCTCGCGGGCGCCACCGGGAGCGTCGCGCTCCGCGACGACGAGCGGCGCCGGCCGGTGTTCTGGCGGCTCTCGCTCGTGTTCTTCCTGGCGGCATCCGCCGGGCTCATGGTGCTGAGTCAGGCCGCGGGCATCATCACGGCCTACGGCGGAGCGGCTCCGCTCGCGGTCTACGGGACGACGGCCATCACCGCCACCATCGCGCTCGCGCGCTTGGGCGGCGGGTGGACGGTTGATTGGCTCGCGATTCCCACGGTCGCCGCGGGCGCCAACGCCATCGCCCTTGCGGGGAACGTGGCGCTGACGCTCTGGCCCGGCCCGGGAGTGGCGGTGGTCGCGCTGGCCCTCGTGGGGGTGGGCTATGGCCTGGTCTCCGGCCTCACCGCGGCGGCGGTCGCCGTCTACTGGAGGCGCGCGCTCTATGGACGAATGGCGAGCCGGGTCTACATCGCGTGGTGCGCGGCCGCCATCGTCCTGCCGATCATCGCGGGTCGGCTCTTCGACCTGACCCACGGCTATGGCACCGCGGTTCTCATCGCGGGCGCCGGCAACGCGCTGGGTATCTTCGTGGCGCTGGGGCTGCCGCGCCACCGCTCGTCTCTGGAAGCGTCGCGCCGGCGCTGAGGTACCATCTCCGCCATGGCCACGATCTCCCGGCCGATCTCCCTCGCGCACCTGACCGTGCTGGACACCACGCCGCCCGAGCTGGTGGCGGTGGCCGCCGCCGCCGGATTCCGCAGCATCGGCATCCGGCTGACCGCCACGCCGAGCGTGGGCGTCCCGCCCTACGACATGCTGCACGAGGGCCCGATGCTGCGGGAGACGCTGGAGCGCATGGCCGACACCGGGGTCTCGGTGCTCGACACCGAGTTCCTGCGCTTCGAGCCGGATCAGCCGGTGGGCATTCCGGAGGGCTTCCTGGAGGTCTCGGCGCGGCTCGGCGCGAAGCACGTGCTGGTCATGAGCGCCGAGCCCGACGAGGCGCGGACGATCGACCGATTCGGGGATCTCTGCGACCGCGCCGCGCAGTACGGACTTCACGTCGGGTTGGAGTTCGCGGTCTACACCGGCGTGCGAACGCTCGCCGACGCGGCCCAGATCGTGGCGAAGTCGAAGCGAGCGAACGCGTCGGTGCTGGTGGACGCGCTCCACTTCAGCCGGTCGGGTGGGATCCCGGCCCACATCCGGGCGGCCGACCCGTCGCTGTTCCGCTACGCCCAGATCTGCGACGCGTCGCTGGATATGCCGGGCCCGACCGATACGCCCAACCTCATCCGCGAGGCCCGCACCGGCCGGCTGCTCCCGGGCGAGGGCGTCTTGCCGCTCGCCGAGCTGGTGGCCGCGTTGCCGGCCGGCGCGCCGCTCGCCATCGAGGCGCCCTGCCGGGCGACCGCGGAGCTGCCCGCCCTCGAGCGAGCCAGGCGCGCCTACCGGGCGATGTCGGCGCTGGCCGGGCCGCGGAGCGTCTGACGCCCCCGCCGCCGGCTCACGGGTCGAGGTAGAACCGCAGCACCTCGTTCGAGCCGCGGAGGCCGCCCAGCTTGGCGTCGATGAGCTGGTAGAGCTCGCGGGCCAGCGAGGTGACCGGCATAGCCTGGTGCACCGAGCGCCCGCTCTCGACCGCCGCGGTCAGGTCCTTGAGGCCGAGGAACGTGGCGGGTGGATAGTCGCCACGCAGGATGGCGCCCTCGAGCGAGCGGAGGATCCAGCTGTCGGCGGTGCACGTCCGCAGGGTGTGGTAGAGGCGGTCCAGCGGCACGCCGGCCTGCTTGGCCATCGCGAAGGCCTCGCCGATCGCCAGGCGGGCGACCCCGATGATGAGGTTGTTGGCGACCTTGCCGATGAGCCCCGCGCCGAGGGGACCCATGTGGAAGACGTTGGCGCCGACCGCCTCCAGCAGCGGCCGCTCGGCCTCGATGACGGCGGGCTCGCCGCCGCAGAGCAGGGTGAGCGTCCCCGCGTCGGCGCCGCTCACGCCGCCGCTCACCGGGCAGTCGATCACCGTCACGCCGCGCGCGCGGGCGCGCTCGGCGATCGGCAGCAGCTCGGAGAGCGCGATGGTGCTGCACACCATGACCGTGCCGGAGGTCATGGAGTCGAGGAGGCCGTCGCGACCGCCGAGCACGGCGTCCACCTGCGCGCCGTCCACCACCATGACCATCACGCTCGAGCACTCGGCGCCGATCTGGGCCGGATGGCGGGCGGCCCGGCCGCCCGCCGCGACGAAGCGGGCGAGGGGTGCGGCGGCGACGTCGTAGGCGAGCACGTCGCGACCGGCTTTGAGCAGATTCCGGGCCATGCCGAAGCCCATCTGGCCCAGCCCGATGAAACCCACGGCGCGCGGCGTGGCGGCCATGGCGAGCGGTCTACCGCACCTCGACCAGCTCGAGCGCCTCGCGGCTCGGGCCTTCGATCATCACCGCGCGCGTCTCGCCGAGCCCATAGGGCCCCTCGAGGAACGTGACACCCTCGTCGCGTAGCTTGGCCACCCAGGCGTCGAGATCGCGCACGCTGAGCGCGATGTGGTCGTAGAGCTGCCCCCGCGTGCCCGCGAGCGGCCGATCACCCTGACGCATGTAGGAGGGCAGCGCCACGTCACCGAAGACGACCGCTGCCGACGGGGTTCGGTACATCCCGTCGCGATCGAGCGCCGGGAACGTGCGATCGGCGCCGCGCAGCACCCGGCAGGTCGCCTCGCTCATCGGCACAGGTGGCGTGCGTCCTGCGACCACCGGAGCGTTGAGGTGGCGCTGGTACCAGAGCTGGGCGCAGAACGGGTCCTCGTGGTAGAGGTGCACGTGGTTGAAGCGCTCGGCCGGGTGGTTGCCCGCGTACTCCACCAGCGCGTCGTCGGGCCCCCGCATGTAGCCGAAACCGCCGGAGCGGGCGGGCTGCACGTCGGTGGCCTTGGCATCCGCGATCTGCGCCTTGGTGCGACCGAGTACGCCGCCCGTCCCGGGCCAGGTATCGCTGCTGATGAGCACCGAGCCGCCGGCGTCGCCCGTGTAGAGCGGCAGGAGCGCCACGTCGGGCTGGCCCTGAAACCCCTGGAGCGCGCGGCGCGTGTCGGGGACGTGCCAGCCGAAGTGCCAGATCGCGGTCTGCGGCGACGTCGGCGGCGGGGTGGCGACCCGGTTGAACAGCACCAGGACGTTGTTCGGCGCGCCGAGCGCGGGCAGCCCGCCCCAGCTCGTCTTCACGCTGGTGGGGAACCGTCGGAGGTAGAAGTCGATCGCGGCGCCGGGATCGACCGAGTTCAGGTGCAGGTGATGGAAGCCCGGCGCCGGGAGCATGACGGCCGGAGCCTAGCAGGGCGGTCGGGGCTCCGTCAACGCGCGTCGTGATAGGATCCGCGCCATGACGCGCTCGGTCCCGCTGCCGATCGAGAAGATGGACGCGCGGTCACGCGCGGTAGTGGATCAGGTCGATGCGGGCGAGCTGGTCGATCTGGCCAGCGCGCTCATCCGAATTCCGAGCTTCAAGACCGAGGAGACGCCGGTCGCGCGCTTCCTCGACGGTTTCTTCCGGGATCGCGGCTACGAGGTCGACCTCCAGGAGATCGAGCCGGGCCGGCTTCAGACGATCGCCACGCTGCGGGGCACCGGCGGCGGCGCCAGCCTCATGCTGAACGGCCACACCGACATCAACGCGCTGACGATGAGATGGAAGCGGGATCCCTGGACGCCCAGCCTCGAGGGCGACCGGCTGTATGGCCACGGCGTCCAGAACATGAAGGGCGGGCTGGCCAGCATCATCATGACCGCGGAGGCCATTCGCCGGTCCGGGGTGCGGCTCGCCGGCGATCTGGTGATCGCCTGCGTGGCGGGCGAGACCCAGGGTGGGGAGGGCACGCACTACTTGATGGAGCAGGGCCTGCGGACCGACGCCGCGGTGGTGGCGGAGCCCTTCGGCGCCGACCACCTCGTGACCGTGCACTCCGGCATCGTGCACATGGCGATCCACACCTACGGAGTGACCGGCCACATCGGGCATCTGGAGGGCACCGTGAACGCGGTGGCCAAGATGACCGCGATCATCGACGCGCTCGGCCGCGTGAAGTTCCGGCACGCGCCGCGGCCCGACCTGCCCGCGTTCCCGCGGCTCAACGTGGGCAGCATCCTAGGCGGCCGCGGCCGCGACTACGTGCTGGTGGAGCCGCCGTACGTGCCGGACCTCTGTACGATCCTGGTCGACGTGCACTTCGTCCCGGGCCAGACCGTGGAGGAGATCGTCGCCGACGTCCGGGCCGCGCTGGACCCGGTGGCCGCGCGCGATCCGGAGCTCTCGTACGAGATCGAGATCCCGCCGCCCGCCAGCTTCAAGGGCCGCCGCCGATTGGTGATGAATCCTCTCGATATCCCGGTCGACGCGCCGATCGTGCAGGCGGTCGCCCGCAGCTATCGGGCGGTGACCGGGCAGGAACCGCACGCGATCGGCACGGTGTTGCCGCACTCGTACAGCGCCGACGACACCTGCCACCTCTGGAAGGCCGGTATCCCCTGTCTGCTGTACGGCCCCGGCGTCATCCGCGGCGGCGAGGAAGAGGACGACGCCTGTGTCCTCGTGAGCGAGATGGTGAAGGTCGCGCGCGTGCTGGCCGTGACCGCGCTCGACGTCTGCCGACGTGATCCGGCGGAGCTTCGCGGAGCCGGCGCCCGAAGGTCCTGAGGGGCCGCCGGCTACTCTTCGGTGTCTCCCTCCGGGCCGACCTTCCGCACGAGCTGCACCAGCGCCTCGTAGGGTTGCGCCCCGACCACGCCGTGCCGGCCGGCCACGAACGTGGGGACTCCGGTGATCCCGTAGTCGCGCGAGAGCTTCCAGTCCGCGTCCACCGCGGCCTTGAACGTCCGCTTCTCGAGCACGTCCCGGGCGGCCTCGACCGGCAGGCCCACCTGCCTCACGATCTCGAGCAGCACCGCGGGCTGGGAGATGTCGCGCGCGTCCACGAAATAGGCGCGGAAGAGCGCGTCGTGGATGGCCTCGCCGCCCGGCTGGGTGTCCGCCCACTTGCCGAGCTCCTGGGACAGCCGGCTGTTGTAGGTCATGGTGCGCTCGCCGTAGGGGAGGCCCTCGGCGTCCATGCGCGCCTTCATCTGCGCGTGCATGGCCTTGCGATCCACGTTGCGCCCGGCGAAGAGGTCGGCCAGCGAGCGGCCCTCGGCGGGAGTGTCCGGGTGCAGGGGAAAGTGCACCCACTCGATCTTGACGTTGTGCTCGGTCCGGAGCTTCTCAATACGCACGGTACTGAGATAGCACCAGGGTCAGACGTAGTCGGAGAAGACCTGGACGGTGATGGGCTCGATCATGGGGCCCTCCTGTCTTCAGCTTACCTTGACGAGCTTCTGCAGGCTACGCAGGCCGGGCGGATGAGGCTGGCCCTTGTAGCGGTTGCCCCAGTTGGTGAACGAGACCTCGCCCACGTAGATGTCGCCCCGGGAATCGACGGCGAGGCCGTGCGGCGAGATGAACTGGCCGGGCTCGAGGCCGGCCAGGCGGTCGCCCAGGCGGGCCAGCCGCTCGCCGCGATGGCTGTAGATGCTGACCCGCGGCCCGATGTTGGGGACGTCGTAGTTGACCGGCAGGGCGCCGCCGATCTCGCCCACGTAGAAGCGCCCCTCGCCGCCGCGCTCGAGGTGCAGGCCGGAGGGCCGGTGCATGTCGTGCCACTGGGACTCGAACCGCCCCTGGCCGTCGAAGACCTGGACGCGATGGTTCTCGCGATCGGCCACGTACACCCAGCCGTCGGAATCGCAGCAGATGTTGTGCGGGATATTGAACTGCCCCGGGTCGGTGCCGGGCTCGCCCCACGAGAGAATCAGCCGGCCGTCCGGCGCGAACTTGTGCACGCGCGCGTTGCCGTAGCCGTCGGAGACGTAGAGATCGCCCCGCGGCGACAGCGCGGTGTGCGTGCAGCGGTGGAACGGCTCGCCGCTCATGTACGGCTTCGACGCTCCCGGGACGCCGATGGTCAATAGGACATGGCCGTCGAGCGTGCAGTGCCGGACGGTGTGGTCGCCGTCGTCGGTCAGCCACAGGGTGTCGTCGGGTGCCACGTGGACGCCGTGCGGGCGGTGAAATACCCCTTCGCCCCAGGAGCGCAGGAAGTTGCCGTCGCGGTCGAAGACGACCATCGGGTGGCGACCGCGGTTGAACGCGTACACGCGGTCCTGCCCGTCCACCCCGACCGCGGCCACGTCGGCGTTGAACTCCCGTCCCGGCGGCAGCTTCGCCCACCGGTCGTGGACCTCGTAGCGATAGGCGCCCGAGCCCAGGACCACCGGCATCACGCGCCGGCCGGATATCGCGTCTCGAAGATCGCGCGAGGATTGCGGACCAGCATCTGGTCGATCTGGTCTTCGTTGATCCCCGCCTTGCGGAGCGCGGGCAGAATGTCGTCGGGGATGTGGTTGTAGTGCCAGAGCGGGCGGGTCCGCCGCTTGTCGTCCTCGGAGAGCATGTCGCTCCAGCAGTTGGCGTCGTGCGAGAGGACCATCCGGCCCGCGTACCCCTCGGCGCACAGCCGGGCGATCACCTCGACCCGCTTCGCGGTAGGCAGGAAGT
>DATMMH010000319.1:0-8795 GCA_035569855.1 Candidatus Dormiibacterota bacterium
GAGGTCGAGCTCGCTCGCCGCGGGCGTCTGATCGCTCATCATCAGGCCGGTCCTGAGGGTCTTGCCCCAGCCCCGGAGGACCTCGTCGCCGTAGCTCGTCTCGTCGCGCTCGATCAAGGCGAGGAGGTTCGTATCGCCCAGGCGCACGCGGTCACCGGTGGTGGGGCCATATCGCGCGGCGTAGTCGCTCCGGCTGATCTCGTTAGCCACGCGCGTCCCCCCGACGGCCTTCGCCGCCTCGGCGGCTGGCCGCCGGCCGGTCCCCGTAGCCGTGCAGGCGCAGGCGCGCGAGCCCCTCGGCCAGCCGCTCGCGGCTCGCAGCGCCCTCGGTGAGCAGGTTGAAACCGCGCACGACGCCCCGCCCCCCGAAGGCGACCAGGCGCACCCGCTTGACCTCGCCCGGGCGCCAGCCGATCGAGTCGCCCGCGGGCACGTCGAGGTGCATGCCCCAGGCGGCGGCCCGGTCGAAGACGAGCCGGCGGTTCACCTCGAAGAATGGATAGTGCGAGCTGACGAAGATCGTGTGGTCGGAGGCGTTCTCCACTTCGAGCTCCGCGGTGCGCCGCCCCGCGTTGAGCACGATCGGCCCCTCCGCAAAGAGCCACTCCCCGGGATTCATCGCCCGCGGTCCGTGCCCCGGCCGGGGCCGATGGGCCTGTCGACGTGCAGCACCCGCGTGCCGTCCCCGAAGAGGCACTCGATCTTGACCGAACCGATGAGGTCCGCGACCCCGTCGAGGACGTCGGCCTCGGTCAGCGTGCTCTGGCCGACCCGCAGCACCTCCTCGTAGGAGGCGCCACCCCGCGCGGCCTCGTGCATCTCGTCGCAGATGATCGCGAGCGCCTCGGGATGGGTGAGCTTCCACCCCTTCGCCTGCCGCCGGCGCGCGAGCTCGGCGGCGGTGAAGATCGTCAGGCGGTCCAGCTCGGTCTGCGTCAGTCGCATCGCGCTCCTCGCGCGGCTGATGATAGACGACGGCTGCGCGTTCCGGCAAGGCTCGGAGAGGCCGGCGTCGGCACCGGCCGAGATCTCAGGCGGGCTCCCGGCGCACCGCCTCGCAATGATTCAGCATGTGTAGAGTCCAGCGCGGACCTTCCCGTTCGAGCATCGAGAGCGCGGCGTAGTCCTGGCCGAGCGCGAGCAGGCGCTCCGGCCCGAGTCCGAGCGCGCGGCACAGGATGGCGCGGTTGCTCCCGCCGTGAGCCACGACCGCCACCGTCCCGCCCGGGTGGCGTGCCACGAGCGCCTCGAAGGCGGGCCACGCGCGTGCTTCCAAATCTTGAAGACTCTCGCCCCCCGGGAACTGGAAGCGGCCCACGTCGCCCCTCCAGGCCTCGAAGGCTCGGGGGTCGAGGGCACGGATCTGCTCGGCGGTCAGCCCGTCCCACTCCCCCATCGCGAACTCGCGCAGCGCGGGATCCGGGATCGGCGCCAGGCGGTGCGGCGCGGCCAGGATCTCCGCGCTCCGCCGGGTTCGGAGGAGATCGCTGCAGTAGATCGCGTCGAAGGCGACCGATCGCAGGCGCGCGGCGAGGGCCTCGAGCTGGGCCTCGCCGAGCGGCGAGAGGGGCACGTCGAGATGGCCGATGAACCGACGGGTCTCGGCCCCGATCACGCTGCCGTGGCGAACGAGGTAGATCGTGGTCGCGCTCAGAGCAGCCCCCGATGGACGACCGCCGCGCCGCCCAGGAGAACCGCGAGCTCCGCCACCTCGACGGCTGCGCCGAGCACGTCCCCGGTGACCCCTCCGAAGCGGGCGGCGGCTCCACAAGCCGCGAGCATGGCCAGGCTCAGGGCGACGGCCGCGATCACCGCGCCCCAGAAGCCCAGCAGCCAGGCGGCCAGGGCGAGGCCGACGGTCACATGGACGAGACCGACCCCGCGCGGCAATCCGGCCGCGAACGCGGCGCCCAGCCCCTGCCCCGGCGTGGCGGGGAGCAGCCAGGCGCCCGCGAGCAGCGGCAGCACGCGCCCGATCGCAGGCGCCAGCACGAGCACGCGGCCGCGGGCGGCCGGGGACAGCTCGGCCAGCGCGGTCACCGAGAGCAGCAGGAAGAGGGCGAGGCCGGCCGCGCCGAACACGCCGACGCGGCTGTCCCGCATGATGGCGAGTCGACGGGCGGCGTCCTGACCGGCCAGGCCGTCGAGGCAGTCCGCGAGCCCATCGAGATGGATCCCGCCGGTCGCCACCTTCCAGATCGCCACCAGCAGCGTGGCGCCCACCAGGGGCGGGAGCGCCAGATCGATGACGCGCCCGACTCCTGCGAGCCCGATGCCCAGGACCAGACCGACCACCGGGAACCACCCCGCGGCCCGCCCGAGCGCCGCGGGACCGCGCGCCTCGTGGCCGGGAACCGGAACGATCGTAAGGAACCGGATCGCGAGGATCAACGATCCCATCGCCGACCTCCCGCGGCGGCCACGCCGCTCAGACGGGGGTGACGGGGTTGCGTCGAGGCGGGAACTCGAGCTGCTTGGACTCGGCGAACGCCAGCCGCTTGATCAGCTCGTCGCGCAGCTCGGAGCCGCCCACGATGCCGTCCACCAGCATCTCGGAGGCGAGCTTGTAGATATCCAGATCCTTCGCGTACTCGTCCCGTTTCTTCTGGACGTAGGCGGCGCGCTCCGGCTCCGGCAGCTCCATGATCTTGTTGTAGTAGACCGCGTTGACCGCGGGCTCGGGCCCCATGATCGCCACCTGGCCCTGCGGCAGCGCGAGCGCCGCGTCCGGCTCGAAGGCGGGCCCGCACATCGCGTAGAGTCCCGCACCGTAGCACTTGCGCACGACCACGCAGATTTTGGGCACGGTGGCCTGGGAGGTGGCGAACACCATCTTGGCGCCGTGGCGGATGATGCCGGCCCGCTCGACCTTGGTGCCGACCATGAAGCCCGAGACATCGGCGAGGTACACGAGCGGGATGTTGTAGGCGTTGCACAGCGCGATGAAGCGCGCCGCCTTGTCGGAAGAGTCCACCATCAGCACGCCGCCCTTGACCTTCGGCTGATTGGCCACGATTCCCACCGCGCGGCCTCCGAGGCGCGCGAGCCCCACCACGATCTCCTGGGCGAAGAGCCGTTTGATCTCGAAGAACGAGCCCGCGTCCACCACCCGGTCGATCACTTCGTACATGTCGAACCACTTCCGCTGGTCGTACGGAACGATCTCTTCGATGGCCCGGCCCGGTTTAGCCGGCTGGGCTTCGATCGCGGCGGGCCGCTCCCGGAAGGAGCCGGGCATATAGGAGAGATAGCGCCGGCAGAGCTCGATGGCCTCCTCGTCCGAGGCGGCCAGCACGTCGCCGCAGCCGGAGACCGTGCAGTGCATCCGGGCGCCGCCCAGTTCTTCGAGCGTCGTCTTCTCGCCGATCGCCATCTCGACCATCCGGGGCGAGCCGACGTACAGGCTCGCCTTGCCGTCCACCATGATCACGCAGTCCGTGAGCGCGGGCAGATAGGCGGAGCCCGCGGGCGACGGACCGAACAGCACGCAGACCTGCGGCACCACCCCGGAGAGCTGGACCTCGTTGTAGAAGATGCGTCCGGCGTGGAAGCGGCCGGGGAAAATCTTGATCTGCTCGGAGATACGCCCGCCCGCCGCGTCCACCAGGTACAGCAGCGGCACCTGCAACCGCTGAGCGCGTTCCTGGACCCGCACGATCTTCTGGACGGTCTTCTCGCCCCACGAGCCTGCCTTGACCGTGTAGTCGTTGGCCATGACGCACACGGTGCGCCCGCTCACCGTCCCGACCCCGGTGACCACGCCGTCGGCGGGGGTGTCGGGCTCCTGATTGCGGGCGAAGAGGAAGTCCTCCTGGAACTCGGTGCCCGGATCGAGGAGCAGCTTCAGGCGGTCGCGGACGAAGAGCTTACCCTCTTCCTTGAGCTTGTCGCGGTACTTGACGTGCCCCTGCTCGATGCGACTGCGCTCTTGCCGGTACCGCTGCTCGCTCATCGAGGCGGGCTAGGGATTCGGATTGGCCCAGAGGATGATGATCAGCACGCCGTGACCGTACGGCGGCCCGCCAAGCACCGCGGGCGCGCCCGGCGCGGCGAGGATGTTGGCGTTCATCTCGGCGCGCTCGCCGCGCAGAAGCCGCACGCGCATGCGCACCGACGCGCCCTGCATCTGGTCCGGGGTCACCTCGAGCCAGCGCTCCCCGGGCACCGGGAACCGCTGTCGGGTCCCGAGGGGGCCCTCCACGCGCTGGCGGTCGAGCGTCGTGTAGTCGGTGTAGCGAAACAACGTCTGCAGCCGCGGGAGGATCTTCCGGAGCCGTTCGTCCGGCTCGGCATCGGGCTTGGGCGCGGTGGGCGGCGTCAGCATCTTCTGCGCGCCCTGGCCCTCGCTGCTGCGGGGGCTGGACGCCTCGAGGATGCGCACGCCGAAGCGGATGATGGGCTGGGCCTGGGCGGCCGTCACGACCAGCAGGCTCGCACCGAGGCAGAGGATCAGAGCGAGCATCGGTCCCAGGAGCCCCTTGAGCCGCTTGCGCGCGTTATGCAACCTGGACATCACGGTCCCGATGGGGCAGTTCAACACCTCGGCGATCTCGCGATACGAAAGCCCCTCGACGTCACTCAGCATGATAATCGTTCGGGCCTTGGGCGGCAAGGCATCGAGCGCGCGCTTGATGCGCTCGCGCTGCTCGGCCCGCGTCGCCTCCTGGTCGGGTCCGCCGCCGGGATCCGGCGTCGTCCGGGCCCATTCCTCCTCGGTGACCCGCTCGGGCCCGAACGCGCGCGACTGGGCGCCGCGCTGACGATGGCGATCGGTCGCGACGTTGATCGTGATGCGGAACAGCCACGTGTAGAAGGCCGACTGGCCGCGAAATGACGGCAACGAGTGAAAGGCCCGCACGAACGCTTCCTGCGCCACGTCCCACGCCTCCTCACGGTCGTGCAACACCTGGTAGGCCAGACGCCACACCCGCTGACGGTATTTCTCGACCAGGGGCTCGAAGGCGGCCGCGTCCCCCGTGATGCATCGCTGAATGAGCTCGCGCTCGTCGATTCCGGAGGACTCGGGGAGCCCGGCGGGACCGGCGGAGCCGGACGGCGCCTCGGGCGACATCACGTTCGGACCCGGCCCTGGTCCTCGCGCCCCTTATTCGACAGCGAGTTGGACGATGGAGTGGGCGCCCGCATTCACGGCCGGCGTCGCGGGGCCGCGCGCCGGCCGTCCGGGGTGGCGGGGGAGCGGGCCAGCAGCGCATCCACGCCCAGGAGGTAGCTGGCCGGGCCGAAGCCCGAGATCTGGCCAACCGCGGCCGCCGCGACCACCGAGCGATGCCGGAACTCCTCGCGGGCATGGATATTCGAGAGATGCACCTCGACCACCGGCACGCGCACCGCCGCCACCGCATCCCGCAGGGCGATCGAGTAGTGGGAGAGCGCGCCCGGGTTGAGCACGATGCCCCGAAACCCCTCGCGGTCGGCGGTCTGGATCCAGTCCACCAGGTCGCCTTCGTGGTTGGACTGGCGGCAGACCGCCCGAGTGCCGCGCGCGGTCGCGTGCCGCTGCACACTGCGATTGACCTCCGCGAGCGTGACGCGGCCGTACACGGCCGGCTCCCGCGTGCCGAGGAGGTTGAGATTCGGGCCGTGGAGCACGAGGATGGCGGGCGCGGCGGGGCGTGCCATTGGTGGGTGGAGGATACACCGGGGCCCGTGACCGTGCCAAATCCCGGGCCGCGCGGGCGGCCGGGTCAGACCGGCTGGGCGCTCCCCGGATCCGGGCGCTGCGCCGCCGGCAAAGCGGAGGCCACGACCGCCTGCACGCGGTGGGCGAGATCCCGCGCGGCCCCCTTCAGGTCGCCCTCGGCCGGTGGCGCGATCACCGGGTGGTAGACGATCGTCACGCGACCGGGGCGGGGCAGCCGCCGCCGCGGCGGCCAAGCCTCGTGGCCTCCGATGATCGTCACCGGCATGATGGGCACCCCGAGCGAGCAGGCCAGCCGGAAGGCGCCGAGCCGGAAGCGCTGCAGACGCCCGTCGTCGCTCCGGCCGGCCTCCGGGAACATCATGACCGCCTCCTCCGCGCAAAGCAGCCGCACCGCCGCGCGCGTAGCCCCAGCATCCGCGGTGTTGATGTCGACGGGAAACGCGCGCAGCCGGCGGATGAGCCACGCGAGACCGTAGATATGAAACAGCGCGTTCCAGGCCATGTAATAGACTGGCCGGCGCACGGGAATCGTGACGAGGACCGGGTCGGCGTAGGTTACGTGGTTGGGCAGGATGAGAAGACGGCCCGAGGACGGAATGTGCTCGACACCTTGGAAGCGAGCGCCGAAATAGAGCCGCGCGGTGAGGCGAACGACCGGGCGAACCACGTCGAGCACGGGCGTGCGCACGGCCCGATAGTGCCACGGCGCGCCGAACGCCGCCAATGACCGCGGCGACCCGGCGGCCGCTCGTCATCGCGCACCGGGGCGCCTCTGCCGACGCGCCCGAGAACACCATCGCCGCCTTCGAGCTGGCCCTGGACCAAGGAGCGGACGGCATCGAGCTCGGCGTGCACCTCTCGCAGGACGAGCATCCGATCGTGATCCATGACTTCACGCTCGAGCGCACGACCGACGGCGCGGGCCCGGTGAGCGGCCACACCGTGCGCGAGCTCAAACGACTCGACGCGGGCGGCTGGCGCGATCGGCGCTTCGGCGGCCAGCGCGTGCAGACGCTCCAGGAAGTGCTGGAGCGCTTCCGCGACCGCACCCGCTTCTGGGTGGAGCTCCGGGGAGGCGCCGCGCTCTACCCCGCCATCGAGGAGCGGGTGGTCTCCACCCTCGAGATCTACGACGTGCTGGACCGCGTCCTCGTCCAGTCCTTCGACCGCGACGCCATCACCCGGATCCGAGGGCTGAATCGGGACGTGCGGGTGGGCGCACTGGTCGGCCAGACCCCGCTCGACCCCGCCATCTTCGCGCCGGGCGGGGCGGACGCGATCTGCGGGGCGGCGCACGTGCTCACCGACGAGGTGCTGGCTGCAATTCGGGGGGCGGATCGGGAGTGCTACGTCTGGACAGTCAACGAGCCGGCCCAGATGGACCGGCTCGTGAGGGGAAACGTCAGCGGGATCATCACCGACCGGCCGGGCGCGCTGCGCGCCCGGCTCGGCCGGTAGGAGTCAACGCTTACTCGTCTTCGCTCTCTTCGGCGTCCACCGCGGCGCCCACCGCCTCCAGGCGAGGCAGCATGCGCTCCAGGCGGTCCTGGCAGCGAACGCAGGTTGTGACCTCGGGCATCGCGCGAAGCCGGGCAGGCGCGATGGCCTCGCCACATTCCTCGCATACCCCGTAGTCCCCACCCCGCAGCCGTTCCAGCGCCTCCGCCAACTTGTTGGCGCGCTCGACCAGCAGGCTCCGAGTCGCGAAGCTCATCTCGCGGTCCTCGTTCAGCCGGATCACATCGACCTCGTCGGCCAACGGCGAGTTGTCCCCTCGACCGCCACCGAGCTCCTCGAAGGTATTGGCGCCACCCATGTGCCGAATGCGCTGCACGGTGTGGCTCAGTTCTCGCTCTAGGCGCTTCTTGATCTCGTCCATCGTCTCCCTCCATGGGCTCCGGATCACTCTGACCCGGACGACCCGGTTGGCGCAGCTTCCTGCAAGGCCTGTGCCTGACCACTGCAGGGGAGAGACGGCTCAAATGCTCAAATATTCGCGGCCTTCAGGGATGAAGCTGGCGCCCTCAGGGCAAAACGCCCGGCATCCAGTGGGAAAATTCGTCACCGCGTGTGTCACTTCTGGTTGATGGGGCTGACCGCGGGCGGGTCGCGCCCTCCGGCGCGGGGCCGGTAGGAGAGAACCGGGCGGGGCCATGACGGCCCCGCCCGGAGGTCGTCGAGCTACGAGCGAGCGGCGTGAGCCTTCTCGGGCTCCCAAATGCTGATGTGGCGGGTCTCCGGCATGATGAACAGGCAGATGATGAAGCACACCGCCGGCACCACGATGGGGTAGATCAAGGCATACCCGACGCTACCGCTGGACAGGAATGCGGCGGAGGTGATGAACGGTACCAGGCCCCCGCCCCAGCCGTTGCCGATATGGTAGGGCACGGAGACGGACGTGTAGCGGATCCGGCTCGGGAAATACTCAGCCAGGAACGCCCCGACCGGGCCGTACACCATGCCAACGTAGGACACCAGGATGAAGATGATGAAGATGGCGACCGGATAGTTGACCGCGCCCGGATTGGTGACCTGACCGAGCCAGGCGTAGAGCGGGTAGTACGTCACGGCCGCCAGGAACATACCCGCCAGAATGACCGGCTTCCGGCCGATGATGTCGGAGAGCCATCCGAACAGGATCAACGTCGGTGTCGCGAGGAGCAACGCCGCCCCGACGAGATAGCTGGAGGTCAGCACGTCGAGCTTCTTGACGGTCTGCAGGAAGTAGAGGGCCCAGAACTGGCCGCTGTACCACACCACGCCCTGCCCGATCAGCACCACGATGGCGACCAGGATGTACTTGATGTTGGCGCTCAGGAATGCCTCTTTCCACGGGTTCGTCACCATCCCGCCCTTGGCCTTCATCTGCTGGAAGATCGGCGTCTCGCCCAGCTGCAGCCGGATGTAGATGGCCATCATCACCAGCAGGAACGAGATGAGGAACGGAATCCGCCAGCCCCATTCGTTGAAGGCGTCATTGCCCATATAGCTACGGGTGCCAACAATCACCGCGAGGGACACCACGATGCCCAGCGTCGGTGAGGTCTGCAGCCAGCCGGTGTAGTACCCTCGACGCTCGTCCGAAACGTGCTCGGCCACATAGGTGATCGCGCCACCGTATTCCCCGCCC
>DATMMH010000320.1:0-18982 GCA_035569855.1 Candidatus Dormiibacterota bacterium
ATTCCCGGCTGGCTGGGAACGCGAAACGGCTCCCGGCCCATCACGGTACCGATCCGGGAAAATCCTTGACAGCCTGAAGACGCTCCGCTACCCTGTCGGCAGGTTGTAGGTTCACTCGGTAGTCGGATTAAGGCATTTGATACCAACGCCGCGAGGACCTCAAGTCCAGCGGCGTTTTTGTTTGTCCTCCGATTCAGGAGGGCGCCCCCGTCATGGTGACGGGGAATCACCGAGGCGCACGCCTCACGGAAAGAGGTAAGTAGATGGCTCAGGGTAACGTCAAGTGGTTCAACGACGCGAAGGGGTACGGTTTCATCTCTCAGGAGGATGGCGAGGACGTGTTCGTGCATTTCAGCGCCATTCAGGCCCAGGGCTTCAAGAGCCTGGCCGAGGGCGATCGAGTCGAGTTCGAGGTCACGCGGGGGCCCAAGGGCCTCCAGGCCGCGAACGTCCGCAAGGTCTAGCGCGTCACACCCGCCGGGCCCCGGTCGATCCGGGGCCCGGTTGCTGCCTCTGCCCCGGAACCACCCTCCGAAACGCCCCCAGGAAACGGCCTTGACAGCCGTTCTGCGCCTTTGCTAACCTGCGCGCGAATTCAGGAATCCTTAAGGTTTGGTTTCCTTCGTACGTGAGCGAGCCTCGGTTCCAGGGAACGGCAGCGTCGTGAGGGCCTGCGGCCCTTAACGGCGCTTTTTTTGTTCCCCCGGTCCCGGGGGAAACCCCAGCCATGGTGGCGCGGGGCTTAGCGGGCGGCCCATCCCCGCCCAAGGAGAGAGGGTACAGACGTATGGCACAAGGTACGGTCAAGTGGTTCAACGACGCGAAGGGGTACGGCTTCATCCAGGTCGAGGGCGGGGAGGATGTCTTCGTCCACTACAGCGCCATTCAGGCCCAGGGCTTCAAGAGCTTGGCCGAGGGCGACAAGGTCGAGTTCGAGGTGACGAAGGGGCCCAAGGGGCTTCAGGCTTCCAACGTTCGGAAGTCGGCGTAGGCGTCGCCGACCACTTGACGGCCCGCCGGGATCCCCGGCGGGCCGCTGTATTTTCGGCGGGCGCGAGCCGGACAAAATAAAAGCCCCGACGGACGCTGCGGCGGCATGACTTCAGTCTCACTGCCGTACCGCCCCGCTGGTGAAAAGCGGGTCCGTCGGGGCCGGTGGTTCCTGGGTCCTCCAGGGCCACCTGCAACTGCTACAGCCGGGCCTTAGGAGGTGACCACCTCACAGATCACCGTAGGGGTACACATCGGCTGGATCACCTCCCTTTCTCGGCGCGGCCCAGTCCAGGGCCCAGAACCCACTCACCTTGCCGCGGACGCCGACTCCCGCCGCAAGGCTCGGTCACGTCGCTTCCGGCGGAATTGCCGAAAGGGAGCGCTCAAAGGAGCCTGTGTGAGCTCCGACCGATTTCGAGGCCATCCTACATGACCGGAAGTCGGCGGGAAAGCATTTTTCACTTCACGGTGATCCTTCCTGCGTTCTTCTCGATCACGCTCTTGCCGATGCCGTCGACCTTCTCCAGATCTTGCGCGCGCTTGAAGGGCCCGTGCGCTTCCCGGTACTCGATGATCTTCTGCGCGCCGCCGGGACCGACGCCCGCGAGCTTCGCCAGCTCGCCCTTGGACGCCTCGTTGATGTTCACCTTGCTGTCCACCTTTACCTTGGCGGGCTTGTCCTCGCCCATCGCGGCGCCGCCGCTCAGGCACCACATCACCACCACCGCCGCACCGATCCAACGCCTCATCATGCGGATCCTCCTCGAATGAGATGAGCTGCTGGAGCGATTCCACTCCGCACGCGCGGAGCAATCAATGCGGACAATTTCAGACGGCGAGATGTATCTAGAGTTCGGCGGAGGGATCGATCGTGTCCAGGTAGGCCTGCCACTCCCAGGCGAGCAGCGATCGCTTCTTGTTGTTGCAGTCCTTGCAGGCGGGCACCATGTTGGCGCGGATGGAGCGGCCGCCGCGGACCAGCGGCACCACGTGATCGACGGTCAGGGCCTTGGGCCCGACCGCGCGACGGCAGTAGTGGCAGAGGCCGGCCGCGATGCGCCGGCGCCACCACGCGGTCTGCCGGAGCTCTCGCGCGCGCGCCTTCTCGCGGCGCAGCGTGTCGTCGTCGACCTCGCGCACGTAGCGATCGTCGCTCATGGCTCGTTCCCGGAAACCGCGGAGAGCCGGAGCGACAGCTCCTCCCACTCCTTCATCAGCCACGCCACCCGCTCCTCGGTGTCCCGTCGCGCCTGGGCGATCTCGCGGGCGCGCGGCCCGTCGCGGTAGAGATCCGGATCGGCCAGCGCCAGCCCGATCTCCTGCATCCGCGCCTCCATCTCGTGGATCTGCTTCTCCACCACGCCGAGCCGCACCTGGATCGCCTTGATCTCGCGGGCCACCGCTTTGTCTTTCTTTCGGCTCGGGGTGGAGGCATCCGTTTCTTTCTTCAGACTCTTTGGATGCGGGGGCTCCGAAATGACCCCCGCACTCCCCCCGGCCGCGGACGCTCCGGGTCCGACACTGCTGACGCTGCCTTTGGCGGTGGCTTTCCGGGCCGGGGGCTCGGCCATGGGGGTCGGTTCAGCGGGGGTCGAGGCCTTGTGGGTGAGGTAGTCGTCGTAGCTGCCGAGATAGGTGGTCAGGCGACCGTGGTCGACCTCGACCACGCGGGTCGCGATGCGATTGATGAAATAGCGGTCGTGGGAGATGAACACGATGGTGCCGGTGAAGCCGGCGAGGGCCTCCTCCAGGATCTCCTTCGAAGCCAGGTCGAGGTGGTTGGTGGGCTCGTCCATGCACAGCAGCGCGGCCGGGCGCGCGAGCATCTTGGCGAGGGCCAGCCGCGCCTTCTCACCGCCCGAGAGGACCGAGACCTTCTTGTCCACCGTGTCGCCGCTGAAAAGGAAACTGCCCAGGATGGTGCGCAGCCGTGTGATCGGGGCGTCGGGCGCGGCCCGCTCGAGCTCCTCCAGCACGGTCCGCGTCGGATCGAGCGCGTCGAGCTGGTGCTGCGCGTAGTACTGCACCTCGACGTGGGCACCCAGCACCCGCCCGCCGGCGTCGAACGGGAGCGCACCCGCCATCATCTTGAGCAGCGTCGACTTCCCGGCCCCGTTTACCCCGACCAGCGCGACGCGCTCGCCCCGCTCCACCTGGAAGTCCACACCCGCGTAGACCACGTTGTCGCCGTAGGCCTTGTACACGCCCGCGAGGCCGCCCACCAGGCGGCCGGTGCGCGGCGGCTGGGGGAACTGGAAGTGGATACGGCGCGCCGCTGCGTCGACCTCGATCCGGTCGATCCGCTCCAGCATCTTGACCCGGCTCTGCACCTGCCGGGCCTTGGTGGCCTTGTAGCGGAAGCGCTCGATGAAGCGCTCGATCTCGGCCACCCGCTTGGCCTGGTTGCGGGCCTGCGCCTCGCGCAGGGCCTGGCGGGCCTCGCGCTCCATCAGGAAGTGGTCGTAGTCGCCGTGGTAGAGCGTGACCGAACCGCCCCCCAGGTCCGCGATGGCGGTGACCATGCGATTGAGGAAGTAGCGGTCGTGCGAGACGATGACCACGCTGCCCTCGTAGGCGGCGAGGAAGTCCTCGAGCCATTGCAGCGACTCGAGATCGAGGTGGTTGGTCGGCTCGTCGAGTAGCAAGAGGTCGGGCCGCAACAGCAGCAGGCGAGCGAGGGCCGCGCGCATGCGCCAGCCACCCGAGAACTCCGCGAGCGGTCCGTGGACCGCGTCGGGCGCGAAGCCGAGCCCGCCCAGGATGATCTTGGCTTCGGCTTCGAGCCGGTATCCGCCGAGCGCCTCGAAGCGGTGCTGGACCTCGCCGTAGGTGTCGATCAATCCCGGCTCGGCGCCGGGACCGGCCATGCGGGCGGCGAGCGACTCCAACTGGGCCTCGAGTCGCCAGACCTCGTCGAAGCCCGAGAGAGCCTCCGCGAGCACGGTGCGATCGGCGCCGGTGGTCACCTCCTGCGGGAGATAGCCGACGGTGACCCCGGTATCGCGATGCACCCGACCCTCGTCGGGCTCCTCGACGGAGGCCAGGATGCGGCAGAGCGTGGTCTTCCCCGCGCCGTTCGGCCCCACGAGCCCGATGCGCTCGCCTCGACCGATGCGCCAGGTGGTGCCACGCAACAGCTCCTGTCCGCCGTAGCTCTTGGAAACCGAATCGAGCGCGATCATGCCGTCGGAGCTACCCCATCGTCTGCACCCGGTCGGGTGCGATCTTGTAGATCACCCGTACTTCCCCGGGCCGACGGTAGGGGTACTTGTCCTGCCCCAGATACTTCTTGGCGAGCGAATCGATATGGGCGTCGGCGCCCGACTCGGTGACGTCGGCCACCCGACCTCGCACCTGGAGATACCGGTAGGGGTTGTCGGGATCAAGGATCGAGAGGGCCACCGCCGGATTGCGCCGGAGGTTCTTGTCCTTGAGCCGCCCCTTCGCGGTATTGAACCGGATGTGGGTGCCGTCGTAGTCCACCCACACCGGGGTCACCTGGGGCGTCCCGTCGGAGTTGACCGTCGCCAGGTTGGCGAACGCCTTCTTGGTCAGGATGTCGCTGAATCCATCGGGAATCTTTGCCATCGCTCTTCTCCTTGGTCGATTCGGTTTGTAGAACCGGCTCCCTCAGGGGGATCCGCCGGGCCCGCTGTCGGTCAGCAGCCGGGCGCGGGCTTCCGCGAGCCCGCGCACCGCCAGCAGCAGCCGCACTAGACATTGCTGGACCAGCTGCGCGTCCTGGGCGGTGGGATCCGCCATCCATTGTCGCGCCCACTCCCGCTTCTCCGCGTGAAATCCGAGCGTCGGCGACAGGGCCTGCAGCCGCAGCAGCAGGTCGTCGGCGGGCAGCCCGGAGGCCCGCAGCCGCGCCACCACAGCACCCCGCACCGCCGCGTTCCAGACCCCGGTCAGCGCTTCCAGCAGCACCGCGTAGCAGGTTCCGTCCGGTCGCTCCTTGAGATGCTGGAGAACCGCTCCGAGTAGCGGATGGGCCGCCGGCTCTCCCTGCTCGTCCGTCCCGACGAGGCCGGCGAAGAGCGGCTCCTTCGAGAGGTCGGGCATCTGCTCCAGCACCGCCATGAGCTCGGCGACCGAGACCGCCGGCAGCCCGGCCAGCCGCTCCAGCAGCGGGAGATCGGAGCCCCCCGGGACGGTCACGCGGATATCTCCATCACGATCGCCCCATCACGATCGAGAGGAGGACGGGGCCGCCTCCTCGCCGGAGACGGCGAGGTCGCGCGCCTGTCCGGCCGGCACGAGGAGGGCCGAGACGAGCGCGGTCACCGCGATGATCAGGCCGACCAGGAACACCCCGGCGAGCGCGTGCGCGAGCGCCGGGCGCATCTGGCTCAGGACATCGCCGCCGAGCGTTCTCCGGGTGACCGGATTGACCACCAGATCGGGGTGGGCGGCGAGCCACTGCAACCGCTCCCGCAGACCGATGGGCGCGGTCATGATCACCCCGGCGAGACCCCGCTCCAGGCGATACGACATCGCGGCGCCCATGATCGCGACGCCCACCGCCCCGCCGATGGTCCGGAAGAACGTGGTCAGCGAAGTGGCCGACCCCAGCAACGAGCGCGGCACCGCGCTCTGTACCGCGATCAACATCGGGACGAAGATCAGGCCCATGCCGATCCCCGCGACCGTCATGTCGCGCGCCGCGATCCAGGTGGTGAGCGATTCGTTCCAGCTCGCGAGCAGCACAAACGCCGCCACCAACCCGGTCATCCCGGCGAACACCAGAGGGCGATAGCCGATCGTCAGCACCAGCCGTGCGGACAGGACCGAGAAGACCACCCAGCCGAGCACGAACGGCATCAGCACCCAGCCGGCCTGGGTCGCGCTGCTCCCGACAACCGCCTGGAGGTAGAGCGGCACGTAAGCGATGGCCCCGAACATGGCCATGCCCGCCAGCAGTCCGGTGGCGGCGGCCGCGCGCACCATCGGATTGCGGAACAGGCGGAGCGGGATCACCGGCTCGACCGCCCTCCGCTCGATGTAGATGAACAGGCACAGCAGGGCCAGCGACAGACCGAGCAGGCTCGTCCCCGGGGAGCGCAGCCACGACTCCCCTACCCCCAATTCGACGAGACCCACTAGAAAGGCGGAGATGGCGACCACGAAGACGGTCATCCCGAGCAGGTCGAAGGAGGCCCGCGCGGTGCCTCGCCTCTCGTCGCGCAGCCCGATCGTGATCGCGGCCGCCGCGACGAGCCCGAACGGCAGGTTGATGTAGAACACCCAGCGCCAGGAGACACGGTCGGTGAGCAGCCCGCCCACCAGCGGCCCGACCAGCGACGCGACACCCCAGACGCTCGAGAAGTAGCCCTGCATCTTCGCGCGTCGCTCCATGCCGTAGAGGTCGCCCACGATGGTCATGCCGATCGTGATCAGCGAGCCCGCGCCGAGCCCCTGCAGCGCCCGGAAGGCGATCAGCTGCTCCATGCTCTGCGAGAGACCGGAGAGCGCCGAGCCGAGCAGGAAAACGGCGAGGCCCGAGAGGTAGGCGGGCCGCCGGCCCAGGTGGTCGGCGAGCCGCCCCCAGATCGGCATCGAGACCGTCGAGGTCAGCAGGAACGCCGAGAACGTCCACGAGTAGATGCGGATGCCGCCGAGGCTCGCGATCACGGTGGGCATCGCGGTGGCCACGACGGTGGACTCCATCGCGGCCAGGAACATGGCGGCCATCACCCCGCCCACCACCAGGCCCCGCCGTGCCCGCGACTCGATCGGCGGGATCATCAGTGGCCGCCCGTACAGCCGGCGCAGCGGCAGAGCGCACGAAGCGCCCCGTAAGGGTAGACGCTCTCGCGCCCGTCGAGCCACGAGACGCGAAGCGCCTCCGGCAGCTTCGTGATCGCCTTGGGCCAGGTCATCTCCTGGGTGAGGACCGCCTCGCCGCTCGCGTTGCCGCCTTCCGGGTCGTCGAGGCGCAAGCGGTCGAACGGATAGATGCTCCCGTGATTGTCAGCCCACGTCACCCCGATGGCGTAGCGACCCACCAGGTGTATATCCTTGGGCTGCGAGGGATCCGGCTGCCCCACGATCGGAAGGAACTTCCCGAGCGGCGTCATGCCCCGCCCCCCGCGGCGGCCCGCACGGCCAGCCGACGCCCCGCCAGGAGGTAGTGCACGGCCAGGTTCTGATGGGCGCCCCAGCGAGCGGCGCGGCGCCGGATCGCGGGCTCACCCAGCGCGCGACCGCGCGCGTAGAAGTGCTCGAATGCGCGGCGCACCGCGAGGTCTCCCGCGGGACATACGTCGCCCCGTCCGAGGCAGCGGGCCAGGAACCACTCGGCGCTCCATCGTCCGAAGCCGCGCACCGCGGTCAACTCCTCGATCACCTCGTCGTTGGACCGACCACGAAGCCGGTCGAGATCGAGCTCTCCGCAGGCCACGCGCCGGGCCAGCCCCACCACGTACTCGGCCTTCCTCACCGTCAACTGCATGCGTCGCAGCTCGGCGAGGCTCGCGCGCGCCAGGACCGCCGGCTCGGGAAACGAGTACACCGCCTCCCCGCCCACCAGCAGCGGCTCGCCGAACCGCCGGACGATCCGGGCCCGCACCGTGAAGGCGAATGCCAGATTGACCTGCTGGGCGCACACGGAGCCGACCAGCATCTCGAACGCGCCCGGCGTGAGGGTCGGGCGCAGCCCGTACAGGCGCGTGGCCAAGCCCGCCAAGACTGCATCGCCCGCGGCGCGGGCATAGAACGACGGCAGGTCCAGGTCGAGGCCGCAGATATGCCCAACCTCCGCCACCGCCGCATCGACGATCGCGGCCCGGCGGGCGCCGGGCACCGAGACGGTCAATCGGGGCGAATCGGGGCCACCGGCCCAGCGCAGCTCGTAGGCGCGCCACCGCCCGTTCCACTTGATGGCGCGCCGAAATACCCCCTTGGACAGCCGGTTGGCCGGATCCTCACCCCAGAGGTGGAACCGCGATAGCGTCCCGGCCACGTCCAGCGGGCCCGGGACGACGAAGCTCGCTTCCATGACGGCGCCACAGTGTACCAGAGCGGTCCGGCTCAGTGCCGGATGTCGAAGTAGACCGGTCCGGAAGGAAGCGGGTCGGCTCCGTTCAGCGGCTTCACGCAGAAGTTGAACTCCACGATATCGCTCGCATAGGGCTCCAGCAGCGCCCGCGCGGTCGTGTCGTGGGGCAAGGGCATCAGCAGATGGGCGAGGCCGGCCTCCCGCAGGGTGGCCGCGATCGCGGAAAAGGCGCGGAACCCGCCCTCCCCCTTGAGCGTGACGTCGTAGGCCTTCACCGCTCGGATCCGATCGGGATCGAGGCCCCGCCGGGCGCGATCATCCCAGATGGATAGCCAGGCGCTTCCGCCGGGACCGAACGCGGTCAGGCTCCCCATGTAGGGGCCCTTCGGATAGGGCCGGAACAGCTCCGACACCAGGTAGCGGGGTACGAAGTTGTGGAGGAAGACCTCCCCGAAGCGCCAGGCCGCGTGGGCGTGGTCACCGAGCGCGTCCACCTTTCGGATCTTCACCTCGCGGTCGGAGGCGAAGCGATCGAGATCGAGGACCAGATAGTCGAAGCGGGCGACCGACTCCCAGCCCAGCGAGGTCACCATCCTCATCGACGCCACGTTGGACACCCCGATGAACCCGGTGACGTAGGAGGCTCCCGCCCGCTCGAGCCAGTCCGCCCCCGCGCGCATCATCAGGGAGCCGACTCCCCGGGTCCGCTGTCCCGACTCGACGCGGACATTGAAGATGTACCCGGCCGAGCACGGCCGCCCGGCCACTCGCACCGAGGTCAGGGCGACGCACAGCATCCCGACCATGCGCCCGTTTTGCTCGGCCACGATGGTGCGGCAGCGGCTGTAGGCGGAGGTACGGGCGAAGAAGTTCCGGCGGGCCTGGATCAAGGCCGCCCCGGCGTCGGGAGCGGCCCCGTCGAGCGACTGCAGCGTATCGTGATCGGCCGTCGTGGCATCCCTCAGCGAGACGTCCGCGGTGTGCAGGGCCGGCGCCGGAGTCATGATGTGGCGCCAAGGATACTCAGCTTCCGGCCGTCCGCAAGCCCAGGGTGCCCTTACACGGGCCTCGGCCGCTCAACGGAGGTGGAACGGCACGTCGACGACCACCACGCCCTTCCGGAACAGCAGCGCGCCCTTGATCAGCAGAGCGGTCTGGTTGTGGAGGAGGTGCTGCCACCAGCGCGCGGGCACGAACTCCGGGATCACGATCGTGACCACGTGGTTGTCGCCTAGGGCGAGCAAGTGGTTGACGTAGTAGAGAAACGGCGTGAGCAGTGATCGGTAGGGCGAGGTCAGCACCACCAGCGGGATCCCGAGTCCGAACTTGCCCCACTTCTCCTCGAGCTTCCGGGTCCGATCCGGGTCGAGCTCGACGTATACCGCCTTCACCGAGGCCGAGAGGGCCTGCGCGTACCGCAGGGCCGCGGCCACCCCGCGGTGCAGGTCACCGACCAGGACCAGCACCGTATGGTCGATGGGCGGGGGGCCGCCGTAGTTGTCGAGCGACAGCTGCCGCGCCACGTCGTCGTAGTGGCGGTGGATCATGAGGAAGAGCGCGACCAGGAGGGGAATCAGCAGCACGACCATCCAGGCCCCGTGCGCGAACTTGGTGGCCGCGATCACCAGCATCACGAGGCCGGTGGTGGCGGCTCCCAGCGCGTTGAGCGCCCACCGCCACCACCAGCCCGGCTCCCGCCGGATGAGCCAGCGCTTCACCATGCTGGCTTGCGACAGCGTGAACGAGACGAAGACCCCGACCGCGTAGAGGGGGATCAGGGCGTGGGTCGCGCCGCCGAAGATCAGGATGAGCAGCGCGGCCATCCCGCCCAGGATCAGGATGCCGTTGGAGAAGACGAGCCGGTCACCGCGCGTGCTGAACTGACGGGGAATGAAGCCGTCGCGGGCCAGGAAGTAGGCGAGGCGCGGGAAGTCCGCGAACGCGGTGTTGGCGGCGAACACGAGGATCAGCATGGTCACCGCCTGGACCTCGTAGTAGAGGAGGCCGCCGCCGAAGATCAAGCGGGCGAGCTGCGACACCACCGTCTCCTCGAGACGTGGGGTCACCTGGTAGTGGCGGGCCAGGAACGTGATGCCGATGAACAGCGTGATCAGGATGACGCCGAGCCACGCCAGCACGATCCGCGCGTTGCGGGCTTCCGGCCGCTTGAACGCGGGCACACCGTCGGACACCGCCTCGACGCCGGTCAGGGCCGCGCAGCCGGAAGCGAAGGCGCGGAGCACGAGGAAGATCGTCAGGTCCTGGCTCATCGTCAGGTGGGCGGGAGGCGGAGGCGGGGCCTCCCAGCCGGCGATCCAGCGCACGATCCCGTAGGCGAGCATGCCCGAGAAGCTGACGATGAAGAGATACGTGGGCACCGCAAAGAGATTGCTCGATTCCCGGAGCCCGCGCAGGTTCACCGTCGCGATGCCCGCGATGAAGAGGACGCCGAGCAGCATCCGGTAGTCGTACAGCGGTGGGAAGGCGGACGTCAGCGCGGCCACGCCGGCGGCGACGCTCACCGCGACCGTGAGGACGTAGTCGATGAGCAGCGCGCCCGCCGCCACCAGCCCCGGGAGGGTGCCCAGGTTGTCCTTGGTGACGATGTACGCGCCGCCCCCCTGAGGGTAGGCGAGGATCGTCTGCCGGTAGGAGCTGACCACCACCGCGATGAGCACCACGATGGCGATCCCGATCGGGATCGAGTAGCCGAGCGCGACGCTGCCCGCGAGCACCAGGACGAGCAGGATCTCCTCGGTGGCGTAGGCCACCGACGACAGCGCGTCGGACGAGAAGACGGCGAGCGCGGAACTCTTGGTGAGCCGCTCGTGCCGGGCCTGGGCCGTCGCGAGGGGTGATCCGACGAACAGCTTCTTGACCGCGCTGATCTTCACCCGGGCGGCCTCTGAGCCGTGTCCGCTAGGGGCGGCGCCGCCCGGGTGTCAAGCAATCGGCGCGCGCGCGGCGCGTGGTGGCCTAGCCCGACGCGCTCCGGTCCTTGCCGCCGGCGTCCTTTGACTCGGTGGGCGGGTCGGGAGTCTCCACGCCCTTTTTGAACTCGCGAATCGCCTGCCCCAGCGAGCGGCCCAGATCCGGGATCTTCGAGCCGCCGAACAACACCAGCGCGATGAGCAGAATCAACATCAGCTCCTGCGTACCCAATCCGAACATAGGTGTCCTCCTCCGGCGAGATGGAGTGTCCACGAACATGCGGGCGGCTCGCCGCCCGCGGTGCGCCGCGTGGAGAGGAAGCTATGATCGGGGCGGCGCCCGCAGGCGCGCGCGCTCGGAGGCGACCCACGTTCGACCCGACGGCTCCTGCGCGACCGCCGCCGCGACGAAGGTGAGGACCGGCGTGAAGCTACGAGGCGGCACCGCGAGCGCCGGGATCTGCTCGGACAGCAGGAGCGGGAGAAAGTCGCCGTCGTCGTCGTCGAAATAGCTGGGCACCCACGCGAAGTCGACCGGGTACAGTGCGGCGGTGCCCGCGAGGCCCAGATGGAACGACGCGAGCAGGAACACCAGGAGTGGACGCCAGCCAACCATGGCGCCGAGCCTACGGCCGCCGCCCCCGGGTGTCAAATTCGGCCTCGATCCGTCCGCACGGGTGCGATGCTGGAGGGCGGGGAGCCGAAGCATCGCCGATGAGCATCCTGGTCCCGGACATCACCATCGCCGAGGAGATCGTACGCTCGGCGGTGGTCTACGGCTTCCAGCTCGTGGCGTTCACGGCGGTGGCGTGGATGAGCTTTCGCTCCAAGCGGGCCGATCGCCTCGTCGAGCACTCCCCCACCGTGCTGCTGAAGCACGGTCGGCTCCTTCGGGCAAACCTGCGGCGGGAGTGTCTGGGGCCGCGCGACCTCCGGGCCGCCCTGCGCCATCACGGGGTGACCTCGCTGCGCGACATCCGCTACGCCTTCCTCGAGGAAGACGGGCGCGTGAGCGTCATCACCCGGCGACCCCCGGACGAGTGATCCGCCGTACCCTTCCTGCGGCGTGAACGACCTCCACCAGTTCGTCGGGCACTGGGGCTATCCGGCCATCTTCGTGGTGGTCATCCTCGGAAACGTGGGCCTGCCGGTGCCAGAGGAGACAATCCTGGCCCTGGCCGGCTACCTGGTGTGGCGCGGCCAGCTCAGCATGTCGCTCGTGCTGGCGGTGGCCATCGTCAGCGCGGTGGTCGGCGACAACATCGGCTACTGGCTCGGGCGCCGTTACGGACAGACCGCGCTGCCACGCTACGCCCGGTGGGTGCTGGGGCACCCGGAGCGCCTCGAGCGGATGAAGACCTTCGTGGCCCGACGCGGGGTGGTGGCGGTGTTCGTGGCCCGCTTCGTCCCCGGGGTGCGCTTCACCGCCGGTCCGCTCGCCGGGGCCCTCGGGCTGCCCTTCAGCTCGTTCCTGCTCGCCAACGTGGCCGGCGCGGTGCTCTACGTGCCGGTGGTGGTCGGGGCCGGCTACGCGGTCGGCTACGGCTTCGGCTCCTACGTGGAGCACCTGCGCTACGTCGTCGGCGAGGTCGAGCGGATCGTGCTGCTGGTGGTGCTGGTGGGCGTCCTGCTGTTCGTGGCCCTGCGCATCGTCCACGCGGTCTACCCGCGCGACGAGGTCTGAGGCCTCGCGGCGGCCGGGCCGGAAGCGCCGGCCGGCCGCCGCGGACCGACGGCTCAGTGGCTCTTCGCTTCCCCGAAACCGTCGGAGCCCTTCAGGCGCTCCTCGGTCCCCGGGATGTAGCGTTGCTCCAGCTCCTGGAAGTGCGCGACCCGAGCCATTACGTGATGGCTCTCGGTGGGATGGCCCACCTTGAGCCGCTCGAGCGTCCACTGGGCCTGTTCCTCGTTCTTCACCAGCTCCTGCATGAAGTTCCACACCGAGTACATTGCCGCGTGCGCCCCGAAGAGCGTGATGAAGATGAACTTGTAGCCCAGCTCGCCCAGCTCGCGGAACGTCAGCGGGTTGGGATCCTTGTGCCAGCGAAACGAGGACGAGTAGTTGAAGGCCAGGGGCAGGTCGGGGTGGGTCTGCCTCATGGCACGGGCGAACTCGATGGCGGGCTCGCGCTCGGAGTTCGACAGCTCGGCCCAGACGAGGTCCACCCCCGCGTCGGCGTAGGCTCGGCCTCGCCAGATCGCCTCCTCCATGCTGCCGCCCACCGCCCCGAAGGCGTCGGTGCGCGCGATGATCACGAAGTCGCGATCGAGCCGATCGCGCTCGGCGACGGCGGCCCGGTACTTGCCCAGCGCCTCCTCGCGCGACACGATGGTCTTGCCCGCGATGTGGCCGCAGCGCTTCGGGAAGCGCTGGTCCTCCAGGTGGATGCCCGCCACGCCGGTCTTGGCGAACTCCTGCACCGTCCGCAGGGTCGAGAGCGCGTTGCCGTAGCCGTCGTCCGCGTCGGCGATGATCGGGACCTCAACCGCGCTCGCCACCATCGACGCGGCTCGGGTCACCTCGGTCATGGTCAGGAAACCCATGTCGGGCCAGCCGTTGAGCATCGCCAGCGAGTAGCCGCTCAGGTAGATCGACTTCATGCCGGCCTGCTCGGCGATCTGGGCGTCGAGCGGCGAGTAGATGCCGCCCGTGAAGAGATACGGCTCGTCCTTCAGCAACCGGCGAAAGATCTTGCCCTTGGAATCCATGTCGTGGCCTCCGTTACGCCGCCGGCGCCAGAGCGCACCAGCGGCAGTAGATCTCAGAATCGATCATGATCGCGCAGCTCGGGCAGCAGGGGGCGTGGCACTCCTGGCAGCTCTGCTGACGCCGGTACTCGTCGTGAAGCGGCCCGCACTCGCACGTGGACATGATGGTCTCCTGGCTTCCGTTCACGCGAGACCGGCGGCCGGATGGGCCGATGCGACCGGCCGCGCCCACGGCAACTCCAGCAAGGTCTCGGCGCAACGCGAGCAATAGTTGGTGGACTCGAGCTGATACGAGCACGCAGGGCAGCAGGCTGCCCCACATTCGATGCAGCCGAGGTGATTGAAGGCGAACCGCACTTCCGTTCCGCAACGGCACTGGCTTCCCATGGACCCTCCTCGAGCGAGAAGATGTCCAGGATAGAGACAAGAACCGTTCCAGGGGTCAGACAACTGGCAACGTACTAATTTAATTGACTATAAGAAATACCCTTCCTGTGCAATTGAGACACCCGTGTCTCATCTCTACAGGGCACACTCCTGCACGGTGAGCCGGAACTATCTGGATTAGAGGCGGTAATCGAGATGACGTCGATGAGTCATAAGAGACTCATGTATGAGTCTACTTCGACTCTGCCTTGAATTTCTTCGTATTGATCGAGTACTTGGAAAGCAGCCGGTGAAAGTTTCTACGGGTGATGCCGGCCTTCTGGGCCGCCACCGAGATGTTACCCCGCGCCTCGGAAAGGAAGCGGGCAACGGCTTCCTTCTCGAACATGGACACTACCCGCTCCTTGCCTCGCACGAATCCTTCCCGAGTGGTGACCCGGATCGGATCGGACTCCTGGAGGTACAGCGGGAGATGAGCCACCTCGATCTGCTGGCTCGAGGAAAGCACCACCGCGCGTTCGATCATGTTTTCGAGCTCCCGCAGGTTGCCCGGCCAGCTGTAGCGCCTGAGGACGTCCAGCGCGTCCTGGGAGAAACGATCGACCTTCTTGTTCACCTTCGCCTCCGCCTTGCGGAGAAAGTGATAGGCCAGCACCGGGATGTCCTCGGCCCGCTCCCGCAGCGGCGGGAGCGTGACCGTGAAGGCGTTGAACCGATAGAAGAGGTCGTCCCGGAACTCGGACGCGGCGAGGGCCTTCTCGAGGTCCCGGTTGGTGGCGGCGATGACCCGGACGCGCACCTTGCGCGTCACCACGTCGCCGACCGGCTTGACCTCGCCCGCCTGCAGCACCCGGAGGAGCTTGCCCTGCATCTCGAGCGGCATGTCGCCCACTTCGTCGAGGAAGATCGTGGCTCCGTCGGCCTTCTCGAAGAGCCCGACCTTGTCCGCGACCGCGCCCGTGAAGGCTCCCCGCCGGTGACCGAACAGCTCGGACTCCATGAGGGTCGGGGTGAGCGCGGTGCAGTTCACGGTCACGAGCGGCTTGTCGCGCAGGTTCGAGTAACGGTGGATCGCCCGGGCCACCAGCTCTTTGCCGGTGCCGGACTCTCCCCGGATCAGTACGGTGGTGGGAGTCTGGGCCACCCGGACGATCTGCTCGGCCAGCTCCTTCATCTTCGGATTCTGCCCGATGATGAAGTCGCCCTCCGACTTGGCCTGCAACTCGCGGAGCATGAGCGAGTAGCGATCCTCCAGCTCCTCGCTGCGCTTGCGTTCGGCGAGGAGGTCCCACATGAACTTGGCGCTCGCCCCGCCCATCACCTCGGTGCCCGGCGGCTTCAGCCGCTGGATCGTCTCGTGCACCTGGGCGTTGCCGGTCACGTCGATGATCAGATCCACGCGGGGATCGGCGATCAGCTCGCGCAAATCGGTGCTGACCGCGACGTTGAGCCGCCGAGCTAGCTCGAGCCCGGGGGCCCAGGGATTGACGTCGGCCACTCCGATGATGGTGACGGTCGGGTCGCCGCTAAACATCTCGAGCAGGGCCCGCCCTCCCTTGCCCGCACCGACGATGATGACTTTCGTCATGCCGTCGGGGTCATCCCCTGGGGGTCATGCGGCCGATCTCATCCGGACCCGAGGGACCGTCCGCGAGACCCGGCCTAGAAGGGCTGGGCCTCCGGGCGCTTGGCGAGGCGCTCGAAGGAGGCGTACTCGGGAATGAAGGTCACCTGGATCTTGCCGGTGGGCCCGTTGCGCTGCTTGCCGATGATGATATCGGCCACCCGGTCGCCGTCTTCCGACTGCAGCCCGTAGCGCTCGGGACGGTAGAGGAAGAGGATCACGTCGGCGTCCTGCTCCAGCGCGCCCGACTCCCGCAGATCCGACAGCTGGGGCTCCTTGCGCTCGCGCGTCTCCACCGCGCGGGAGAGCTGGGACAGCGCCACCACCGGCACGTTCAGCTCCTTGGCCAGAGCCTTGAGCGAGCGCGAGATCTCCGAGATCTCCTGCTGGCGATTCTCCTGCTGGTGGCGGCCGCGCATCAGCTGCAGGTAATCGATGACGATCAGGTCGAGCCCGTGCTCCGCCTTCATGCGCCGCGCCTTGGCGCGCGCCTCCAGCACGGTGAGCGCGGGCGAGTCGTCGATGTAGACGGGCGCCTCCGCCAGGCGTCCCGCCGCGTTGGTGAGGCGAGTCCAGTCCCGGGGGTCCAGGTAGCCGGTGCGAACCTTGTGCGAATCCACCTTTGCCTCCGAGCAGAGCAGCCGCTGCACGAGCTGCTCCTTGGACATCTCGAGGCTCAGCACCAGCACCCGCTTGTGATCCTCCACGCCCGCGTATTTGGCGATGTTCAGCGCGAAGGCGGTCTTGCCCATGGACGGCCGTCCCGCGATGATGATGAAGTCGCTCGCCTGGAAGCCCGACGTCATCCGGTCGAGATCGTCGAAGCCGGTGGCGAGGCCGGTGATGTGCTCCTTGCGGTCGTAGAGCTTCTCGATGTGCTCGAAGGTGTCTTTCAGGATGGCGCGCACCGGGAAGGCGGATCCCTGCATGCGCCGCTCGGAGACCTGGAAGATCAGCCGTTCCGCGTCGTCGAGCAGCTTGTCGACGTCGTCCCGCGCCTCGTAGCTCTGTCCGATGATCTCGGTGGCGATGCGGATGAGGTCGCGGAGAAGCGCCTTCTCCCGGACGATGGCCCCGTACGACAGCAGGTGGGCGGCGGTGGCCGCCTCCTCCACCAGACTCGCCAGCGCGGCGGGGCCCCCGATCTCTTCCAACTCGGCCCGGCGCTTCAACTCCTCGGAGACCGTGAGCAGATCCACCGGCTCGTTGCGCTCAAAGAGCGCGAGGGTGACGTCGAAGATCTTGCGGTGCCCTTCCTTGTAGAAGTCGACCGGCTTGAGCAGCTCGATCGCCTTGGGCAGGCTCTCCCGCTCCAGTAGGATCGCCCCCAGGACGGCCCGCTCCGCCTCCAGGCTGTGGGGAGGGATCTTGGAGGTGAGCAGGTCGGTCAGCGTGGCCAACGCCTACTACTCCCGGGAGACGGACACCTTGAGCTGGGCGGTGACGTCGGCCTGCAGGCGGACCGGGACCGAGAAGTCGCCCAGGCTCTTGATGGGCTCGTCGAGCCCGATGCGACGGCGCTCCACCTCGATGCCGTGCTGGGCCAGGAACGCGGCCAGATCGGCACGTCCGACCGATCCGAAGAGACGACCCTCGTCGGAGGCCTGCCGGCGCTGGGTGAAGTGCAGGGCCTCGATGGCCTGAGCCTGCCCCTGGGCGTCGGCCTTCAGCTTGGCCGCCTGCGCGTCCTGGCGCGCCTTGATCTGGGCCAGGTTCTTCATGTTGGCCGGAGTGGCGTGCAGGGCCAGCTTCTGCGGGAGCAGGAAGTTCCGGGCGTAGCCGTCGGAGACGTCGCGAACCTCGCCACGGCGACCGAGCGTCGGCACGTCATCCATCAAGATGATCTTCATGGCAAGATGATCTTCATGGCCACGCGCTCACTCGGAGGTCTGGGCCAGCAGAGCCACCGTCCGCGCGCGGCGGACTGCGCGGGTCAACTGCCGCTGGTGCCGGGCGCAGCTACCCGAGATGCGGCGCGGCGTGATCTTGCCCCGCTCCGAGACGAAATTTCGGAGGCGACGGATGTCCTTGTGGTCGACCAGGTCGACCCGATCTACACAGAACTTGCAAACCTTGCGGCGCCCGAACCGGCGCCGCTTGACGGGCTTCGAAGCTGGCGGAATGGCTTGTTCCTCCTCTTGGAACCGCGTTACGTGTAACCGACTCTTCTAGAACGGCACCTCGTCGTCGCCCCCGCCACTCTCGCCGCCGGCCTCGACCGGCTCGGGGACCGCGGGCGCGCCGGCGGACTTGGTCCGCCCCATGAACTGCACCCGCTCCGCGACGACTTCCACCACGCTGCGCTTCTGGCCGTCCTTGGTCTCCCAGTCGCGCGTCTGCAGCCGACCCTCGACCATGATCGGGCTGCCCTTGTCGAGGTATTCGCCGCAGCTCTCGGCCTGCTTGCCCCACACCACGACGGTCAGGAAGCACGTCTCCTCGCGCTTCTCTCCGCCCTGGGTCGTGTAATTGCGGTTGACCGCCATGCGGAGATCGGCCACCGCGGTGCCGCTTGGCGTGTACCGGAGCTCCGGGGAACGGGTCAGGTTGCCGATCAGGAAGACCTTGTTCAGGTTCGCCATCAGACGACCTCCTCGACCGCCGGGGTCTGCGGCTTCGGCGCGGACCGGATCCGCTTTCGCACCGGGATCCGAGTCGTGAAATGCCGGAGCACCTGCTCGTTGAGCGTCACCTGGCGCTCGAATTCCTTGACGACCGAGGGCTCGGCCTTGCACTCGATGACCGCGTAGGTCCCTTCCCGCTGTTTCCGGATCTCGTAGGCGAGCCGGCGCTTACCCCAGCTCTCCGCCTTGGTGACCTCGCCGCCGAGCGACTTGAGCGTCTCCTGCAGCTTGGTCAGCAGCGCCGTGATGTCCTCGTCGGTGGGTCGCGGATCGAAGATCAATAGGATTTCGTACGGGTACAGAACACTCACCTCCTCCACATGTCGGGCAGATGTCCGGCGGATGTCAGGCTTTTCCTTTGAAGCGATTTAACTTACCAGAGCCTGCCGTGAAAGACAACCTGCGTCAAGAGTGGACAAAACAGCACGGCCCTCGCCGTCTCCGGCAAGGGCCGTGCGCCTGGCTCACCCCGTCGTCGGGGTCGGGTGCTTAGAAGTCCCCGTGAGGCATCGGCGGGGCCGCCGCCGGCTTTTCCTCGGGCAGGTCGGTGATCAGGGCCTCCGTCGTCAGCAAGAGCGAGGCCACCGACGCCGCGTTCTGCAGCGCCACCCGCTCCACCTTGGTGGGGTCGATGATACCGGCCTGGATCATGTCCACGAACTCCAGCGACTCCGCGTCGAAGCCGCGGGTCACCACCTTCTCGGCCTTGACCTTC
>DATMMH010000321.1:0-3148 GCA_035569855.1 Candidatus Dormiibacterota bacterium
GGGCGCCGAAGGACCACACGTTACCCGCCGCGGTGAGCGCGGCCAGGAAGAGCGAGGAGCCCAGCAGGAACCAGAGCACCGCCCGCCGGTCGCCGAGCAGGTCGGCGAGCCGCGGCGCCGACATCGCGCCGAGCGAGGCCGCGATCCCGGTGGCGAAGATGAGGAAGCCGCCGACCTCCAGCGTGGACTCGACCGGCACCCCGAGCGGGGGCAGGATCTGGGGCAGGATCGAGGTGAGGAAGAACACCTGGGTCGAGCCAGCGAGCACCACGAGGGACACCGTCACCAGCTCGCGCAGCGAGGCCCGCCGCTCGCGCGAGGCCTCCGGGTCGCGCGGCTTCCCGGTCGGCACGCCCCAGGACACGAGCGCGGAGCAGCCCCACAGCATGAACGCGCCCACGATGAACGACGTCCGGAAGCCCACGCGCGCGGCCACGATGGCGCCGGCGGCGGGCCCCAACACCTGCCCGAGCGTCATCCCGGACTGGATGTAGGAGATCTGGCGCCGCACGTCGCCGCCCGAGCGCCCCACCATGATGAAGGCGAAGGTGGACACCGCGCCCATCAGCCCGAGCAGCATCCGCGCGAAGAGCATCTCGGGCAGCGTGCGCGCCATCGCCATGCCGAGGAAGCCCAGGCCCTGGAAGGCCTGCGTGGCGATGAAGCCGCGCTTGGGGTCCACGTACTCGCCGACCCGACCCGAGATCGGCGCGGTGATCACCGTGATCAGGGGGCTGATCCCGAGGATCCAGCCGGTCCAGCGCAAGGTGGAAGCGGGGTCGAAGGTGGACATCTTCTGGATGTGGAACGGCAGGCTCACGTAGACGAACGACCACGCGAACGTACCGATCAGCATCGACGCGGGCAGGACCCACTCCGAGCGCAGACGCGGCGTGGCCACCTTCAGCTTCCGAACCGGGCGGCCCCGGAGCGCCGCGTCACCGCGGCAGCCGCCCAGGCCCCGGCCCCCACCAGCACGATGGCCACCACCCCGAGGGCGGCCCCCGGCCCGCGGCCCGCCGCCGACTGCATGAAGACGTAGACGCCGGAGGCGATCGGGCCCAGCTCCACGCGCGGCACGAGCAGGATGGTGGCGGAGAGATCGACCGCCGAGCCGATGAAGGCGAGGAGGCCGCCCACCGCGAGGCCGCCGGCGACGAGCGGCAGGGTGATCCGGACGAAGGTCCGCCGCGGGCTGGCCCCGAGATTCTGGGCGGCCTCCTCCTGGGCCGGCGGCAGCTGCCGGAGCGCCGCGCAGGCGCCCCGCACCGCGTAGGGCAACCGGCGCACCGCGTAGACGACGACCAGGATCAGCCACGTCGAGGTGAACGGCTCGCCGCCGAAGGCCTGCAGATAGCCGATCGCGACGACCACCCCCGGAATCGCGAGCGGCAACGTGGAGATCGTGTCGAGCCACCGCCGGCCGGCCACCCGCCCGCGCAGCAGGAGCCACGCGATCACCGCGCCCACCGCCACGTCGACGAGCGCGGCAAGACCGGAGTAGCGCACGGCGTTGGCGATGAACTGGGGCGAGCGGACGAGGACCTCCTCGAAGTTGGCCAGGGTGTACGCGGTCGGCAGCGGCGAGAGACTCCAGACCTTCGAGACCGAGAGCAGCGCGACGCCCAGCTGCGGCAGCAGCGCCGGGCCCAGCAGCCCCACGATCAGGAGCCAAGCCAGCAGGGTCCCGCGGGCGCGGATCGATCGCGCCGGCGTCTCCCCGCCCCGGCCGAGGGCGGCGAGCTCGACGTCGGCCAGCCCGCCCTTCGACAGCCAGAACGCGCCGAGCGACAGCGCGAGCAGGATCACGCAGATCACGGAGCCGTCCACGTCGGTGGGCCCGAACGCGGTCACCCGAACGTAGGCCTGAGGCGCCAGCAGCTTCGGGTAGCTCAGCATGAGCGGCGTGCCCAGATCGTCGATCACGCGAATGAAGGTCAGCAACGCGCCCGCCGCGTAGCCCGGCATCGCCAGCGGCAGCAGCACGCGGCGAAAGAGCCGGACGCCGGAGGAGCCCAGGTTCTGGGCCGCCTCCTCGAGCGATCGGTCGAGCCCGGCGAGGGCCGCCGCGGTGTTGAGCCAGATGAATGGAAAGTAGTGGAGGCTCTGCACCAGCACCACGCCGCCCAGGCCCTCCATGAACGGAACGGTGACGCCGCAGTAGCGGAGCAACAGCAGATTCACCGGGCCGTTCCGTCCGAGGATCTGCTGGAAGGCAATCGCGCCCACGAAGGGCGGGACCGCGAGTGGCAGGAGCGCGAGGCCCGTCACCAGGCGCCGGCCCGGGAAGCGGTAGCGCGCGGTGAGCAGCGCGAGCGGCACCGCGATGACGCTGCCGATCGCGACGGCCAGCACGCCGGCCAGCAGCGTGTTGGCGAGGGCCTCGCGAAAGAGCGGGCGCGCGAAGAAGGCGGCGAGCGGCCGCGCGCTCGGCCGGCTCCCGTCGAGGACCGCGACGCCCAGCACCGGGAGCAGCGGGTAGAGGACCGCTCCGACCAGGAGGAGCAGCAGCGCGGCCACCACCGCTCCCTCCGCGGCCGAGCGCTGCCCCATCAGGCGGATGCGGGGCGGCTCGCTTGGATGGCCGGCGCCTCGGGCGCCATCGGCTGGGCGGCGAAGGTCAGGTACTCGAGATCGTCGAGGGTCTGCTCGAGGCGATGGTACGCCCACGCGCACCCGAGGAGCGCGGCGAGCGGATACCCGAGCCCGTACAGCCGCGGGCCGACCAGCAGCGTGACCGCGGTGAAGAGACCGTTGGCGAAGAAGAACACCGCGGCGACCTCGGCGGCGGCGCGGCGCCGGTCGAAGTAGAGCAGGACGATCCCGCCGAAGAGACAGAGCGCGTGGAGCAGCGCGCCCACCAGCCCGCAGCGCAGGATGCCGAGCTGCAGGCGCTCGAGCCGCAGGGCCTCCGCGATCCACGGCGTCAGCACCATCAGGAGCAGGGTGACCGGGGTCTGCACGACGAGCACGCGCCGCAGCCCCTCGCGGAGGCACTTCGCCATCTCGCGCTTGGCCTCGAGCACCTGGCGCAGGGTGCCGTGCTTGGTGACGACGCCGTAGTAGGCGCGATAGCGATCGTAGAAATCCGTCTCGACGCTGACGAGGAAGATGGCGAGCGACGGCACCACCGAAAGGTAGCACAGGA
>DATMMH010000322.1:0-5279 GCA_035569855.1 Candidatus Dormiibacterota bacterium
CTCGCGGAAGATCTGCTCCTTGAGGAGGTCGACCTCGGAGTCCTCCCCGCACACCTGGCGGGCCAGCGCGGTGTCGCGGGCCACGAACGCGTCGAGGCTCTCCTTCACCATTCGCTGCGCTTTCTCCGCCATCCGGGGCAGGTCGATGTAGGGCTTGAGCTGGGGCTCCCGGTTCAGCTCGAGCACCCGCTGGGCGATGTTGACCGCCTGGTCGCCGATGCGCTCGAGGTCGGTGACGATCTTCATCGCGGTGGTGATGAAGCGCAGGTCGCCCGCGGCGGGCTGGTGCAGCGCGAGCAGGCTCACGCACTGCTCGTCCACCTCGACGTCGTAGCTGTTGACCTGCCGGTCCCGGTCGATGACCTCTTGGGCGATCACGTCGTCGCGCTCGAGCAGCGCCCGCATGACCCGCCGGATCTGGTCCTCGACCAGCCCGCCCATGGCCAGCAGGGTCTGCTTGAGGGCTTCCAGCTCTTCGTGGAAGTGCCGCGTCATGTGCGTCCTCCCCTACCCGAACCGCCCGGTGATGTAGTCCTCGGTGCGTCGGTCGTGCGGCGTGGTGAACATCTCCTTGGTCACGCCGAATTCCACCAGCTCGCCCAGGAGGAAGAACCCGGTCCACTCCGAGACGCGGGCCGCCTGCTGCATGTTGTGGGTGACGATCGCGATCGTCAGCTCCTTCTTGAGATCGTGGATCAGCTCCTCGATGCGGCCCGTGGCGATGGGGTCCAGCGCCGAGCACGGCTCGTCCATCAGGAGGATCTGGGGATCGACGGCCAGGGCCCGGGCGATACAGAGGCGCTGCTGCTGTCCACCCGAGAGGCTCACCCCCGACTTGTCGAGGTCGTCCTTCACCTCGTCCCAGAGAGCGGCGTGTCGCAGGGCGCGCTCGACGTCCTCCTGCAGCTGCGACTTCCGGCGGGTGCCGGTCAGGCGGAGCCCGGCCGCCACGTTGTCGAACACGGACATGGTGGGGAACGGATTCGGCTTCTGGAAGACCATCCCGATCCGCCGCCTCACCGCGACCGGGTCCACCCCCGGCGCGTAGAGATCCTCGCTGTTGAGCAGCACCTGGCCCTCGACGCGGGCTCCGGGAACCGTCTCGTGCATGCGGTTGAGGCACCGGATGAAGGTGGACTTCCCGCAGCCCGACGGGCCAATGATCGCGGTCACCGCGTTCGGGGCGACCGTGAGATCCACCCCCTTGAGCACGAGGAGATCGCCGAACCAGGCCTTGAGGCCCTTGACGTAGAGACCGTCCCCCATGGTCACCTCAGTGCGCGATGGTCCGGCCCCGCGTCGCCACGCGCGCCGCGAGACTCGCCAGGAATACCAGCGTGATCAGCACGAGGGCGCCCGCCCAGGCCTGCCGGTGCCAGTCGTCGTACGGGGCGATCGCGTACGCGTAGATCTGCAGCGGAAGTGCCGCGATCGGCTGATCGAGGCCCTGATGCCAGAAGCGGTTGCCCAGCGCGGTGAACAGGAGCGGGGCGGTCTCGCCCGCGATGCGAGCCACCGCGACCATGACGCCGGTGAGGATGCCCGCGCGGGCGGCCGGGAGGACGATCCGGAGGGTGACCCGCCATCGCGGGATGCCGAGGCCGAGCCCGGCCTCCCGCAGCGCGTTCGGCACCAGCCGGACCATCTCCTCGGTGGTGCGCAGGACGATCGGGATCAGGATGAAGCCGAGCGCGAGACCACCGGCCAGCGCCGAGAAGCGGCGCATCGGCAGCACCACGAGCGTGTAGGCGAAGATGCCCACCACGATGGACGGCACCCCGTTCAGCACGTCGGCGATGAAGCGGACGGCCCACGGCAGGTGGCGGTCGCGCGAATCGGCGAGATAGACCCCGCCCGAGATCCCGATGGGCAGGCCGACCGCGACGGCTAGGCCGATCATGACGAGGCTGCCGACGATGGCGTTGGCGACGCCCCCGCCGGGCTCGCCCACCGGCTTCGGCAGGTGGAGGAAGAAATCCAGGTTCACCGCGGAGGCCCCCTTCACGAGCAGGAACCCGAGGATCAGCAGCAGCGGGAGTACGGCGACGATCGCGGAGAGACACGTCAGCACGCTCATCGTCGAGCTGACGAGCCGGCGCGAGCTCATTCGCGGCCTCCGCTCGCCGGGCCACCCACGCTCCACACGAGCAGCCGGGCCAAACCGTTGACCGTGATCGTGATCAGCAGCAGGAGCAGGCCGATCTCGACCAGCGCCGAGACGTAGATCTCCGAGGTGGCCTCGGTGAACTCGTTGGCGATCACGCTGGCCATCGTGTAGCCCGGAGCGAACAGCGACACCGCCACCTCCGGCCGGTTGCCGATCACCATGGTCACCGCCATCGTCTCGCCGAGCGCGCGCCCCAGGCCGAGCAGGATGGCCCCGACGAGCCCCGAGCGGCCGTACCGCAGCACCGCGATCCGGGTCGTCTCCCAGCGGGTGGCGCCGATCCCAAGCGCGGCCTCGCGCTGGGAGCCGGGCACCGCGAGCAGGACCTCACGGCTCACCGAGGTGATGTACGGCACCACCATGATGGCCAGGATCACCCCCGCCGCGAGCATCCCGATGCCGTAGGGAGGTCCCTGGAAGAGCGGAAGGAAGCCGAGCGAGCTCCCCAGGAACGGCTCCACCCAGTCGCGCAGCCACGGCACCAGGACGAAGATGCCCCAGAGGCCGTAGACCACGCTCGGCACCGCGGCGAGCATCTCGATGAGAAACGCGATCGGCGGCCGGATCCAGCCGGGGGCCAGCTCCGCCAGGAAGATCGCGGCTCCGAGCGAGAGCGGCACCGCGATGGCGAGGGCCAGGAACGCGGAGACGAGCGTGCCGTAGATGAAGGGCAGCGCGCCGAATCGCCCCTGGACCGGGTCCCAGCTCGAGGTGAAGAGAAAGCGCCAGCCGAACTTCACGATGGCCTCGCGCGCCTCCCAGCCGAGCGCGGTGATCAGGGCGAGCGCCAGGAGGACGACGATCCAGGCCGCCCCGGTCAGCCCCAGGCCGAAGAGCCGGTCCCCGAAGCCGATCCCCATCCGGCGCGCCACCCGCGCGGGCGGTGGCGTGTCGGCGGTACCGGCCTGGGAGACCGAGGTGACGAGCATCCGCTACTGGGCGGCCAGGATCGGCTTGCCGGAATAGGTGATCAGCTTGATCTTGGCCTCGATCTGCTTGACCACCGGCGCGGGCAGCGGCGCGTAGAGCAGCGCGGCGGGGTGCTTCTGGCCGTCGTGGATGGCCCACCAGAGGAACTTCACGATCGCCCGCCCCTTCGCCTCGTTGGGCTGATCCTTGTAGACGAGGAGCCACGTGAAGCTCGCCACCGGATAGGCATCCGCTCCCGGGGCATTGGTCATCGAGACGCGGAAATCATCCGGCATGTTCTTGGCCGCACCCGCCGCGGCCGCCGTCGTGCTCTCGATGCTCGGCTCGATGAACTTCCCGGCCTGGTTGCGGATCGCCGCCGCCGGCAGCTTGTTGGTGACCGCGTAGGCGAGCTCCACGTAGCCCAGGGACCCCGGCGCGAGCTTCACCTGGCCGGCCACGCCCTCATTGCCCTTCCCGCCCAGGCCCACCGGCCAGCTCACCGACGTCCCACGCCCGACCTTCTGGTCCCACTCCGGACTGACCTTCGACAGGTAGTCCACCCAGATGTAGGTCGTCCCGCTCCCGTCGGACCGGTGCACCACGATGATCGGCTGATTCGGGAGCGCGGTCGATGGGTTCAGCGCCTTGATCCGGTCGTCGTTCCACCTCGTGATCTTGCCGAGGAAGATGTCGGCCAGCACCTCGCCGGTGAAGGACAGCTTCGGACTGCCGGGCAGGTTGTAGGTGGCCACCACCGCACCCAGCACGGTCGGGATATGGAACAGCTCTCCCGGGGCCTTCTTGAGCTGCTCGTCGGTCATGGGACCATCGGAGGCGCCGAAGTCCACGGTCCGCTCCGTGATCTGTCGGATCCCGCCGCCGCTGCCGATAGACTGATAGTTGAAGCGCACTTCGGGATCAACCTTGATGTATTCCTCGAACCACTTGGAGTAGATCGGGTACGGAAACGTCGCCCCCGCTCCGTTCACCAGCATCTGGGCGCTCGCCGCCGCGGGCCAGGCGATCGCCATCGCCAGCATGCACGCAAGAATCGGCCATCTCTTCATCGCGCTCTCCTTGTCTCGTCTCTCTGGGTTTGCCGCGGAGGATGCTACAGAGCGATTACCGATCCATGACGGACACGTTACATTACTGTTAAGGACTACCGACCTCACGCCGGCTCGCGGAATCGGTAGCCGACCCCGCGGACGGTCTCGATGCCCGGCTCGGGCGCACGGGCCGCGGTGAACTTCGCGCGCAGCCGCGCCACGTGGACGTCCACCGTCCGGGGCTCGACGAAGCCGTCCTGACCCCAGACCAGGTCCAGTAGCTCCTCCCGGCCGAAGACCCGACCTGGAGTCCGGACCAGTGCGGCGAGCAGATCGAACTCCTTGCGAGTCAGCTCGACCAGGCGCCCCTTCATCTTGACCTCGAAGCGCTGGCGGTCGATCTCGAGGTCTCCGGCCCGGAGCGGCTGACCGTCGGCGTCCTCGATCGGACGGCCTCGACGGGTCACCGCCCGCACGCGCGCGACCAGCTCGCGCGGCGAGAACGGCTTGGTCACGTAGTCGTCGGCGCCGAGCTCGAACCCGAGCACCTTGTCGCCCTCTTCCACCCGGCCGGTCACCATGATCACCGGGATGGCCTTGGTCTCCCGGTCCTGCTTGAGCCGCCGGCAGATCTCCCAGCCGTTGAGCTGCGGCACCATGATGTCGAGCAGCACCACGTCGGGCTTCGCCTCCTTGATCTGCCGGAGCGCGTCCGCGCCGTTGCTCGCTACCCGCACGTCGTAGCCTTCCCGGGCGAGGTTGTAGCGGATCATCTCCGCCACGTCCGGCTCGTCCTCGACCACCAGGACCCGCGCGGTTCGGCCGCTACCGGCCACGCCCGGTTTGTCCGCCGCCCCGCGCCGGTTACTCACCATCAGCTCGCCCCCCACGCTCGCTCGTGTCATGAGCGGAGTCTGCGCCGGAGGGGTTACAGGATGATGACGCCGGAGTAAATGCTGGGTGAACGCACGACGCCCCCGCGGGGGGCGGGGGCGTTGGTTGTGGCGGAGCGGAGCGCGCCGTCAGGCGCCGAGCTCGCGCGAGATGATCCGGTACTTGAAGGCGTCCGAGTCGAGGCTGTCCTTCCGGCCCTCGCCGGTCTCGGCCTGGGGATACATCAGGAACGTGACCGCGTCGTCTTTCGAATTCTG
>DATMMH010000323.1:0-13140 GCA_035569855.1 Candidatus Dormiibacterota bacterium
TCCGGCGACGGCCAGCATCGCCACGCCCAGTCCTACCCTCGATAGCTTCATATGCTCTACCTCCGTGGTTGGTGTGTAACGACGACCGTTGGAAACCCGTGGAAGTTAACCCGCGAGCTAGGCGCCAGGTTCCCGTCGGGAGGTTGGGTCAGAGCGCGGTCTGACCCCCATCGACGTAGAGCGAGGTGCCGGTGACGTACGATGACTCGTCCGAAGCGAGAAAGAGGATGCACGCCGCGACCTCCGCCGGGGTCCCCGGCCGCCTCAGCATGGTCCCGCGGCCGAACTCGGTCTGGAAGTCCTCGGCGCTCTTGCCCGCCGTCGCGGCCCGGCGCTCGTGGAATCGGGTGAAGATCGGGCCCGGGCACACCGCGTTGACCCGGATCCCCTCCCCCGCGTGATCGAGCGCCATGGCCCGCGTCAGCCCGGCGACCGCGGCCTTCGTCGTGTCGTACTGCACCATGTTGCCGCCGGCCACCACCGACCGGATCGAGGCCACGTTCACGATGGTGCCGCCTCCACTCCGGCGCATCGCCGGGATCGCGGCCTTGGCGCAGAAGGCGTAGCCCTTGACGTTGACCCCGAGGATCGCGTCCCAGCTCTCCGCGCTCGCCTCCACCACCGTCTGGTAGAGCCGCATCCCGGCGTTGTTGACCAGGACGTCCAGGCGCCCGAACTCTCTCGCGGCCGCCCCGATGAAGGCGACGCACTCGGCCTCGCGCTCGGTGCGCGTCTCCACGAAGAGCGCGCGGCCGCCCCGAGCCCGGATCTCGTCGGCCACCTGGCGCCCGCGCGGGGCGTCCACGTCGGCGATCGCGACCTGCGCGCCCTCCTCCGCGAAGCGCCGCGCGGTCGCCTCCCCGATCCCCGAGGCGCCGCCCGTCACCGCCGCGGCCTTGCCGTCGAGCCGGCCCACGCGTCGGCGCCTCTCAGCGCCCGAGCGCCGAGCGCATCACCGCCAGCCCGACCCGCAGCCCCACCGGCAGACCCGCCTCGTTCATCTCGAACTCCGGGGCGTGGTGCGGCCGTGCCGGTCCCGTCGCGGGCGCGATGCCGACCCGGAAGTAGCAGCCCGGTCGCTCGCGCAGGAACAGGCTCATGTCGTCGCTCGCCATGGCCACGCGGCCCTCGGTCACCGCGTCGGCGCCGATCTCGCCGGTCGCGCACTCCCGCACGAACGCGGTCTCCCGCGCGTGATTGACCACCGCAGGGCAGGAGCCGCCGTCCAGGCGCATCGTGGCCTCCGCGCGGTAGGCTCGGGCGATGTCGGCGACGAAGGCGCCGAGCCGCGAGACGAGATGATCGCGCACCGACGGCTCGAAGGCGCGGATGGTGCCGCGCATGAGCGCCCGATCCGGCAGGATGTTGCCCTTGGTACCGGCCACGATCTGCCCGACGGTGAGCACCGCGGTCTCCTGCGCCGGGATCTCGCGCGACACGATGCTCTGCATGCCGAGCAGGATGTTGGCGGCGGCGGTGATGGGATCGATGGAGAGATGCGGCATGGCTCCGTGGCCCCCGGTGCCGCGCACCTCCACCGTGAACGCATCGGCGGACGCGAGCGTCGGTCCCGGACGTACCTGGACGTGGCCGGCCGGCTGCTGCGTGGTGAGGTGCAGGCCGTAGACCTCGTCGACGCGCGGATCGTCGAGGACCCCCGCCTCGATCATGGGCCGCGCCCCGCCCAAGACTTCCTCGGCCGGCTGGAAGAGGAAGACCGCGGTGCCCGGGATCTCCGCGCGCCGCGCGGCCAGGACCTCGGCCATCGTGATCGCGATGGCGGTGTGCCCGTCGTGCCCGCACGCGTGCATCACGCCCGGGGTGCCGGAGGTGAAGGGCGCGTCGAGGATCTCGGTGAGCGGCAGGGCATCGATGTCGGCCCGCCACGCGATCGTCCGCCCCGGCCGGTCTCCGTGGAGCACGCCGACCACGCCGGTCCCGCCGACACCGGTGCGTACGTCGAGTTTCGCCGCGTGCAGGCGCTCCGCGATGATCTCCGCGGTGCGACGCTCCTGATGGCTCAGCTCGGGATGCCGGTGGAAATCACGGCGGAGCGTGAGCAGGCTGTCCTCACGGCGGGCGGCCTCGTCGCTCCATTCGGGGCGGGTCTTGCTCATCTGGGCGTCCCCCTCGCGGAAATCTTGCGCGGGCCTGATGCTGCGCCGGCACCGGCCCCGCTGTCAACAGTCCCACGCCTTACCCACATTGACCGCGGCCGTGGCCACCCTGGGAAGCGGGCCGCGGCGGCAACGGTTCGCAACCCCATGTTTTGAGGCCCTTTCCGGCTGGCCCGCTGCTTGCTCCTCATCCGGAACACTATGGAAACCCGACAGCGAAGCCGCCGCCTACACTCCCGCTCGGATGTCTCCTGGACGGCCTGGATCAAGACGGGCACCCAGCGTCTGCGCTGCCATACGGTGGACGTCAGTCCCCACGGCGCGAAGCTCAAGCCGCGCGGCGAAATCCAGCCCGGCACGCCGGTCCATCTGCAGCTCCAGCCGCCCGATGGCCAGGCGGTTTACGTCTCAGGCCTCGTGTGGCGTGTAGACAACGACGGCATGGCCGTCATGTTCCTGAAGAGCATCCCGGTGCAGGTCGCCTCCAACAAGAGGCTGCCGGAGAACGGTCGCCGCGGCTGGAGGTAGGCTCGAAGCTCTACTAGCAGCGAGCGGCGAGTCCGCTCGCAGCTCGTCTTCGCAAACGCGGCGCACTGCTGCCTGGTCGAGATCGACCGGCGCTATCTCAAGCCCACCGCCGCCGACGTGCCCACCATCGAGGTCGACCGGCTCGCCGGACCCCCGCCGGCTGAGAGCAGGTTCGCGTGCATCCCTCCCCCGGGGTTCCAGCATCCTTAGTGTGCCGTCAGAACGCGCACCAGGAGCAGATCGGGGCCGGTCCCGGTCGAGAGGAGGGAGGACCGTGAGCAAGCTCGAAGGGAAGGTCGCGGTAATCAGCGGCGGCAGCAGCGGGATCGGGCTCGCCACCGCGCGGCGCTTCGCCGCGGAGGGTGCCCGCGTGTTCATCACCGGCCGCCGGCCCACGGAGGTGGAGGCGGCGGTCAAGGAGATCGGCCCCCGCGCCACCGGCGTGCCGGGCGACGTCTCGAAGCTGGCGGATCTCGATCGGCTCTACGAGGTCGTGAAGAGCCAGGAAGGTCATCTCGACGTGCTCTTCGCCAACGCGGGCGGCGGCGAGTTCGCGCCGCTCGGCGCGATCACCGAGGCCCACTACGACAAGATCTTCGACACCAACGTGAAGGGCCTCCTCTTCACGGTGCAAAAGGCGCTCCCGCTGCTCCGCGACGGCTCGTCGATCATCCTCAACGCGTCGATCGTCTCCTCCAAGGGGATGGAGGCCTTCAGCGTGTACAGCGCGACGAAGGCGGCGGTGCGGTCGTTCGCGCGCTCATGGACCGCGGACCTGAAGGCCCGCAAGATCCGGGTGAACGCGATCAGCCCCGGCCCCATCGAGACCCCGGGGCTCGGCAACCTCGGAAGCGCGGCGGAGATCGACCAGATGAAACAAGGTCTGATCGCGGCGGTGCCGATGGGCCGCATGGGCCACCCGGACGAGATCGCGAAGGCGGTGGTCTTCCTCGCGTCGGACGACAGCAGCTTCGTGACCGGCATCGAGCTCTTCGTCGACGGCGGCATGGCGCAGATCTGAGGCCCGCGCCGGCCGATGCGTTCTCCGGCGGGCCCTGCTAGACTCCAGACCCGATGTGGGACGCGCTCTGGCTCAACGGCAAGCTGGCCACGATGGCGACGGGAGCGCCCTTCGGCCTGATCGAGGCCGGGGCGATCGCCACGCAGGACGGGCGCATCGCCTGGGTCGGCGCGCAGTCGGCGCTCCCGGGCGCGCCCGCCGCGCAGGCCCGTGTCGTACACGACCTGCGGGGCCGCCTGCTGACGCCGGGGCTCGTGGACTGCCACAACCACGCGGTCTACCACGGCGACGCGCTCGCGGATTTCGAGCTGCTCACCCAGGGCGGCACCCGCGCCGACATGATCGCCTCGGGCGGCGGCGTGCAGGGCCTGGTGCGCCAGACCCGCGCGGCCAGCGACGAGCAGATCTACGCCGCGTCGGCCGCCCGCGTCGCCCGCCTGATCGCGGCGGGCATGACCACGCTCGAGAGCAAATCGGGGGCCGGCCTCGACCTCGCGACCGAGCTGCGCTGCCTGCGGATCGGGCGCGAGCTCGGACGGAAGTTGCCGGTGCGCATCGTAACGACGTTTCTCGGCGCCCACGGACTCGCCCCGGAGTTCCGCGGGCGGCCCGACGACTACGTGGACCATCTCTGCCGGGTCGTCCTGCCCGCCGCGGTGGCGCAGGGCCTGGTGGACCAGGTGGACGGCTTCTGCGACACCACCGGCTTCTCCCACGCGCAGATCACGCGTCTCTTCGAGACCGCGCGCGCCCACGGCCTGCCGGTCAAGCTGCACGCCGAGCAATATCGCGACTACAAGGCCGCCGATCTCGTCGCGCAGTTTCGGGGTCTCTCCGCCGATCACCTCGAGTTCGCGGGCGAGTCGACCATCCGCGCCATGGCCGAGGCCGACACGGTCGCCACCCTGCTGCCCGGCGCGCACTGGACGATGGCCGAGACCCAGCGGCCGCCGGTCGCCCTGTTCCGGCGCCACGGCGTCAAGATGGCGCTCGCCACCAACTGCAACCCGGTCAGCTCGCACACCTGCTCGCCGACCATGATGATGAACATGGCCTGCCGGCTCTTCGGCCTGACGACCGAGGAAGCCCTCGCCGGATTCACCCGCAACGGCGCCAAGGCGCTCGGCTTGCTCGACTCCCGCGGCACCCTCGAGGTGGGCAAGCTCGCGGACTTCGCCGTCTGGGAGGTGGACAAGCCGGGTGAGCTCGCCTATCGCATCGCCGACAACCCCTGCCGCGAAGTCGTGCAGGCCGGGCGACCGGTCTACCGCGCCCATCCGATCGAGTTCCTCGGCTAGCCTGGGCTTGCGCCCGCGGGGCGCCTCGCCTATTCTTCCGGCGATCGTATTTCCACGCTCGACGACAGGGAGCTCATCATGAATCGTCTCGTCCCGCCCGCGCGTGCCCTCGCCGCGCTCGTCACGCTGTGCGTATGGCTCGGGGGCGCCGTTCTGCCGTCGTCGGCCCAGCCGCGCTCGGGCGGCACCCTGACCATAGTGCAGGGCGCGGAGCCCGCGGTCCTGGTCTCCGCGGTGAACACTTCCACGTTCATCGGCACCGTGTCCACCAAGATCCACGAGGGCCTGCTCGACTACGACTTCGATCTCAAGCCGCGGCCGGCGCTGGCCGAGTCCTGGAGCGTCGCGCCCGACGGGAGAGCCTACACGTTCAAGCTCCGCCACGGGGTCACCTGGCACGACGGCAAGCCCTTCACCTCCGCCGACGTAAAGTTCTCGCTCGAGGAGATCTGGAAGAAGCTCCACCCGCGCGGCCGGGTCACCTTCAACAAGGTCACCGCGGTCGAGACGCCCGACGCGTACACGGTGGTGGTGAGGCTATCGGAAGCGACCCCGATGCTGCTCGCCGCGCTCAGCTCCTACGAGTCCCAGGTACTGCCCAGGCACGTCTACGAGGGCAAGGACTTCACGACCCACCCCGCGCTGAACGCGCCGATCGGCACCGGACCCTTCGTGTTCAAGGAGTGGAAGAAGGGCGACTACGTGCGGCTCGAGCGCAACCCGAACTACTGGGACAAGGGCAAGCCCTATCTCGACGCCATCGTGGTGCGGGTGATCCCCGACGCGGCCGCGCGAGCCGCCGCGATCGAGAAGGGCGAGGTGCAGCTGGGCGTCTTCAACCCGGTGCCGCTCTCCGACGTCAAGCGCCTCACCGCCCTGCCCAACGTGAAGGCGGAGACCCGGGGCTACGAGTACTTCGCGCCGATGTACATGATGGAGATCAACCTGCGCGACGAGCATCTCAAGGACAAGCGCGTGCGTCACGCCATCCTGCACGCGCTGGACCGCAAGTTCATCGCGGAGAACGTGTGGTTCGGCTTCGCCAAGCCGGCCACCGGGCCCATCGCCTCGTCCTCGCCCTTCTACACCACCCAGGGCGTGCCCCAGTACCCCTACGACGTGGCGCGGGCCAACACCATCCTCGACGAGGCCGGCCTCAAGCGCGGCGCCGGCAACACGCGCTTCAAGACCTCGCTCACCTTCGCGCCGGTGCAGCCGGAGATCCCGCGCACCGCCGAGTACATCAAGCAGGCCCTCGGGAAGATCGGCATCGACGTGGAGCTGCGGAACCTCGACATCGCCACCTTCATCCGGCAGGTCTACAACTGGGAGTTCGACCTCACCCAGAACTACCTCTACCTGCTGCCCGACCCGACCCTCGGAGTGCAGCGTCTCTACATCAGCGGCAACATCAAGAAGGCCACGCCCTTCGCCAACGCGGCCGGCTACGAGAACAAGGACGTCGACACCGTCTTCGCCGCCGCCCAGACCGAGAACGACTCGGCCAAGCGCAAGGAGCTGTTCGTCCGCGCCCAGCGGCTGATCCAGGAGGACCTGCCCGCGCTCAACCTCCTCGAGCTGTCGTTCGTCACCCTCTACAACACCAAGCTCGTGAACCACACGATGGGGGCCGACGGACCCTACGGCAGCTTCAAGGACACGTATCTGCAGCCCTAGGCGTCCATCGATCGCGGCACGCTCATGACGCTGGCCCGGCCGGGCGTGGCGCGGTTCCTGGCGCGACGCCTCGCCCAGGTCGTCCCGACCGTGCTGCTCATCATCGTCGTCAACTTCCTCGTCCTGCATCTCACTCCCGGCGACATCGTCGACGTGCTGGCCGGGGAAGCGGGCGCGGCGACCCCGGAGTACGTGGCCACGCTGCGCGAGCGGTTCGGCCTCGACCGCCCTCTCTCGGTCCAGCTCGCGAGCTACGTCTGGGGCGTGGTCAACCTCGATCTGGGATTCTCCTTCCGCCACAACATGACGGTCGCGCGCCTGATGCTGGACCGGCTCCCCGCCACCCTCATCCTGATGGGCACCAGCCTGACGCTGGCGGTGACACTCGGGGTGGTCTTCGGAGTGACCGCGGCCCGGCACGTCAACCGTCCCGCCGACGGGGCGATCGCGGTCCTGGTCCTGCTCTCCTACGCGACCCCGACGTTCTGGATCGGGTTGATGCTGATCGTGCTCTTCTCGGTCAAGCTCGGCTGGCTCCCGACCGGCGGCATGATGACGATCGGCGCGAATCTCTCCGGCCCGCGCCGGGTGCTCGACGTGGCGCAGCACCTGGTGCTGCCCGCGGCCTCCCTCGCGCTCTTCTACGCGGCCATCTACACGCGTCTCATGCGGGCCTCCATGCTCGAGGTCTCCGGCCAGGACTACGTGCGCACCGCCCGAGCCAAGGGGATCAGCGAAGCGCGTGTCGCGTACGGGCACGCGCTGCGGAACGCGCTGCTCCCGCTCGTCACCGTGGTGGGCGTCCAGGTCGGCTCGCTGCTCGGCGGGTCGGTGCTCGTCGAGAGCGTCTTCGGCTGGCCGGGGCTCGGCCGCCTCGCCTTCGAGGCGATCCAGCAGCGTGACTACAACCTGCTGCTCGGTATTCTCCTGATGAGCTCGCTGCTCGTGATCGCGATCAACCTCGTGGTCGATCTCCTCTACGCGATGCTGGATCCGCGTATCGAGCTCCGATGATCCGCGCCCCCCGGCTTCGCCGCTTCGCCCATGGCTTCTTCCGTCGCTGGACCGCGCCCCTCGGCCTCGCGATCTTCCTGTTCGTGCTCGGCATGGCGCTGAGCGCTCCCTACGTCTTCCGGGAGGATCCCTTCGCCATGGTGACCCGCCCGCTCCAGTGGCCGGGCGAGAACCGCGACTACCTCCTCGGATCGGACATGCTCGGCCGCGACATCCTGGCCGGCATCTTCCATGGCGCCCGCATCTCCCTCGCCATCGGTGGAGCCGCCACCGCGGCGGCGCTGGGAGTGGGCGTGCTGATCGGCTCGCTGGCCGGCTACTATGGGGGCCTGCTCGACGACGCGCTGATGCGGGGCACCGAGGCCTTCCAGACCATCCCGCCCTTCGTGTTCGTGATCGTGGTGGTGGTGATCGCCCGGCCCTCGATCGCCTCGATCGTCCTGGCCATCGCTTTGGTCTCGTGGCCCGGGGTGGCGCGGCTCGTGCGCGGCGAGTTCATGGCGCTGCGCCACCGCGAGTTCGTGCAGGGCTGCCGCGCGGTCGGCATGGGCGACACGCGGATCATCTTCCGCCAGATCCTGCCGAACGCGCTCGCTCCCATCATCGTGACCGCCTCGATCATGGTGGCCACCGCCATCCTCACCGAGTCGGCGCTCGCCTTCCTGGGCCTGGGCGACGCCAACGTGATGAGCTGGGGCTCGATGATCGGTGCCGGCCGCGAGATGCTGCGGACCGAGTGGTACTTGACCGCCATCCCGGGCTTCGCCATCCTCCTCACGGTGCTGGCCCTCAACCTGATCGGCGAAGGCCTGAACGACGCACTCAACCCGAAGCTGCGGGACCTGTGACCAGGAGGAACACGATGACGACGACGGTGTGCATCAGGAACGCGGACTGGGTGGTGGCGTGGGATCCGTCGAGCCGGCGCCACGCCTATCTCGAGCACGGAGACGTCGCCTTCAGCGGCAATAGCATCGTCTTCGTGGGCCGGAGCTACCCGGGCGTGGCCGACGAGACCATCGACGGCCGCGGCCTCATGGTGATGCCGGGCCTCGTCGACGTCCACTCGCACCCGGCCCTGGAAGCGAGCTATCGCGGCATCCGCGAGGAGCACGGCGTGCCCGAGATGTACATGTCGGGCCTCTTCGAGCGCGCGGGCGCCTACTGGCCGGACGACCCGGGCAAGCTCGCCTGCGCGGAGGCGGCCTACTGCGAGCTGCTCCTCTCCGGCGTGACCACCCTCGTGGACATCTCGGGCGAGTACCCGGGCTGGGTCGACCTGATCGCCCGCAGCGGCCTGCGCGGGGTGCTCGCGCCCAGCTACGCGTCGGCGCGATGGCTGGTGCGACGGCCCCACCTGCTCGAGTACGAGTGGAACGAGGCGGCCGGGCGCGAGAAGTTCGAGGGGGCCCTCCGCCTCTGCGACGAGGTCGCCAAGCATCCGAGCGGGCGCCTGTCCGGCATGGTCTCGCCCGCGCAGATCGACACCTGCACCGAGGACCTGCTGCGCGACAGCGTGGCCGCCGCGCGCGACCGCCGGATCCCGTTCACCGTCCACTGCGCCCAGGCCGCCGCCGAGTTCCACGAGATGGTGCGGCGCCACGGGATCACGCCCATCCAGTGGGTAGGGCAGATCGGCCTCGCCGGCCCCGGCACCATCCTGGGCCACGCTCTCTTCGCCGACGAGCACTCGTGGCTGCACTGGTGGTCGCGGCGGGACATCGCGCTCATGGCCGAGACCGGCACCTCGGTGGCGCACTGCCCGACCCCGTTCGCCCGCTACGGCCACACCCTGGAGAGCTTCGGCAAGTACCGGGCGCGCGGCGTGAACATGGGCATCGGCACCGACACGGTGCCCCAGAACATGATCGAGGAGATGCGGTGGGCCACCGTCCTGGCGCGGATCGCCGCCGAGGACATCCGTGCCAACGAGATGGCCGACGTCTTCCACGCCGCCACCGTGGGCGGCGCCACCGGCCTCCTGCGCGACGACATCGGTCGGCTCGCGCCCGGAGCCAAGGCCGATCTGGTCCTGGTCGATCTACACAATTCATGGATGATGCCGGTGCGCGATCCCCTTCGCTCGCTCATCTTCCACGCCGCCGACCGGGCGGTGCGCGACGTCTACGTGGACGGCGAGAAGGTGGTAGGCAACGGGCGCGTCCTGACGCTCGACCAGGCCGGTGCCCTCGAGCGGCTGACCGCCGCGCAGCATCGCATGGAGGCGAGCGTGCCCGCGCGCGACGCCCGTGGCCGCCGCTCGGCGGAGATCACGCCCCTCAGCCTGCCGCCGCTGCCGTGAGCGACACGCGCCGCGCCCTGCTGGACCGGATCGAGGCCGACCGCGAGCGCCTCGTCCACTTCCTGCAGGACTTCACCCGCATCGACACCGCCAACCCGCCCGGCGACACCCGCGCGGGCGCGGCCTTCATCGGCGCCTTCCTCGACGCGGCCCGCCTGCCCTATCGCCGTGTCTCTCCGCAGGAGGCCATGCCGAACCTGGTGGCCACCACGCGCTTCCCCCACCCCGGCCGGCACCTGGTGCTCAACGGCCACATCGACGTCTTCCCGAGCGGCGATCGCGGGCGCTGGACGCGCGATCCGCTCTCGGGCGAGATCGCGGCCGGACGCCTGCACGGCCTCGGCACCGTGGACATGAAGTGCGGCAGCTCCGCGTCGATCTTCACCTACCTCTACCTGAGCGGGCTCGCGGACGAGTTGCACGGCCGGCTGAGCCTCACCCTGGTCTCCGACGAGGAGACCGGCGGCCGCTGGGGCAGCGGCTACCTCGTGGAGCATCATCCCGACGAGGTGCTGGGCGACTGCGTGCTCAACGGCGAGCCGAGCAGCCCGTACACGCTGCGCTTCGGCGAGAAGGCCATGTTCTGGATGAAGTTCTCCATCCGCACGCCGGGAGGCCACAGCGCGTACCCGCACGTGAGCCCGAGCGCCAACCGGATCGCCGCCGCGCTCATCCGTGATCTCGAGACCCTCGAGGCGATCGCGCCGACACCGCCCGAGCAGGTCGCCCGGGCCCTCGCCCGGCCCGACGTCCGCGCGGGCGCGGAGCGGGGCCTCGGGGCCGGCGCCGGCGAGATCCTCCAGACGGTGACGCTCAACGTGGGCGTGATGCGGGGCGGCGTCAAGGTCAACATGCTCCCCGCCTCGTGCGAGATCGAGGCGGACGCCCGCCTTCCGGTCGGCGTCGACCGTGCGGACGTTCGCGCCGCGGTCGACCGCATCGTCGCCCGGTACCCCGAGGTGACCTGGCAAGAGGGCGCGAGCCAGCGCGTCAACGCCACCTGGTCGGACCCCGAGCACGAGATGGTCGGGCACATCCAGGACAACGTCCAGGCGCTGCTCGGCTTCCGCCCGCCCGCGATCATCTCGCTGGGCGGCACCGACTGCCGCTTCTGGCGCGCGGCCGGCACGCCGGCGTACGTGTACGGGTGCTCGCCGTCCGGCATGGGAGCCCCCGACGAGTCGGTCGCGATCGACGAGTTCCTGCACGTGGTCAGGACGCACACCCTGTCCGCCTTCGACTACCTGAGCCGGACCTAACCGGAGCCAAGAGGGAGGCAGCCATGAAGTTCGGCATCCACATCGGTCACATGGGCGGCCCGATCGGCGAGATGCGCAAGCTCTGGAAGTTCGCCGACGCCAGGGGCTTCGACTGGTTCTCGGTCTCCGACCACTTCCAGGAGTCGCCGCCGCGCGGCGGGGACATGGACTGCCACGAGGCGATCGCGACCCTCACCGCGGCCGCGATGGACACCGCGCGGGTCCGCCTTGGCAGCGGCGTCTACTGCGTGGCGTACCGCAACCCCGGGCTGCTCGCGAAGTCCCTCACCACGATCGACCATCTCTCCAACGGCCGGGTGGACTGCGGGCTCGGCGCCGGCTGGCACGACGTCGAGGCCAAGGCCTTCGGCTACGCGTTTCCCTCGATCGGGCCGCGCGAGGACATGCTCGAGGAGTACGCTCAGATCATGCGGATGCTCCTCGATCCCGAGCGGCGGCGCGTGAGCTTCGAGGGCCAGCACTTCCGCATGGCCGACGCTCCCAACAATCCCAAACCGCTCCAGCCACGGATCCCGATCTGGATCGGGGGGCGCGGCGAGAAGCGCACGCTCCGGGCCGCCGCCCGCTTCGCGGACGGCTGGAACGGGGCCTACCTCGGCCCGGACGACTGGAAGCACAAGAGCCAGGTGCTCGACCAGTGGTGCGAGAAGGAGGGGCGCGATCCGAAGACGATCATGCGCACCGTGAACCTGGGCTTCTACCTCGGGGCCGACGCGCGGGGCGCCGCGCGCGCCGACGAGATCTTCCGCGGCCACTGGGGCGGCAGCCCCGACCGCGCGGACCGCACCGGCTACCTGCGCGGCACGGTCGAGGACGCGCGCGCGATGGTGGACGAGTTCCGGGCCCTCGGCTGCACGCGCCTCTGCATCGCATTCCGCGAAGGCCCCTACGACTGGGACGCGCTCGAGGCGTTCGCCGCCCTGATCGTGCGCCCGCACTGAGGAGGACTCATGCTCAAGCCCGGAGACACGGCTCCAGACTTCGCCGGCCGCGACCACGCCGGCAATCCCGTCAAGCTCTCGGACTTCGAGGGCAAGACGGTCGTGCTGTGGTTCTATCCCAAGGCCGACACCCCCGGCTGAACCGCCGAAGGTTGCGGGTTCCGCGACCTGAAAGCCGACTACGACCGCAAGGGCGCCGTCATCCTCGGCGTGTCGTTCGACACGCCGGCCCAGAATCGCGCATTCGCCGAGAAGTTCCACTTCAACTTCCCGCTGATCTGCGACACCGACCGGGTCATCGGCACCGCTTACGGGGCCAACGCCGATCCCGGCAAGGGCGCCCAGCGGGTCGGCGTGGTGATCGGCGCGGACGGCAAGATCAAGGAGTGGCACGCGCGCGTCGACGCCCGCGCCTGGCCGGCCGAGGTCCTCAAGACGCTGTAGCGCCGCCGGGCCACGAGCCGGCGACGCTAGAACTCGAGCCGGTAGAGCCGGACCCACAGGTCCGGCTCGACGCCCCCCTCCTTCTTGAGGTTGAAGGAGTCGCTCCCGTCGGGTCCGGGCACCGGAGTCGTCCGCCACAGCGACGGTATCCGGGCGAGCTGTTGACGGAACTCCTCGGTGGCCCAGATCTGCCCGGGGCCGACGTGGGGCTCGACGCGGGTGGCCGAGAGAATGGCTTCTCCGCCGCCGATGATCGTCGCCCCGTCGCTCATCCGCTCGTGCAGCTGCACGTCGCCGTAGTGCAGCGCGATCCGGAGTTGCGGCTGCCCGGGCGCCCGATAGACGTCGTCGATGAGGCGGCGGGCGGTCTCGGCGAGGGCGGCGGGATCCTCGTGGGCGATCAGCACCGCGTCGCCGGCACCGGCCTCCACGCAGACCGCCCCCTGAGCGTTGCGTCTGAGCGCTTCCTCCAGGGCCTTCCGGACCGGCCCGTCCGTTCCCGCCCGCATCAGGAGCCC
>DATMMH010000324.1:0-4040 GCA_035569855.1 Candidatus Dormiibacterota bacterium
GGTGGCGAGGCCGGTGTTCTCGGTCTGGCCGTAGACCTCGATCATGTTGATGCCGAGGGCGAGGTACCAGCGGATCAGGTCGGGCGCGATCGGGGCCGCACCGGTGGCGGCCCCCCGGGCGCGGTGGAGCCCGAGCGAGCGCTTGACGTTGTCGAGCACGAGGAAATCGGCGACGCGGAAGGCCAGCCGTAGCGGCAGCGACGGCCGCCGCCCCGCGAGGCGGGCCTGCGCCACGCGGAGTCCGATGCCGATGGCCCGCTCGTAGGCGAAGCGCCCGAGCCAGGTGGCGTCGCGCATGCGGAGGGCCACGCCCGAGTAGAATTTCTCCCAGATGCGCGGGACCGCGAAGAACAGGGCGGGGGCCACCTCACGAATGTTGTCGGGCACCGTGTCGATGGACTCGGCGAAGTTCACGGTCGCGCCGGTGTGGAGCGGGTTGAATACCGTGAAGGTGCGCTCCGCGATGTGGCAGAGGGGCAGGAAGGAGAGCTGCTGGTCGCCCTCGCCGAGCGTGGTGATGAAGTCGGCATAGTCGAGCTGGAACAGGATGTTGCGGTGGCTCAGCATCGCGCCCTTCGGAGGCCCGGTGGTGCCGGAGGTGTAGACCAGGATCGCGAGGTCGTCGGGCTTCGCGATCTCGACCATCCGATCGAACGCGTCCGGATGCTCGCGGTCGTAGCGGGCGCCCAGCTCGAGCAGCTCCGCGAAGGGCATGACCTGCTCGTCGCGGAAGGCGTGGAGGCCCTCGGGGTCGTAGACGAAGATCTTCACCAGCTCCGGGCACTTGGCCCGCACCTCGAGAATCTTGTCGAGCTGCTCCTCGTTCTCCGCGAAGAAGAAGCGGGTCCCGCTGTCGTTGACGATGTACTCGACCTGGCGGGCCGAGTCGGTGGTGTAGATGCCGTTGGGGATGCCGCCCACCGACATGACGCCGAGATCGGTGTAGAGCCACTCCGGGCCGTTGTCCGCGATGATCGAGACCACGTCGCCCGGCTCGAGCCCGAGCGAGACCAGGCCCAGGCCCACGCGCCGGGCCTGGAGCCCGTACTCGCGCCAGCTGATGCCCCGCCAGATGCCGAGGTCCTTCTCGCGCATGGCCACGCGGTCGCCGCGCTCGCGCACCACGTGGCGGAAGAGCTTGGGCAAGGTGTCGGGACGGTTCAGCGCCATGTCTTCTTCCTCTTCCAGCGGCGCGTGCCGCGGATGCTCGACTCCTTGAGGCCCAGATAGAACTCCCGGATGTCCTCCTTCTGCAGGAGGCGCTCGCAGGAGTCCTCCATCACGATGCGCCCCAGCTCCAGCACGTAGCCGTAGTCCGCGGTCTGGAGCGCGAGGTTGGCGTTCTGCTCGACCAGCAGCACGGTGACACCGCGCTCGCGGTTGATGCGGACGATGATGTCGAAGATGTCGCGCACCAGCTTGGGAGACAGGCCGAGCGACGGCTCGTCGAGCAGCATGACCTTGGGGCGCGCCATGAGGGCCCGCGCGATGGCCAGCATCTGCTGCTCGCCCCCCGAGAGCGAGCCCGCCCGCTGCTCGGCGCGCGCGTGGAGCACCGGGAAGTACTTGGAGACCAGCTCGAGATCCTGCGCGACCCCGTCGGCGTCCCGGCGGTTGTAGGCGCCCATGCGGAGGTTCTCGCGCACGGAGAGGAACGGAAAGACCTCGCGCCCCTCCGGCACGTGGCTCAGGCCGAGGCGCGCGACCTGGTCGGGATCGAGACCGTGGATCGCGCGGCCGTCGAGCGTCACGGTGCCCTTCTGGGGGTCCATCACCCCGGAGACCGTCTTGAGGATGGTGGTCTTGCCCGCGCCGTTCGCGCCCAGGATGGTGACGATGGCGCCGGCGGGCACGCCGAAGCTCACCCCGCGGAGGGCCATGATGGGCCCGTAGTAGGTCTCGACGTTGCTCACCGCGAGCAGGGGATCGGCCACCGATCAGCCTCCGAGATACGCCTTGATCACGTCCGGATGGGCCTGTACTTCCTCGCACGTCCCGCAGGCCACCGCCCGGCCGTAGTTGAGCGCGAGCACCCGATCGGAGACCGCGCCCACCAGGCTCATGTCGTGCTCGACCATCAGCACCGTGATGCCGAGCAGCGTCCGGATGTCCTGGATCCAGAACGCCATGTCCTCGGTCTCCTCGACGCTGAGCCCGGACGAGGGCTCGTCGAGCAGGAGCAGCACCGGCTCCGTACAGAGGGCCCGGCCCATCTCCACGACCTTGCGCACGCCGTAGGGGAGATTGACCACCAGGCTGTCGCGATGGGCCTGCAGGTCGAGGAAGTCGATCACCTTCTCGACCGCCTCCCGGTTGGCGCGCTCCCGCACGCGCACCCCGGGCAGGAACAGGAGCTCGGATGCAAAGTGCGGCCGGGCGTGGGCGTGGCGCCCCAGGAGCAGGTTCTGCAGCACGGTGGCGTGCTCGAACAGCTCGATGTTCTGGAAGGTGCGGGCGATGCCCCGGCGGGCGATCTCGTGCGGCGGTACCCCCGTGATCTCCTCGCCGCGCAGGAGCAGGCGGCCCTGGCTCGGGTCGTAGATACGCGAGATGAGATTGAAGATGGTGGTCTTGCCCGCGCCGTTGGGCCCGATGATGGTGAAGACCTGCCCCGCCTCGACCTCGAAGCTCACCCCGTCGACGGCCCGGATGCCCCCGAAGTTCACGGTGAGGTCCTGGGCCGCGAAGAGGCTCACCGTAGCCGCTCCGAGCGCATGTAGGTCTTCTGCCGGCGGAAGGTGGCGCGTTTGTAGAGCGGGAAGGTCGAGAAGTAGAGCTGCACCTTGCGCCAGCGTCCGTAGATGCCGAGGGGCTCGAACAGGATGAACAGCACCAGGATGAGGCCGAAGATGCCGGGCTCGAGTCCGGGCTGCTTGACGAAGCGGTCCAGCGCGAGGAACGCGGCGCCGCCCGCGTCCTTGCCGAACACCCCGACGGCCTGGCCGGCCCACTGCGGGACCTGGTCGCGCGCCTGCGAGATCAGCACCGGGAGCATCGCCACGAAGACCGCCCCGTAGAGCGCGCCGTGCAGGCTGCCGAGACCGCCGACCACGACCATCAGGAGGAACTGGATGGACAGCAGCACGCTGAAGATGTCCGGGGCGAGGAAGCCGATCTTGTGGGCGAAGAGGGCGCCCGCCGCTCCCATGAGGGCCGCGGAGTACGCGAAGGCCAGCGTCTTGTAGCGCGCCAGGTGGACGCCCATGGACTGCGCGGCGATCTCGCTGTCCCGGATCGCGACCCACGCCCGGCCGGTCGGCGCCCTCAGGAGATTCGCGGTGAGCCAGAGCCCGGCGATCAGCACGGCCAGGCAGAGGAAGTAGAACGCCAGGTCGTTGGCGAACGAGATCCCGAAGATGACCGGCTTGTCCACCGGCCGGCCCTTGAGGCCGTGGGTCACCGTGTCCCACCGGGTGAAGACCTCTTGAATGATCAGGGCGAAGGCGAGGGTGGCGATCGTCAGGTAGACGCCGGTCATGCGCAGCGCGGGCAGGCCGACCAGCGTGCCCGCCCCCGCGGTGATCAGCGCGGCCAGCAGCGCGCCGGCCACCCAGGGCAGCCCCAGGTCCTGGACGAAGTAGACGTGCGCGTAGGCGCCGATGCCGAGGAACGCGGCGTGACCGAGGCTGACCAGGCCGGTGTAGCCGGCCAGCACCATCAGCGAGAGCCCGCAGAGCCCGTAGATGAAGACCAGGCTGATGTCGCCGACGTAGTCGGGCACGAGCGCCGGAAGGATCAGCGTACCGACCAGGAGCGCCGCGTACCAGCGCCGCTGGACCGGATCGCGGAAGAGCCCGAGGTCGTGATCGTAGCCGGTCTTGAACGCAAATCGCATCGCGCGCGCTCAGACCTTCTTCCGGCCGACCGTGCCGAACATGCCCTGCGGCCGGATCGCCAGCACCAGCAGCAGCACGATGTAGGCGGCCACGTCCTTGACCCCGAGCGGCAGGTACGCACCCGAGAACAGCTCGATCAGCCCGATGGTCACGCCGCCCACCAGCGCACCGGGGATCGACCCGAAGCCGCCCAGCACCGCGGCC
>DATMMH010000325.1:0-3372 GCA_035569855.1 Candidatus Dormiibacterota bacterium
GGCCGCTACGAGAGCCGGGAGATCGCCAGCCAGCATTCCATCTGCGTCCAGGATGGGAGGCTGAGCATCGAGTACGGACTCGGCGGAACCCGCGGCCTGAGGTTCAGCATGGAGCCGGTCGCGCCCGACATCTTCCTGGTCCGCCCGACGGCGCCGGGTGTCGCGTACCGCCACGTCTTCCGCTTCGAGCGGGATGCCGACGGAGCCGTGGTGAGCGCCGTCGTGACCATGGAGCGATTGAAAGGGGTGAGACTTTGGCGGGTCTCGGGCGGCGCCACCTCCCGCCCGCGCTAGTTCACGCGGGCCGTCACGCGGTGCTCACGGTCGCCCGGATGCTGCCGAGGTGCTCGTTGATGTGGTTGATCAGGATCCCGTTGACGATCTGCTCGACGCTCATGGCCGGTGCCCCCGTATGGACCGGAGCGCTCCGGGCGAGGTCGGCGTCGCTGAGCCCGCGCACCAGCGCGGCCGCCGCTGCCGCGTTCTTCTGGTGAAGGGCGAGGGTCTGCGCCAGCGTGCAGCCCGCGTACTCCTGGGCGTGCTTGGCATTCATCGCGTGAAGCATGTCCATCGTGAAGTGAGGCATCGCTTGTCCCGCCGCGATCGTCTTGATGATGCCCCCGATGCCCTCGTGGCCCATCGCGACGTGGTGGGCCACCACGCCGACCGGCCATTTCTCGGCCGAGGTCGTCTTCTTCCAGTCCGTGTCGCTCAGCTTCTCGAAGACCGCGGTCGCCTCGTGCACCTTCTTCTCGAACTGCCCGGCCAGTGCCTCGCCCTTCGCTCCCATGGATTCCTCCTCCGACTCGTCGATTTCGTTTACTGCGCGCGGTTTGGCAGCGAGGTCGCCGCGTAGGTCCCGGCCATGCCACGGGTGCCGGGCTGGTAGGGGATGGGCGCGCCCGGATCGTCCGGCGTGATCGGGAGCGGAATCCCGTCGCGATGCCCGAGCGCCCGCTCCACCAGATCGAGCAGCGGCGCCTTGTCGTACTGGGCGTAGAAGCCGGCGGTCAGCCGGATCGGATCTCCGGAGTAGAAGCGCACGTACTGGGCCATACGCTGTCCGAAGCTCTCCCCGGTCGCGTCCCACGCGAGCTTGAAGAGCGCGATGCGCTCCTCGGCCGACACGCCCGCCCGCCCGCGCACGTAGCGGTCGATGTAGGGCCGCACCTCGGGGTTGGCCAGGTCGGCCTCGCTCGGCGCGTAGAAGAACCCGCCCGCGGCCAGGGTCTGCACGATCTCCACGAAGCGACTGTAGACCTTGCCGGTCTGCAGGTGGAAGGCGCGGAGCCCGTGGCCGCCGGGGACCCACACCCCGCTCGGCAGCCGCTGCGCCATCGCTTCCGAGCCGTAGAAGATGGCGCGGGCGATCTCCATCTGGCTCAGCATCTCGCCGAGCTTCTCCTGCACGTGCAGGAAGCCGGTGATACCGATGGCGTCGGCGACCTTCATGGCGAGCCCGCAGAAGAACTCGAGCTGGCTCAGCATGCGCGCGCCGGTCTGCAGATTGATCAGCGCGCCGTAGTCGGCGCCCATGGTGTTGATGATCTCGGCGCTGCCCGGCCCGCCCTCCACCATCACCCGGTCCCAGGGCACCAGCACGTCCTCGAACACCGCGATGCAGTCCATCTCCTCGAAGCGGCTCGAGAGGGGATGATCGAAGCGCGAGCGGGGTAGCGGCGACACCGTCTCGCGGCAGATGAACTTCAGCCCGGGCGTCGCGGTCGGGATGCCGAAGGCGAGCGCGTAGGCGTCGTCGCCCGGGGCCACCCCGCCGAACGGGATCACCGCGACTTCCTCGGTGATGGGGGCCATCGTGCCGAGCATCTTGGCCCCGCGCACGATGATGCCGTCGGCGGTCTCGCGCACCCGCCCCAGGTGCAGATACGGATCCTCCTGCTGGGCGGACGTCTTCGCGCGGTCGATCTGGGGATTGATCAGCATGTGGGTGAGGAACAGGTCGTGCTCCCGCACGTGCTCGTAGTAGCGGGTGGCGTTCTCGCCGTAGCGGGCGCCCGCGCGGGCGAAGCGGTCGGCCATGAGGTGCCAGCCGGTCACGAACTGGTTCATGAAGTCGGGCGAGCGGCCCATGAAGCCGAAGTTGTGATCCGCCCGGAGCTTGAAATGCTTGCGCTTCTTGACGAGGTCTTCGCGCGTGTAGGGGATCAGGAACGACGTGGAGACCGGCTGGCCGGTGGTGGGCGAGGCGTAGAGCATCACGTCGCGGTAGGCGGGATCGAGCTGCATGTCGTACTGCTCGGCGATGGCGCGGATCGGCTCCTGAAAGATGGGCTCCGCGGTCACGTCGGTGACGCGCCGCCCGCCCAGGTAGACGCACGGGGCGTGCTTCTTGAGCGACTCGACGTATTCCGCTCCGCTCCGGGCCGGCATGGCGCCCACCCTTTCACGAAACGCCGGGCTCGTCAACCGCCGGGTCGACAGGCCGGGCACGCGGTGGCAGAATCGCGGGCACCCAGGCCTCACCATTCTTTGCGGGAGACGACAGCCATGGACGCCAACGTCAAGAAGACGGTACTGCGCATGATTCCCTACGGGCTCTACGTGCTGACCGCGCGGGGCAAGGACGACGCGGTCGCCGCGGGGACCGTGAACTGGGTGACGCAGGCCTCGTTCGCGCCGCCGCTGGTGGTGGTGGGAGTCAAGACCGACTCGCACGCTCATCCGCTCATCAAGGAGTCGAAGGCCTTCGCGCTCAACGTGCTGGGCAAGGGCCAGCAGGCGATGGCCTTCACGTTCTTCAAGCCGGCGGTGCGCGAGGGCCAGACGATCTCCGGCGAGCCGTTCCGCTGGGGCAGCACCGGCGCGCCCGTGCTCGAGCGCGTGCCCGCGTGCTTCGAATGCCGCCTGGTGGACACGGTCGAGCGCGGCGATCACTCGGTCTTCGTCGGCGAGGTGGTGGACGCGTCGTTGCCGAAGCCCGTCGAGGGGCGGGCCGACGACGCCACCCTCTGGCTGAAGGAGCTGGGGCCGAACGTCTTCTACGGCGGCTAGCGGCTATTCGGTCCGCGCGGCCAGCTTCAGCAGCTCGCCGGTCGTGGCCGACGCCTTCAGCCCGGAGCCGGTGAGGACGAGGACGGTGTACTCCTGCGGCCGGACGGTCCCGCTCGCCAGCAGGCGGGTGAGGCCGGCGGCGGCCGCCGCGGAGGTGGGCTCCACGTAGAGACCGCGGCGGGCCAGCTCGCGCAGGGCGTGGACGATCTCCGCTTCCTCCACCGCCACGATGGTGCCGCCGGTGTCGCGCACCGCGCGCAGCACCTCGGTCACGCGGGTGGGCCGCGGCGTCGCGATGCCCTCGGCCACCGTGGGCCGGATCTCGGTAGGCACGAGGTGCTCGACGCCCTCGTGGAAGGC
>DATMMH010000326.1:0-20906 GCA_035569855.1 Candidatus Dormiibacterota bacterium
GCGAGCGCGAGCGCGGTCCCGGGGCCGAGCCGGCCGCGCAACCACGCGACCGCGCTCGCCACCAAGCCCACGTAGAGGCCGCAGTAGGCGGCGAGCGCGAGGATCGGCAGCCACGTGATCGGCCACGGGATCTCGCTGTAATTGAGGAAGGTGTGGTCGAGCCAGCGCAGCAGCACCACGTAGAACACGGTCCCGGCGAGCCAGCCGTCCCGGAGGGCGCCGCGCGACGGGCGCGTCGTGCCGGAGACCAGAGCGGGCACGAGCCAGACCCACGCGAGCTGCGCCCAGTCGGTCTTGGGGAACGCGAGCGCGCCGAGCACGCCCGAGGCGATCAGCAGGAGGCGCCGGGCGTTCGCTCCGTCTCGGCCCGGCTCACGCGCCATGAGCCAGCCGCTCGGCCAGATTCCGCGGCAGGCCCGCGGCGAGGATCTTCCGGGCGGCCGCCACGTGGTCGTAGGGCACACGGCGAATGCTCACGGTGCGCGCGGCCCGATCCCAGAGCGCGTAGCACGCGCGCGGATCGCGGTCGCGCGGCTGACCCACGCTACCGACGTTGATCAGATAGCGCCGGCCGTCGTCGAGCCGCACCTGCGCCTCCGGCCGCTCCAGGCGATCGCAATGGTCGGGACCGCCGCTGCCCACCGACCAGACGCCGGGCAGGTGCGAGTGGCCGATGAAGCAGACCCGGGTCGCGAAGTCGCCGAACACCTGGAAGCCGTCGTCGGGGGAGATCAGATAGTCCCACTCCTCCGGACCCCGCGGGCTCGAGTGGACGAGGGTGGCGTCCTCCACCGCCCGGAGCAACGGCAGGCCGGTGAGGAAATCACGATGGCTGGTGGCGAGCTGCTCGCCGGTCCATTCCGCGGCCCGGCGGGCCGACGGGTTGAACCAGCGGAGATCGATCAGGCCGAGCGCGCCGTGCTCGTGGTTGCCCGCCACCATGCCGACGGCCCGCTCGCCCACCGTCTCGACGCAGGCGACCGGATCGGCCCCGTAGCCCACCAGGTCGCCCAGGCACAGCAGCTCGAGCGCGCCTTCCGAGGCGGCGTCCGCCAGGACCGCGGTCAAGGCTTCCCGGTTGGCGTGAACGTCGGAGATGACGGCGTAGCGAATGACGAGCTCGCGTCAGGCGGTGGGAGCACGCTCTTTGTGGATGCGATCGAGGATCCCGTTGATGAAGCGGCTGGACTCCTGCGTGCTGAACTTCTTCGCGACCTCGAGCGCCTCGTTGATCGCCACCTTGGGCGGGACGCCGGTCCCCCAGCGCAGCTCGAAGATACCCTGGCGGAGGATGTTGCGGTCCACCACGGCCATCCGATCGAGCTCCCAGTTCTCCGCGTAGCGCGCGATGAGCTCGTCGATCTCCATCTCGTGCCGCTTCGTCCCGAGCACCAGGGCCTCCGCGAAATCGCGCGCTTCGCGGTCCACCGGGTGGCGAAGCCAGAAGTCGTCGAGGTGCGGCTCGGGATGCTCCTCGCCCTGGACGTCGAGCTGGTAGAGGAGCTGCAGTGCCAGCTCCCGGGCTTTGCGCCGACGGCCCATCAGCGCTTCCCGCGGCGGCCGGACAGCGTGCGCAGCCAGCCCGCCATCTCCAGCGCGGCCAGCGCGGCCTCTTCCCCGCGATTGCCGACCGCCCCGCCCGCGCGCTCCCACGCCTGCTCCTCGGTCAGCGCGGTGATCACCCCGAAGGTCACCGGCACCCCGGTGTCGAGCCCCACGCGCATGATGCCCTGCGCGGCCGCGCTGCAGACGTACTCGAAATGCGGCGTCGCGCCCTTGATGACCGCGCCCACGCACACGATGCCCGCGAAGCGTCCGGTCCGCGCGAGGGCCCGCGCGGCCTGGGCCAGTTCGAAGGAACCGGGCACCCAGTGGACCTCGACGGCCGGGCCGGTCACCGCGTGGTCGGCTAGCGCGGTGACCGCGCCGTCGAGCAGTTTCTTGGAGATGGGCTCGTTGAAGCGGGCGGCCACGACCGCGAAGCGCTGGCCGCGGGCGGCGGGAGCGACTCGACGCTTGGGAGCGATGCCGGCCATGGAACTAGTCCGGGAACGACGAGAAGAGATGGCCGAGCTTCTCGCGCTTGGTGCGCAGATAGCTCCGGTTGGCGTCGGTGGCCGGCACCTCCAGGGGTAGCCGCTCGACCACCTTCAGCCCGTAGCCTTCGATGCCCACGATCTTCTTCGGGTTGTTCGTCAGGATCTTGAGATTCTTGACCCCGAGATCGACCAGGATCTGGGCCCCGATACCGTAGTGGCGGAGGTCGGCGCGGAAGCCGAGCGCGTGGTTGGCCTCGACGGTGTCCTTGCCCTGGTCCTGCAGCTCGTAGGCCTTGAGCTTGTTGAGCAGGCCGATGCCCCGGCCCTCCTGCCTCATGTAGACCAGCACACCGCGGCGCTCGTGCTGGATGATGGCCAGCGCCTTGTGGAGCTGGGAGCCGCAATCGCAGCGGTGCGAGCCGAACACGTCACCGGTCAGGCACTCGGAGTGCACGCGGACCAGCACCGGCTCGTCGGTCTTGACGTCGCCCAGCACGAGGGCCAGCGGGAGACGATCGTCCACCGTGGTCTCGTAGGCGATGACCTGATACTCCCCGTGCTCGGTGGGCATCCGGGTGATGGCGGCCCGCCGCACGAGCTTCTCCTTGTGGATGCGGTACTCGATGAGCGCCTTGATCGTGATCGCCTTGAGATGGAACTCGCGCCCGAGCGCCATCAGCTCGGGCAGCCGCGCCATGCCACCCTCCTGATCGAGCACCTCGCAGATCACCCCCGCGGGTGCGAAGCCCGCGAGGCGGGCGAGGTCGACCGCGGCCTCGGTGTGGCCCGCCCGTCGCAGCACGCCGCCCGGCATGGCGCGGAGCGGGAAGATGTGGCCCGGCCGCGTCAGATCCTCGGCCCGGGCGGCCGGATCCACGAGCGTACGGATGGTGACCGCCCGGTCGTACGCGGACGTGCCGGTGGTCACCCCCCGACGAGCGTCCACGCTCACTGTGAAGGCGGTCCCGAGCGGCGCGGTGTTGTCCGAGACCATCATCGAGATCTGCAGCTCGTCGAGGCGCTCGCCGAGCATCGGCATGCAGATGAGACCGCGGCCGTACTTGGCCATGAAGTTGACCGCTTCGGGCGTCGCCTTCTCGGCGGCCATTAGCAAATCGCCCTCGTTCTCACGGTCCTCGTCGTCGACCACGATCAACATGCGGCCGGCGCGGACTTCCTCGATGCCCTCTTCGATCGAGACGAATTCGGACTCGCTCACCGGGCGTCTCCCCTGACAGCCAGGATGCGCTGCACGTACTTGCCGATCATGTCCATCTCGAGGTTCACCCGCCGGCCCGCCTTGAAGCCCCCCAGGGTGGTCGCGGCCAGCGTGTGCGGGATGATCATGATCTCGAAGTCCCGCGCGTTGAGCCGCGCCACCGTGAGGCTCACCCCGTCCACCGCCACCGAGCCTTGCGGGATCAGCAGGGGGGCCAGCGCCTCGCCCCGCCATTCTATCGTGAGCCGGGCGGTCTCTGCCTCCCGGGTGAGGGCGGCTACGACCCCCACGCCGTCGACGTGTCCCTGCACCAGATGGCCCCCCACCTGGCCGCCGAGCCGCATCGGCCGCTCCAGATTCACCGGGTCACCCACTCCCAGGTCCCCGAGCGTGGTGCGGGCCAGCGTCTCCGGCCCCACGTCGAAGCGCAGCCGGCCGGCGCCCCGCTCGACCACGGTCAGGCACGCACCGTTGACCGCGACGCTGGCGCCCACGCCGCCCTCCTCGATCACCCGGTCGGCGCCGATCACGAGGCGGGCGCCGTCCCGCTCGAGGACCCGGCCGACTTCCTCCACGAGGCCCGTGAACATCGCTACGAGGGGCGCACCCGGGAGTCGTTGACAGCGCCCTCGAAGAGCCAGTCGTCGCCGAGCGGGCGGACCGTGAGGTCCGTGAGCCGGAGGGCCTCACCGAGTGCCAGACCGGGCCCCCCGGCCGGACTCGGGGCGGCCGCTCCGCCGAGCAGCTTGGGCGCGACGAAGACCGCCACGCGGTCCGCGAGGCCGGCCTGCACGAACGAGCCGGTCAGCTCGCTGCCGGCCTCGAGCAACACTCCGATGACGTCGAGCGCGAACAGCTGAGCGCATAGGGCGCCCACGTCCACCCGACCATCGCGGGATTTACACTGGAGCACGGTCGCCCCGCTCGCCTCGATGGCCGCGATCCGCGCCGCGGGCGCCTCCTCGCCTACCGCCACCAGGACCCGGGCGAGGGTTCCGGTGTGCAGCAGCGTGGCCCCGAGCGGGAGCCGGGCCCGGCTGTCGACGACCACGCGATAGGGCTCGCGCGGCCACGGACGATCGAGGCGCACGGTCAGCGCCGGATCATCGGCCAGCACGGTGCCGATGCCGGTGACGATCGCGTCGCTCTGGCTGCGCAACCGGTGCGCTTCGCGGCGCGCCGCCTCGCCGGTGATCCACCGTGAGCTCCGGTCGGCGGCCGCGACCTTGCCGTCGAGGGTCATCGCCCACTTCAGCGTGACGTGCGGGCGCTGGCGCTCCATCGCGGTGAAGAAGACGCGGTTGAGATCACGCGCCTCGCGCTCGAGACAGCCCAGCGAGATCTCGATGCCCGCCTCCCGGAGCACGCCCGCGCCGTCGCCGGCCACCCGCGGATTGGGATCCCGCGTGGCCGCCACGACGCGCCGGACGCCGGCCCGCACCACCGCTTCCACGCACGCCGGAGTGCGGCCCACATGGTTGCAGGGCTCCAGGGTGACGTAGAGGGTGGCGCCGCGCGCCCGCGCTCCCGCCTCCGCGAGCGCGGCGGCCTCCGCGTGCGGGCCCCCCGCCCGCTCGTGGTAGCGCTCGCCGACGACCCGGCCGTCCTGGACGACCACCGCGCCCACCATCGGATTGGGCGACGTGAGCCCGCGGCCCCGGGCCGCTAGCGCCAGGGCTCGCGCCATCCACCGAGAGTCGTCCATGGGTCGCTCCGCAGTCCTCGCGGAGGATTCTACCGCGCTTGCTTGGGCTCCGGCGGCTGCTCGCCGAGGAGGGCGTCCACGAAGGTCTTCGGATCGAAGCGCTGCAGGTCCTCGATCTGCTCGCCGACCCCGACCAGCTTGATGGGCACGCCGAGCTCCTGATGGATCCGGATGGCGATGCCTCCCTTGGCGGTGCCGTCGAGCTTGGTCAGGATGAGACCCGTCAACCCGATCGCCTCGTGGAACAGCCGCGCCTGCTGGAGGCCGTTCTGTCCGGTGGGCGCTTCCATGACCATCAGGGACTCGTGCGGGGCGCCCGGGAGCTGACGGCCGAGGACGCGCTTGAGCTTGGCCAGCTCCTCCATCAGGTTCGACTTGGTGTGGAGCCGTCCCGCCGTGTCCACCAGCAGCACGTCGGAGGATCGCGAGGCGGCCGCCTTCACCGCGTCGAACACGACCGCGGCAGGGTCCGCCCCCGCGGCCTGGCGGATGACCTCAACCTGGATGCGCCGACCCCACTCCTCGAGCTGCTCGATGGCCGCGGCGCGGAAGGTGTCGGCAGCCGCGATCAGCACCTGCTTGCCGTCCGCCTTGAGCGACGCGGCGAGCTTGGCGGTGCTCGTGGTCTTGCCCGCCCCGTTCACGCCGAGCATCAGGATGACGGCGGGATGGGCGCTCAGCTCGAGCGGCGCGGATGCTCCGGCCAGGGACTCTTCGAGGAAACGGTGGAGCAGGGCGCGCACGTCCTGGGTGGTCACCGCACGTCCCCGCTTGACGTCGTCCCGGACGCGCTTGACGAAGGCCGCGGCGGTGGCCGCGCCGAGATCCGCGGCGATCAGGGTCTCCTCGAGCTCCTCGAGCATCGCCTCGTCCACCGGGCGGGCGATCGAGAGGATGGCCCCGAGGCCCTCGTCCATGAACTCTCGGGTACGCCGCAGTCCTTGCCGGACGCGCTCGCCGAGCGAGCCGAACAGGCTCACGAGCTAGCCGGAGGCGGGCGGAGCGGGCAGCTCGAGCCGCTGGATCACCGTCCCTTTCGCGCCGAGGGGCGCCAGGGGCTTTCCGTTCAGCTGCACCTCGACGCCCCCGGCGTTGCCGATGGTGACCACGAAGCGCCGCTCCGCGGTCCACTCGCGGCTGGCGCCGACCGGCAGCAGCTCCTCGGTGGCGACGCCCTCGTCCGGCTGGACCCTGATCCAGGTGGGCTCGATCGCCTTGATCACTAGCCGATGCTTAGTGGCGGTGGTCCGCGTCGGCGCTGGAATCGCGGCCGTAGCGGGTGCCGCCGGGGCCTTCGGCGGGTCGGCGACGGTCGCCGGCGGAGCCGAGGCCACCGGGGGTGTCGCGACCGCCGGAGCCGGAGTCACCGGATGAACCGGAGCGGGCGCCGATACAGGAGCCGGGTCTCGCACGGCGGGCGTGGCAGTCGGCTTGCCGGGGGCCGAGGTCTCCTGCTTTGTTTTCACAGCGGCGACTGAAGTTCCGCCCGATCGCTTCACGGTCAGGTTGATCAGGAGGATCCCCGCGCCGAGCACCACCAGCAGAACCAGGCCGACCAGAACCGAGCTGTAGGCCCACGCGGCCCGCGGCCCCTGGGGAGCGCTGGCCGCCTGCGCCGCCGCGCGCTCACCCAGGAGGCTCTGATAGCGGCTGAGCGCATCCTCGGGGTTCTCGCGGAGAAAGCCGCAGTAGGCGCGGATGAATCCCTTCACGAAGACCGGCGACGGCAGGTCGACGAGCCGCTCTTCCTCCAGCGCTTCGAGATGACGAATGCCGACGCGCGTGGACCGCGCCATGTCCTCGAGGGATCCGCCCTTGGCCTCGCGCAGCGAGCGGAGATATTCGCCGAAGGACGCGACGGCCTCAGCGGAGGACATGCTAGATAGTGTAGCGCAGGTTACGTGTCGGCCAGCTTGACCGAGACGACCCGCGAGAGGCCGGGCTCTTCCATGGTGACGCCGTAGAGCACGTCGGCCGCTTCCATGGTCTTGCGGTTGTGCGTGATCACGACGAACTGCGTCTGGGTGCACAGCTCCCGCAGCACCCGCAGGAATCGGTGGATATTGGCGTCGTCGAGCGGGGCGTCCACCTCGTCGAGCACGCAGAACGGGCTCGGCCGGTGGTAGAAGATCGCGAAGAGGAGCGCGAGTCCGGTCAACGCCTTCTCACCGCCCGACATCAGGGTCACCGCCTGCAGGCGCTTGCCGCGCGGCTGTGCCATCAGCTCCACGCCCAGCTCGAGCGGGTCGTCCTCACCCTCCTCCGGCGGCACCATGCGCAGCTCGGCCCGCCCACCCTCGAACAGGCGCGAGAAGATGTCGCTGAAGTGACGGTTGATGTCCTCGAAGGCCTCCTGGAAGCGCTCCTGCGCGGTACGGGTCATGCCGCGGAGGGCTTTCTCTAAGTCTTTGATCGAGGCGACGACGTCGTCGTGCTGGGTGCGCAGGAAGTCCAGGCGCTCGGTCAGCTCCCGGAACTCCTCGTCGGCCACCAGGTTGACGGGGCCCATGGCCTCGAGCTTGGTCTGGAGCTCCTCGTGCCGCTGGCGCGTCTCGTCGAGATCGCGGGTGACGTCATGCGCGGCGAGCAGCGCCTCCGCGGTCTCGGTGGCGTGGCGTCGCCGCGCCTCCTGCAGCAGCTCCTCGCGCCGGACGCGGCCCTCCGTCTCTATGAGATCGAGCTGGTGCAGGCGACTCACCAGACCGTTGAGGTGCTGCTGCACCTCGCGCAGCTCTCCTTCCAGAGCCTGCCGCTCACCGAGCTGGCGCTGATGCTCTTCCGCGATGACCGCCACTTCTGCCTCGAGCCGGTCGCGTTCGGTCACCGCCTCGCGGGCCTGCGCGTCGGTCCGCTCCCGCTCGGCGGCCAGATCGCTCCGGCGCTCGGCGGTCTGGGCTCGCCGAGCGACCGCCTGCTCTTGCTGCGCGCCGAAGTCCTGTTCGAGGCTGGTGAGTCGCTCGATGTCGCGCCCCAGCGCCTCCACCCGCTCGGCCTCGGTGGCCAGCTCGACCCGACAGGTGGTGATCCGTTCGTTGAGGGCGGCCTCGTCCCCCTGCCCGTTTTCCAGGAGCGCCTGCAGCTCGGTCATGTCGCTACCGAGGCGCGCCTCCCGCTCCGAGGCCGCCATCAGGGCCCGCTCCAGCTCGAGGAGCTGGGAGGCCGTCTCGTGCCCCTCGCCGGTGAGCTGCTCGTTCTCCGCCGCGAGCGTCTCCAGATGACGGGTGACGCGGTCCTCTTCTCGGCGCACCGACTCGAGGTCCTTCTCACCCGATACTCGCGCGGTCTCCTGGGCCTGGTAGTTGGACTGGATCCCTTCGAGCCGCGTACGAAGCGAGGCCACCTCTCCGTCGATCGTCTCCACCCGCGTGGCGGCGGCCTCCACGCTCCGCCCCAGCTCTGCGATCTCCTCGACGAGCTGGCGGATGGCTCGCTTGCGGCCGAGCAGCGATTGGTCGTTTCCCTGGCGCTCGCTGTCGCGGTGGCCGCCGGTGAGCCGTCCGCTCGGCGAGAGCACCTCGCCGGAGCGCGTGACGTAGGTGGCGACCACGCCGTTCCGCCGCCACAGCGTCTCGGCCTGGTCCAGGTGGGACACGATGCCCACACGGCCGAGCAGGTAGTGGAGCAGCGCCGGGCGGGGGCCACCGATCAGCCGGGCCGCCCAGCTCACCTCGCCGGAATCGGCGGGGAGGTCGGCTTGGGTCGGCAGGGTCTCGAGCGGGAGCAGGGTGGCCGCGCCCGCTCCCTCGCGCTCCAGGTAGCCGAGCGCGGCGCGGGCGTGCTCGAAGCGCTCCACCACCACCCATTGCAGTCGGTCTCCCAGCACCGCCTCCACCGCCGTCTCGAGCCCGCTCGGAACTTCCAGCAGGTCCGCCACCGTCCCGACGACGCCGCCCAGGGCCCCAGCCGCGGTGGATGAGAACATCGCCCGGACGCCCGCGCCGTATCCCTCCCGCTCGCGCTCCAGGCGCTCGAGGGATTCCCGCGCGGACTGCCGGGCGGCCAGCCTCACGCGCAGCTCGGCGAGCGCCTCCTGCGCCTCGCCGCGGACGATCTCCCGCGCGCGACGGGCCGCTTCGATCTCCTGCAGCTCGGTACCGAGCAGCGAGAGCTGGGCCCCGGTGCGCTGTCGCGCCGCCTCGAGACGGCTGCGGGTGGCCGCCAGCTCCTCGGCCTCCGCGCGCGCGGCGGCCAGCTCCGCGGCTAGGCGGTCTGCCCGCCGGTCCACCTGGGCGCGCCGTTCGCGCAGCTCCCCGCTCGAGCGCGTGAGGTCGGCGCGCGCACCCGCCACGCGGATCTGCTCGAGCCGGAGCGCCTCGAACCGGTCGCGCCGCTCCACGAGCGCCGCCCGGCAGGCCTCGATCAGCGTCTCCACGCGCTGCACTTCCTGGTCCTGCAGCCCGTGCCTGCGGCGAGCCTCGTCGAGCCCGCGGGTCTTCTCGTCGCGCTCGGTGGTCAGCGCGACGCGGCGCTCACCCAGGCCGCGGATCTCCTCCTCCAGGCGCGTCTCCTCCGCGAGGAGGTCCTGGATCTGCAGCCCCATCTGCTCGCGCCGCTCCAGGAGCCGCTCGGCTTCGCCCTGGATCTTCTGGACGGACTGGCGCAGGTCGCCGAGGCGGTATTCGATATCCTGGATCGCGGCCGCCTGCAGCGCCTGGCGCCCGGTGAGCGTGGCGGCCCGCGTACGCTGCTGCTCCTCGTCCTGCCGCAGCGTCTCCATTTCGCGGGTGACCGTCTCGTGCTGGGTGGTGAGCGTGGCGTAGTCCGCGGCGACCAGGGCCAGATCCAGGGTCTGGCGCTCGGCCTGGAGCGCCTTGTACTGCTGGGCTTTTCGCGCCTGCCGCTCGATGGAGGAGAGCTGCCGGCGCACCTCTTCCATCACGTCGCGCAGCCGCTGGAGGTTCAGGCGGGTGGCGTCGAGCTTGCCCTGCGTCTCCGAGCGCTGCTGCTTGTAGCGGGCGATGCCCGCGGCCTCCTCGATGAACACGCGGCGCTCCCACGGCTTGGCGGTCAGCACGTGGTTGAGCCGCTCCTGGTCCATGAGGGCGTAGGCCTTCGGATTGACGCCGGTGCCCGCGAAGAGATCCTGGATGTCGCGCAGGCGGCAGACGTTCGTGTTGAGCAGGTATTCGCTCTCTCCGGTGCGGTAGAGGCGCCGGGCGACCGCGACCTCGCTCCACGGCACGTCGAGGCCCCCGTCGTTGTTGAAGACGAGGTTGACCTCCGCCATGCCGACCATCTTCCGCGACGCCGATCCGTGGAAGATGACGTCTTCCATCTTGGTGCCCCGGAGGGTCTTCGGGCTCTGCTCGCCGAGGGCCCACCGGATGGCGTCGGCCACGTTGGACTTGCCGCAGCCGTTCGGGCCGACGATGCAGGTGACCCCCGGGAAGACCTTGACCTCGGTCTTCTCAGCGAACGACTTGAATCCGTGAACCAGGATCGCTTCGAGTCGCATAGAGGTCCCGCCCGCAGGGCGTATTTCATGAATACCATACGGTCGAGCGATCGACCAAGAAAAAACCCCACGAGTGGGGGGCGGGAGCAGCGCGCGGCACTAGATGTGGGTTGGTCGACCCGGCGCGGCTACGCTCCTTTGAGCAGGCAGCACTTCTTGTACTTCTTGCCCGATCCGCACGGGCACGGATCGTTGCGCCCGACCTTTTGCCCGTCGACGGTGCGGGGCTCCGGGCGGGTCGCGGCGGGGCGTGCGGTGACGGTGCCACCCTCCTCCCCGCCCCGCGACTCCTGCCAGTCCGCCAAGGGCCGCTGCGCCACCTGGGTGACCGGCGCGTCCTCGCGGGTCATGCGTACCTTGAAGAGCTGCTCGACGGCGGTTTCCTTGAGGCTGCCGATCATCTCCTGGAACATGTCGAAGGCTTCCTTCTTGTACTCCGTCAGCGGGTCGCGCTGGCCGTACCCGCGGAGGCCGATGCCCTCCTTCAGGTGGTCCATGTTGAGCAGGTGCTCGCGCCAGAGCTGGTTGATCCCGCGGAAGCCGCCGCCGTCCCACTCGAGCCCGAGCACGATCCAGCGCTCCAGGCGGTGGAACATCTCGCCGCCCATCTCGCGCTCCCGCCCCCGATAGTGCTGCTCCGCCGCCTCCGTCACCTCGTCTACCAGCGCCTCATGAGCGGCGACCGCCTCGAGCTTGGGCTGGGGCAGACGGAAATCGAACTGGCGATGGAGCGCCTCGTTGAGCCCCACCAGATCCCAGTCCTCGGGATGCGCGTCCGTCGCCGCGTAGCGCTCGACCAGCGCGCCCGCCAGATCCCCGATCCACTCGAGCAGGGTCTCCTCCTGGCTCTCCCCCGCCAGGACCTCCCGCCGCAGCCCGTAGACGATCTCACGCTGCTTGTTCATGACGTCGTCGTACTCGAGCAGGTGCTTGCGGATCTCGAAGTTGCGCGTCTCCACGCGCTTCTGGGCGGTACCGATCGCACGGGTCACCAGCTTGTGCTCGATCGGCTCGCCCTCCTCCATCCCGAGCCGATCCATGATGCGCTGGATGCGCTCCGAGCCGAAGATGCGCAGCAGGTCGTCCTCGAGCGAGAGGTAGAAGCGGGACGAGCCGGGGTCGCCCTGGCGGCCCGACCGGCCGCGGAGCTGGTTGTCGACCCGCCGCGACTCGTGCCGCTCGGTGCCGATGATGTGCAGGCCGCCGAGGCCGACAACCCGCTCGTGCTCCGGATCGGTCACCTTCTTGGCCTCGAGCCAGGACGCCTCGCGCGCCTCGGCGGGCGCGGTGGCCGGGTCGAGCCCCTTCTTGCTCAGCAGGGCCTTGGCGAGAAAGTCGGGATTGCCGCCGAGCAGGATGTCGGTACCCCGCCCGGCCATGTTGGTGGCGATGGTGACCGTCTTCTCCCGGCCGGCCTGGGCCACGATCTCCGCCTCGCGCTCGTGGTACTTGGCGTTGAGCACCTGGTGGGTGATGCCGCGCTTCTTGAGCAGCTTCGAGAGCCGCTCCGACTTCTCGATGGACACGGTGCCGACCAGGACCGGCTGGCCCTTGGCGTGGCGCTCCGCGATCTCGTCGGCGACCGCGTCGAACTTCTCCCGCTCGGTCTTGTAGACCACGTCCGGATAGTTGACCCGGCCCAGCGTGCGGTTGGTCGGGATCACCGTGACGTCGAGCTCGTAGATCTTGGCGAACTCCTCGGCCTCGGTGGCCGCGGTGCCGGTCATGCCGGAGAGCTTGTCGTACATGCGGAAGTAGTTCTGCAGCGTGATGGTGGCGAGGGTTTGGTTCTCGCGCGCGATCTTGAGCCCTTCCTTGGCCTCGACCGCCTCGTGCAGGCCGTCGGACCAGCGCCGGCCCGGCATCATGCGCCCGGTGAACTCGTCCACGATGATGACCTGCGGCTGCAGCACCGCCCGGCCCTGGTCGTCCACCGTCTCCAGGTCCTTGACCACGTAGTCCACGTCCTTGTGGAAGATGTGGTGGGCCTTGAGCGCCTGGTGGATGTGATGGGCGGTCTCGATGTGGGCCGGATCCGAGAGGTTCTCGAGGCCGAGCAGCCGCTCGCAGTACGCGACCCCCTGCTCGGTGAGTGAGACCGTGCGCGCCTTCTCGTCCACGATGAAGTCGCCCACGGCCTGCTCCTCGATCTCGGAGAGCTTGCCCTCCACGATGGTGGCGGCCCGCTTGAGCCGCGGAATCACCCGGTTGACCTTCTCGTAGAGCGGGGCGCGGCTCTCCGCGCTGCGGTCGCGGCCGGAGATGATGAGCGGCGTGCGCGCCTCGTCGATCAGGATCGAGTCGACCTCGTCGACGATCGCGTAGTGGTGCTCCCGCTGCACGATGTCGTCGAGGCTGAACTGCATGTTGTCGCGGAGGTAGTCGAAGCCGAACTCGTTGTTGGTGCCGTAGGTGATGTCGGCCGCGTAGGCCTCTTTCCGGCTGACCGGTCGGAGCGCGGCGAGCCGGATGTCGGGCGACGCGAAGTCGGGATCGTAGAGGTACTGCACCTCGTGCTGGATGACCCCGACGGTGAGGCCGAGCGCGTGATAGATCGGCCCCATCCACTGGGCGTCGCGCCGGGCCAGGTAGTCGTTGACCGTGACCACGTGGGTGCCGAGCGCGGGCAGCGCGTTCAGGTACGCGGGCAGCGTGGCCACGAGGGTCTTGCCCTCGCCGGTCGCCATCTCGGCGATCTTGCCGGAGTGCAGCACCATGCCGCCCATCATCTGGACGTCGAAATGCCGCATGCGCACCGTGCGCCGGGCCGCCTCGCGAACCGCCGCGAAGGCCTCCGGCAGCAGATCGTCGATCTCGGCGCCGTCGGCGAGCCGCTGGCGGAACTCGACGGTCTTGGCGCGCAGGGCCGCGTCGGAGAGCGCCTGCAGCCCGGGCTCCAGCGCGGCGATCGCCTCGACCACCGGGCGCATGCGCTTGACGTCGCGCTCGTGCTTGGTGCCGAAGATCGAGCGAAAGATCAAGTTGAGCATCAGGCCCTCATCTTACACCACCCGCCGAGTCGCGCAGGAGCTCCCGGGCGTGGCGGCGCGAGGTCTCGGTGACCCGCTCCCCGCCCAGCATGCGCGCCAGCTCGTCCACCCGCGCCGCGGCCTGCAGCGGAGTCACGGTGGTGCGGGTCGCGCCGCGAGAGACGCGCTTTTCCACGAGCAGATGATGGCCCGCGTACGCCGCGATGGGAGCGAGGTGGGTGACGCAGAGGACTTGGCGACCCGCGGCGGTGGCACGGAGCTTCTGGCCGACCACGTCGGCCACGCGTCCGCCGATTCCCGCGTCCACCTCGTCGAAGACCAGCACCGGTACGTCGTCGGCGGCGGCGAGGACGGTCTTCGCGGCCAGCATCACGCGCGACAGCTCCCCGCCCGAGACCACCTTCGCGAGCGGTCGCAGATCCTCACCCGGGTTCGCCGAGAGCAGGAGCTCCGCGGTCTCCGCGCCCCGCGAGCCCACGCGCCAGCTCGACTGGCCCCCGGCCAGCTCGCCGCCGGCGGCCGCCTCGCGACGCAGCGCCACCCGAAAGCGCCCGTGCTCCATTCCGAGGCCGCGGATCTCCTTCTGGATGAGCCGTTCGAGCCGTTCCGCTCCGCGCGTCCGGGCCTGGGAGAGCGCGTCCGCCTCGGTGGAGGCGGCGGCCGCCGCGGCGGCGACGGCGGATTCGAGCTCCTCCGCGACCGCGTCGTGCCGGGTGATGCGGTCGAGCGCGGCGGCGGCCTCCTGGCGGTGGGCGAGGATCGCGGCCACCGAGTCGCCGTACTTGCGCTTGAGCTTGACGATGGCGTCGAGACGGGCGTCGATGCGCTCGAGCCGGTCGGGATCGAAGACCGCCCGGTCGCGGAGCGCGCGGGCGCGCCCCACCACGTCCTCGATGTAGGACTGCGCGCCTTCGAGCGCCTCGATCGGCGCGGCGGCGTCGGGCTCGTACCGCGCGATGTCCCGCAGCAGCGCGCCCGCGCGGGCGAGCCGGGCCACCGCCGACTGCGGATCCTCGTAGAGCAGGCCGAGCGCCTCCTGCAACCCCGCCACGATGCGCTCGGCGTGCTGCTGCCGCCCGCGCTCCGCCCGCAGCTCGTCCTCCTCGCCGTCTTTCAGCTGGACCGCGTCGATCTCGGAGAGCTGGAAGCGGTAGAGATCCTCCTGCCGCGCCCCCTCGCGCATCTCCTCGCGCAGCCGCTCCCGCGCCGCGCGCGCCTCCTCCCAGCCGCGGACCAGCACGCCGACCCGCTCGCGCCGGTCTTCCGCCTCCGCGAACCGATCCAGCAGCAGGAGCTGGCGGGCCGGCTCCATCAGCCGCTGGTGCTCGTGCTGACCGTGCAGCTCCACCAGCGCCTCCCCGAGTCGCTCGAGTAGTCCCACCGTGGCCGCGCCGTCGTTGACGAAGGCGCGATGCCGACCCGAGCGGGCGAGCTCGCGCTTGATCACGAGCTCGCCGTCGCCCACGCGGTGCCCGGCCTCGTCCAGCAACACGGCCACCGGCCCCGCCGGGTCGATGTCGAAGACCGCCTCCACGACCGCGGTGTCGGCCCCGGTGCGGATCCAATCGAGCTGGGCCCGCGCGCCGGTGATCAGCAGCAGGGCGTCGACCACGATGGACTTGCCGGCCCCGGTCTCGCCGGTGAGCACGTTGAGTCCGGCGGCGAACGGCACCACCGCCTCCTCGACCACCGCCAGGTTCCGGATGGAGAGCTCGCGCAGCATGGTCGTCGCCATGCTACGACCGAGGGCCTCGGAGGCTCAACTGTATCCGCCGCCGAACAGCCGGCGCGAGACGGCTACCGTTCGCCCCACTTGAGCTTGGTGCGGAGCACCGAGAAGAAGTGCTTCTGGGGGAAGCGCAGCAGGCGGATGCGGGCCGCGGCCCGGCGGACCTCCACCGTGTCGTTGGCCTTCAGCACGAAGCCCACCTGCCCGTCGAGCGTGAGCATGACGTCCTGGTCCGTGAGCAGCGTGATGGTGATGCGCTGGGTCGCGGGCAGCACGATGGGCCGGTTGGTCAGGGTGTGCGAGCAGATCGGGGTGAGCACCACCGCGTCCATGGTCGGGAACACGATCGGCCCACCCGCCGAGAGGCAGTAGGCGGTCGAGCCGGTCGGGGTCGAGAGGATCAGCCCGTCCGCCCGGTAGCCCGTCGCGAAGTCGCCGTCCACCGCGACCTCGAGCCGGATGATGCGACTCATCGCGGACTTGGTGATGACGACGTCGTTCAGCGCCGTGTACTCGCTGAGCCGCTCACCCTGGCGGAAGACGCGCGCCTCGAGCAGCATGCGGTCCTCGATCACCAGCTCGCCGCGGAGGTAGGCCTCGAGGGCAGGAAACAGCTCGTCCACCGTCAGCGCGGTGAGAAATCCCAGGCCCCCCAGGTTGGCGCCGAGGATCGGAACGCCGAGGTCGCCTACCAGACGCGCCATGCTCAGCAAGGTCCCGTCGCCGCCCAGGACCAGCAGCAGATCGGACTGGGCCGGCAGCTCGGACCTGCCCACCGTCGGCACCGTCGCCGTCGCCTCGGGGTTGAGCCCCGCGGTCTCCTTCTCGAGAACCGGCTGGATCCCGTGGGCCGCGCACCATTCGAGGAGCTGCGGTACCACCGTGCGGGCTTCCTCCCGGTCGGTCTTGGCGACGATACCGAGCCGCTTCACGTCTGCGGCTCTTCCACCGCCGTGGTCTTAGTGATCAGGGCGTCCAGGTCGGCCAGGGTCCGGCCGGTCTTGGTGAGCAGCAGGAAGAACTCGCGGTTGCCCTTCGGGCCCTTGAGCGGGGAGGCGGTGACCCCGCGCACGTGCCAACCGTGCAGGACCGCGAAGCGCGCGACTCGGGCGATCACCGTTCGGTGGTCGGCGTTGTCGCGCACGACACCTCCCTTGCCCACCTGCCCCTTCCCCACCTCGAACTGCGGCTTGACCAGCACGATCGCCTCGCCGTGCCCGGTCAACACGTTGAATACCGACGGCAGCACCTTCTCCAGCGAGATGAACGAGACGTCCACCGTGGCCAGGTCCGGCGCGTCCGGGAAGGAGTCCACCGGCAGGTTCCGCCCATTGGTCTTCTCCATGACGACCACGCGCCCGTCCGCCCGAAGCTTGGCGTCGAGCTGACCGTGCCCCACGTCCACCGCGTAGACCTTCACCGCGCCCTGCTCGAGCAGGCAGTGGGTGAAGCCTCCGGTGGACGCGCCCACGTCGATGGCCACCCGTCCGCGTGGAGCGATCGCGAAGACCCCGAGCGCGTGCGCCAGCTTGTCCCCGCCGCGGCTCACGAACCGGGGTCGCGCCACCAGCTCGAGCTTCGCGCCCGGCGCGACGAGCGCACCGGCCTTGTCCACTCTCAGCCCGTCGACGAGCACGTCGCCGGCCAGGATGAGCCGCGCCGCCTTCTCCCGCGACTCCACGAGTCGACGTTCGACCAGCGCCACGTCCAGCCTCAGCTTGGTCTTGGCCTGCCCCTGGTTGCCGGCCTTGGCGGGAGCTGGAAGCCGATTGCCACGGGTCGCCGCGGCCTTGCGGTTGGACTCGGCGGGTTTCGACAAGCCACGGTTCTTGGGGACCCTCTTCACGCCGGCTCCTTTCTCCCGCCCGAGCGCCGGCCACGAGAGTCCTCGGCCACGACGCGGGCTCGTTCACCTTCGATGAGAGTGACACCGTTTGGGGAAGGCGGCACCGCAGGACGGCGAGCGCGGTGAAGCGCTGGGATATGCGCCATCAGGGGCCGGAACCGTGTCCCAAACCCCAAGGCCACGTCGACGGCTTTCATGCGGGCTCCAGAGCCCCCTGGGACCGAGCCGGAAATTTCAACGGACACAATTATATAGCCGAACCCCCTCCCCCGCCCAATTCAGACGGTGCGCGCACCGGCGCGAGGTCTAAGCACGAACAGGAGCCCCATCCCGGCCAGGAAGCCCCCGATATGGGCGAAGAACGCCACCCCGCCGCCCACGCCGAGGCTCCCTAGCCCGCTGACCACCTGGATGACGATCCAGAAGCCGAGGACCACCACGGCCGGGATCCTCACCAGGCGGAAGAAGAAGCCGAAGATGATCAGCGTGGTCACGTAGGCGTGCGGGAACAGGATCAGGTAGGCGCCCAGGACGCCGGAAATGGCCCCGCTGGCGCCGACCATGGGCACTGTCGAATCGGGTCCGATCGCGGTCTGGGCGAGCGCGGCGGCCACCCCGGAGAGCAGATAGAACACGACGAACCGCGCGTGCCCGAGCGTGTCCTCCACGTTGTTGCCGAAGATCCACAGGTAGAGCATGTTGCCCGCGATGTGGAAGAGGCCACCGTGCATGAACATCGACGTGAAGATGGACAGCACCGGAGAGGGCAGGTCCGCGGCGCTCCGGCAGGCTCCCGTCAGGCGGCACGGCACCAGCCCGAACTCGGAGATGAATGCCTGGCCCGCCCGCGCGCCGTCCGGACCGCCGGCTTCCAGCGAGAACTGGTAGACGAAGACCAGCGCGTTCAAGATGATCAACCCGACCGTGAACACGGGAGTGGTGCTGGTCGGGTTGTCGTCCTTCAGCGGAAACACGCGGGTCCTACGGCGCCGCGGGGCCGAGCGTGACGATGGTCGGCGTTGTCAGGTAGGTCCCGGCCACGCGCTGCACGTCCGCCGCGGTGACCGCCTCGACCGCGCGCACGTAGCGGTCGGCGAAGTCGGCGCCGACCCCGAGCGCTTCGAAGAAGGTGTCGTACCACGCGAGCCGCGCGTTCGTGCGCCGGTCGAGCGCGAACTGGCCGAGCAGATAGGCCTTGGCGCGCGCGAGCTCCGCCGGGCTGACCGGCCCGATCCGGATCCGCTCGAGCTCGACCAGCACCGCGGCCTCGGCGCGCGCCTGGTTCGCGGGCGCGGTCCCGAGCTGTGTATAGAAGACGCCCGGGCCCAGGCGGGACGGATAGAGACTGGCGGTGGAGTATGCCAGGCCGCGCTTGTCGCGGACCTCCGTGAAGAGCCGGCCGGCCATGCCCCCGCCCAGCACGGTCGAGAGCACCTTGACCGCCGCGTAGTCGGCGTGCGCGGTGGGCGGCGCGAGGAAAGCGATCAGCACCTGGGCCTGGGCCGCCGGCTTGATCAGCACGGTGCGGTCGGCTCGCGCCGCCGCCGCCGGCAGGCTCGGCTCCACCTCCGGATCGTCCGTCGGCGCGTCCGCGAAGAGGCGCGCGACCTCGGCCATCACCTCTCCCGCCGGGACGTCGCCGCTCACCGCCAGGATCATGCGGGGCGCGCGGAAGAAGCGCCGGTGGTACGCCAGGAGGGCGCCGCGATCGAGGCGCTCGAGCGCGGCCGGGCGGCCCAGCACCGGGCGACCGTACGGATGATCGCCGTACACGCGGCTCATGACCGTGTCGATGGCCAGCGGGAACGGCTGGTCCTGCCGGTTCCGGAGCGCGGTCAGGACCGCCCGCCGTTCACCGTCGATCTCCCCGGCGGGCAGCGAGGGCCGGAGGGCCACGTCGGCGACCAGGTCGAGCATCTTCTTCCAGTTGCGCGCCAGCGCAGTGGCCCGGATCTCGGAGTAGTCCATGTCGGCCGAGGCGCTGATCCCGCCGCCCAGTCCCTCCGCGGTCTCCGCGACGTCGAGGCTCGAGCGGCTGGTCGTCCCCTTCAGTAGCACCTGCTGGAGGAGGTGGCTGATGCCCGCGTTGTCCTCCGTCTCCCACCGCGAACCCATCCGCACGACGAGCGAGGCGGCCACGACCGGCGTGGCGGTGCTCTCGCGCACCAGCACGGTCAGCCCGCTCGGGAGCCGCGCGCGTTGGGGGCCTTCCGCAGCCGCGACACCGGTCGCGGTCCACCACAGAGCGAGGGCGCCGAGCACGCCGGGGAGGAGGCGGCGGTGGCTCACTGTGGACGACTCCGCGACACGAAAGCGAGCCTCGCGTAGGACCCGGTGAGATAGCGCCTCGCCGCGTCCTGGACCTGCCGGCGGGTCACCGCGCGAACGCGGTCGAGATAACCGCGCTCCGCCTCGAGGCTCCAGACCGTCTCGGCGCGGCCGTACGCGAGCGCGAGGCCTTCGACGGTCTCGCGCGAGAACTCGCGCTCCGCCTCGGACGCGGTGATCGCGCGCGCGAGCTCCTCCGCGGTCACCCCGTCGGACCGGAGGCGCTCGATCTCCGCCATGATGGCCCGCTCCACCACCGCCTGGTCGGTCCCTTCGAGCTGCGCGGTGACGCCGATCGCGCCCGCGCCCTGGAGCGCGCCGTACCAGCCGCTAATGCTCGACACGAGCCGGGCCTTCTCCCGGAGCGCCTGGTTGAGCCGAGAGCTGCGTGATCCGCCCAGGATGTGGCCCAGCACGTCCACCGCCGCCTGGTCGGGGTGGCCCAGCGGCGGCCCGAGCCAGGCGAGCCCGAGCTGAGTCTGGCGCTCCGGTCGCTCGACCGAGCGTACTCGCACACCCTCGAATGGCACTGGCGCGGACAGCGGCCGGCGCGTGTAGCCCGCAGCCGGGCGCGCTCCGAACGCGTGGATCGCGGCTGCTCGCACCTCGGCCGGGTCCACCGGTCCGACCACTACGAGCGTCATGTTGTCGGGGACGTAGTGGCGCGCGTAGTAGCCGCGGAGCGTGGCCTGGGTCGCGGCGCGGAGGTCGTCGGCGTCACCCAGCACGGGTCGGCCGTAGGGATGGCCCTCGTAGAGCAGCGCGTAGAGCTGGCGGCCCAGCGACGAGCGAGGGTTGTCGTCGTTCAGGCGGACCTCCTCGAACACGACGTCGCGCTCGCGCCCGAGCTCGGTGGGATCGAATACCGAGTTGAGGACCATGTCGGCGATCAGGGAGATACCGGGCACGACACGGCTCGCCGGCAGCAGGAGGTAGTAGAAGGTGTAGTCGTTGGACGTGCCCGCGTTCGTGCGGCCGCCTATCCCTTCCACCTCCGAATCGACGAAGCCGCGCCCGCGAGTCTCGGTCCCCTTGAACAGCATGTGTTCGGCGAAGTGTGAAAAGCCACGCTCGCCGACGACCTCATCTCGTCCGCCTACGCCGGCCCACAGGTGGATCGCCACCGCGGTGGCCGCGCGATGTTCCTGTACGATGAGTCGAAGACCGTTGGGGAGCACTTCGCGGACCGCGGGCGGTAGACCATGCGGGGCCGCTGCAGATGTCGGTGGGCCGGTCGCGCAGCCGGCGATTCCAGAAACGCCGATCAAGCCGAGAAGAACTACGGAGATGCGGACGCGTACGGGTCCGCCGCGGGTGAACGTCATGGCGCTCCACCGTACCAGACCGCTCGAAGGCCCTCAAGGTGTGGTCAGCGGCAGATTGCCGGACGGCCAAGCCGGGCCATGCCGGGCAGAACGCCCAACCCGAGGCCCGGGTCCATCTGGCCGTGGAGGCTTAACATGTTGTGGATTCAGCATTTCCGGCACCCCGATCCCTCTGGCATCGCGGGTGCATCCTAAGGGCGCGAGTCGAGGCCCCAGGGGGCCGCAGTAGAGCGAACAACGGTAGTTGGAAACGAACAGCAGTCAGAAAGG
>DATMMH010000327.1:0-8249 GCA_035569855.1 Candidatus Dormiibacterota bacterium
GACGTGCAGGTGGGCTCGGCCCTCAACGTGCCGACCGGCGGGCGCGCGCATCCGTTCATGGCGATCGCCCTGTTCAATTACTTCATCACGAAGGATCCCGGCATCCCGCTGAACGCGGGGGTGCTGCGCCCGATCCGGATGACCCTGCCGGCGGGCTCGGTAGTGAATCCCCAGTTCCCGGCGGCCTGCGGCGTCCGCTACGCCACCGTGCTCCGCATCTACGACGCGGTCCTGGGGGCGCTGGCCCGGGCGCTCCCCTCGGAGATCCCGGCCGCGAGCGGCGGGCAGGGCTGCATGGTCGCGCTCGCGCTCCCCGATCTCGAGGCGGGACGGCGGCACGTGACGGTGATCGAGCCGATGATCGGCGGCGGCGGTGGCCGGCCCGGGCGCGACGGGGTGGACGGCTGCGACGCCTCGCTCGGCTTCCTGAAGACCACGCCGGCGGAGACGCTCGAGGTCGAGGTGCCGGCGGTCGTGATCCGGCGTTTCCATCTGGTGGCCGATTCAGCCGGGCCCGGCCGCTGGCGCGGCGGGCACGCGGTGCGGCTCGACGTGCAGGTGCTGAGGCCGGAAGGGCAGATCACCGCGCGGGGAATGGAGCGGCTCCGCTTCGCGCCCTGGGGCGTGGCCGGCGGTCGCGCGGGCGCGACCGGCCGTGCGGTGCTGAACCCCGGCACGCCGGGCGAGCGGGTCCTGCCGAAGATCGACCTGCTCGCGCTGGAGCCGGGTGACGTGCTGAGCATGCGTACTCCCGGAGGAGGCGGACACGGCGATCCGCTGGAGCGGCCGGTGGACGCGGTGCGGGCGGATGTCCTGGCCGGGCTCGTGACCGAGGCGCATGCGCGCGAGGCATACGGCGTGGTGCTGGCGGCCGGGACGGTCGACGGCCCGGCCACCGCCGCCCTCCGCGCCGAGCGCCGCGGCGCCGCCGGCGCGGCGCGGCCCGCCTTCGACTTCGGCTCAGCCCGCGACGCGCACGAGCGGCGCTGGCCCCCGGCGCTGCAGGACGCCTTCGTGGCGCTGCTCATGACCTTGCCGGTCCTCTATCGCGCATACGCCCGCCGCGCGCTCTACCCCCGCGTCGCCGCCCTGGCCGAGCACCACCCGGTGAGCGCCGGCGATCTCGCGCGGCTCTGGGAAGAGCTGGCCGCGGCGTCCGGACTCCCTCGACGGACGGAGGAGCACCCATGAAGCAGCTCAGGGATCGCGTCGCGGTGGTGACCGGGGCGGCCAGCGGTATCGGGTTGGCGCTCGCCGAGCGCTTCGTCGCCGAGGGCATGAAGGTCGTGATGGCCGACATCGAGGCGGAGGCGCTCGCGACGGCGGCCGATGCGCTGAAGCGACGGACCCCCGCGGTGCTGGCCACGCAGGTCGACGTCTCGCGTCCCGACGACCTCGAGCGGCTGGCCCGCGAGACCTACGCCGCGTTCGGCGCCGCGCACGTGCTCTGCAACAACGCGGGTGTCGCGGTGATCGGGGCGGTCCACGAGCACACGCTGGCGGACTGGCAGTGGGTGATCAACGTGAACCTCTGGGGGGTGATCCACGGCGTCCGCGCGTTCGTGCCGCGGATGCTCGCGGGGGGCGACGAGGGGCACATCGTCAACACCGCGTCGATGGCCGGGCTCACCACCGCCCAGTTCATGTCGGTGTACGACGTCACCAAGCACGGGGTGGTGGCGCTCTCCGAGTCCATGTTCAAGGAGTTCCAGGTCACCGGCGCGCCGATCGGCGTGTCGGTGGTCTGCCCCGGCCTCATCAACACGGCCATCATGCGGTCGTCCCGCAACCGGCCCGACGAGCTCGCGGAGGAAGGCAAGGCCGGCCCGATGGCCCAGGCCTTCGGGCAGAGCCTGTCGGACCGCCTCGCCGGCGGCTACCCGCCCTCGGAGGTCGCCGAGCAGGTGGTCCAGGGCATCCGCGAGGGCCGCTTCTACATCGTCCCCGCCCAGCCCGACGTCAAGAGCAACATCGCGATTCGCGCCCAGGACCTTCTCGAGCTCCGGAATCCGTCACTGCGTCGCGGCTGAGTCGGGATATGCTCGGCGTGAGATTCATGCGCACGCTGGGGCTGTGGCTGGTGATTCCGGTCGCCGTCGTGCTCCTGGTGGCGAGCCTCGTCGCACCCGCCGAGGCCCAGCGCGGGCCGGGCGGTGGCGGAGGGAAGGGCCGCAATCGCCAGGGCAATCAGACGACGCAAGACGCTCCCAGCACGCCCGAGGGTGAGTTCCCCCTCGAGGGGCCGCTGGTCCTGCAGGTCATCAATCGTGGGCAGGGCCCGCAGGCGCTCGCCTACTACGAGCGCACCGCGGCCCAGGCCGAGCAGCAGGGCGACAAGGCGCGCGCCGCCCGGGCCTGGCACGCGGTCCAGATCGTCTCCGTCCGGAGCGGCCACTACCAGAGGGCCATCCAGGCGGGGACGCGCTCGATCGACTTGTTCAAGGCCTCGACCGGGCTCACGCCCCTGGAGCTTGGGACCTGGGCCGGCGCGTATGGGCAGCTCGGCACCGCCTATCGTCTCGTCGGGGACCTGACCCACGCGCGCCAGGTCTACGAGGAGGGGCTCGAGTTCTCCCGGACCCGCCTGACCGGTCGACGCGAGGGTCAGGCCGAGGGCTTCATCCTCAACGGCCTCGCCACCATCGCCTTCGCCCAGCAGGACTACAACACCGCACTCGCCCGGAGCACGCAGGCCGCCCAGTTCTTCGAAGCCGCCGAGGGGCAGCTCGGAAAGAACGCGCCCGTGGGGCGGCGGATCAACCTGCGCCGGTGGGCCGCCGGCGCCTACCTGAGCGTCGGACGGGCCGAGCTCGCGCTCAACCATCCCGACGCGGCCGACGCGGCGTTCGATCGCGGACTCAAGTTCGCGCGCCAGAGCGGGCTTCGGGAGATGGAGCTGCAGCTCCTCGCGGGCCAGGGATCGCTGGCGCTGTCACGCAAGGACTGGGCGAAGGCGCTCGGCATCTACCAGCAGTCCATCGCGCTCTCCAACCAGATCAAGCGCACGGGCGGCATGGCGGGGCTCTACCACGGTCAGTCGCGGGCCCTCGAGGGGCTGGGTCGGATCGACGAGGCGCTGAGCTCGGCGCGCGAGGCGGTGCGCTCCATCGAGGAGCTGCGGGCAGACCTTGGCGACGTCTCGCTCCGCGCCGCCTTCCTGGACGACAAGCAGCGCATCTATCAGCACGCGGTGCTCGTGGCCCTTCAGGCGCAGCATCCAGACGAGGCCTTCGCCATCGTGGAGCAGAGCCGATCGCGCACGTTCCTCGACCTGCTCGGGAGCGAGACCACGCTGTCCAAGGGACGGACGCGCGCGCTGGTCGACGAGGAGGTCAAGCTGCGGGCTCGGCTGGCCGAGGCGCGGGCCCAGGCCGAGAGTCAGGAGGCGGACGGGGAGGGATCGGGAGAGGGCGAGCCGGCTCGTCCGGTCCCCGAGGGGCTCGACCGCGACTACCGGGCGTTCCTCGAGCGCGTGCGCAAGGAGAGCCTCGAGCAGGCGTCCCTGATGACGGTGGAGCCGGTGACGCTCCCCGAGATCCAGCGTCTGCTCCCGCTGGATACGACCCTGCTGGAGTACGAGGTCGGCGAGGCGGGCACCATCCTCTGGGTCGTGGATCGCCAGCAGTTCAAGGTGGTCCGACTGCCGGGTGACCGCCCGTCGCTGGTAGGGCTCGTGCGTCGCTTTCGCACCGCGATCACCGCGCAGGCGCCGGTGGCCGACGTCCAGGCGCTGGCCCAGCTCCTCTACCACCGGCTGGTCGGGCCCGCGCGCGACCAGATCCACACCTCGCGGGTGTTGATCGTCCCGCACGGCGTGCTCCACTACGTGCCGTTTGGCGCGCTGCGCTCCCCGGCCGGCCGCTGGCTGGTCGAGGACTTCGCGCTGAGCACGCTGCCCAGCGCGAGCGTGCTCCGCTATCTCCTCGACAAGGGGAAGGGCGCGCCCGCCCGGTCCCTGGTGGTCGGCAATCCAGATCTGGGCCCGGCCCTCGCGCTGCCCTGGGCCGAGCGCGAGGCGCGCATGGTGGGCCAGCGCGAGCCCGACTCCACCGTCCTGGTGCGGGGCGACGCGACCGAGCTCCAGGTGAAGAAGCTGGTCGAGGGGGTCGGGCTCGTGCACTTCGCGACGCACGGCGAGCTGAGCGAGAACGACCCGCTCTCCTCCGCGGTGCTGCTGGTGCCGGGCGGGGGAGAGGACGGCCGCCTCGAGGTGCGCGAGGTGTTCGGCCTCGACCTGCACGCCCGCCTCGTGGTGCTCTCGGCCTGCGAGACCGGGCTCGGGAAGCTCTCGCGCGGCGACGAGCTGGTGGGGCTACAGCGGGCGTTTCTCTACGCGGGCACGCCCGCGGTGGTGACCACGCTGTGGAAGGTGGACGACCGGGCGAGCTACGAGCTGGTCCGCGCCCTCTACGACCGGCTTGATGGGCTGGGACCAGTGGAGGCGCTTCGCCAGGCCCAGATCGAGACCCTGCGCACGTACCCCCATCCCTTCGCGTGGGCCGCGTTCGGCCTCACCGGCGCTCCCGCCCGGTGAGTTGGCCCCTCAGAGTCTCGGCGCCGGCTGCTCGCCGCGGAAGATCGCGGCATTCCGCAGGGCGAACTCGGCGAAGCTCGTCGGCCGTCGTCCGAGGATGGTCTGGGCGACCGGCGAGACCTGCGCCTCCTTGCCCCGGCGCCGCTCGGCAAAGAGCTCGGCCAGCGCCTCGGCCAGATAGGGCGGCACGCCGGCGGCGAGCTGCGCCTTCTTCGCGTCGTCGGGCGCGACGTTGACGTAGCGGATCTGCTTGCCGGTGGCCGCGGAGAGCTTGTCGGCGACCTCCGCCATGCTGAGCGCCTCGGGCCCGGTGAGGGGATAGATCTTCCCCTCGTGCCCGGAGCCGGTCAGGACGGTCGCGGCGACCTCCGCGATGTCGCCGATGTCGATCGAAGCGATCTTGGCGTCCTCCATGGGCAGGAAGAGCGCGCCCTTGGTCACGATCGACGGCACCTGCCGGAAGTACGCGGGCATGAACTCACCGGCGCGCAGGTGCGTGAAGGCCATGCCCGAGGCCTCGAGCCGCCGCTCGATCTCGCCGTGCATCCGGGCAAACCGGAACGGCGAGTCGAGCTCGGGCATGATCCCGGACAGCTTGACGACGTGCCGGACGCCGGCCCTGGCCGCCGCCGCGATGAAGTTCGATTGAACCTCGAGCATCGCCGGGTCGGACGAGGAGATGAGCACGGCGCGCTCCACCCCGCGTAGCGGCCCCGCCAGCGTCTCGGGGCGCGCCATGTCGCCGGGTACGATCTCGACGTTCGGCAGCGCGGAGAGGTCGGCCGCCTTCGCGGCGTTGCGGACCAGCGCCCGCAGCGGCACCCCTCTCGCCGAGAGGCGGCGTACCAGCTCTTTGCCGTTGAGGCCGGTGGCCCCGGTCACGAGGATCATGTTCGCTGCATTTGGCCAGTGAACGGGCCAACAAGCAAGTATGGACAAAAATGATAGTGTGGACGACTCCGGGGTTCCCGTCGTATCGTGAAGGCGCGATGGCAAGCACGAGAGCGACGACGGCCTGCGGTTGCCCGGTCACCGCGTTTCAGAAGATGATCAGCGGAAAATACAAGCTCCGCATCGTGTGGGATCTCAAGGACGGCCCGCTTCGCTATGGCGAGGTCCGACGTGGTCTCCTGAGAGGAGCCGACGGGACGCGGGAGATCGCGCCGCGCGTCCTGAGTCGCGAATTGAAGGCCCTGACCCACACCGGGCTCATCGAGCGAAGGGATTTCGGTCTCGTTCCGCCGAAGGTGGAGTATCGCTTGACCCGCAAGGGGCGCAGCTTCATTCCCGTGATCGCCGCCATCCGCAAGTGGGGCACTCGCCACCTGGGTCGAGGCGGCTCGGGGTCAGCCGAGGTAGGCCCGGCGCACTCGCTCGTCGGTCAGTAACTGCGCGGCGGGTCCGCTGATGCTCAGGCGGCCGGCCTCCAGCACGTAGCCTCGGTCCGCGATCTGGAGCGCGAGGCTCGCGTTCTGCTCGACGAGCAACACGGTGACGCCCGCCCCGTGCAGGTCCCGGATGATCTGGAAGATGTCGCGCACGATCAGGGGAGCCAGCCCCAGTGACGGCTCGTCGAGCAACAGCAGACGGGGGCGGCTCATCAGGGCTCGCGCGATCGCGAGCATCTGCTGCTCCCCCCCGCTCAGCGTGCCGGCCATCTGGCGGCGCCGCTCGGCGAGGCGGGGAAAGCGGGTGAACTGGTGCTCGACGTCGCTCCGGATCGCCGCGACGTCCGAGCGCGTGTAGGCGCCGAGCAGGAGATTGTCGAGCACGCTCTGACGGGCGAGCATGCGGCGGCCCTCGGGGACCTGGGCGATGCCCATCCGGACCACGTCACTCGGGCGCGCGTTGCTGATATCGCGGGCCTCGAAGGCGATGCGGCCGCGGTGGATGGGGACGATGCGCGAGATCGAGCGCAGGGTGGTGCTCTTGCCCGCGCCGTTCGCGCCGATCAGGGTCACCACCTCGCCGGCGCGGACCTCGAGGCTCAGGTGTTCGATCGCCTGCACGCGGCCGTAGCGGATCGAGAGATCCTCGACCGCGAGCAGCGGGGCGGGAGGGCCGGCCGCGCTCATGCGGTGTCGCCCAGGTAGGCCTCGACCACCGCGGGGTGCGCCTGCACCTGCGCGGGCGGTCCCAGGGCGATGAGCTGACCGAAGTTCAGCACCGCGATGCGGTCGCACAGGTCCATGACCAGCGGCACGTGGTGCTCGATCAGGAGGATGGTCAGGCTCAGGCGGGCGCGGACGCTCCGGATCAGGTCGCTCAGGGCCCGCTTCTCGCCGGCGTTCATGCCCGCGGCCGGCTCGTCGAGGAGGAGCAGCTCGGGCTCGAGGGCGAGCGCGCGGGCGATCTCCAGGCGCCGCTGGTCACCGTACGAGAAGTTGCGGGCGCGCTCCCCGGACCGGTCGGCGAGGCCGACCAGGGCGAGCAGCGTGGCCGCGCGCTCGCGGGTCTCGCGCTCCTCCCGCCGGGACGCGCCCAAACCGAGCACGCCGCTCACCAGGCCGCTCCGCGTCCGCACGTGCCGCGCGATCATCACGTTGTGGAGCGCGGTCAGCTCGCCGAAGAGCCGCACGTTCTGGAACGTGCGCGCGATCCCGCGCTCCGCCACCCGGTACGGAGGAAGCCCGGTGATGTCCTCGCCCCGGTACCGGAGGTGTCCCGCGTCGGGCGCGGTGAGGCCGGTGACGATGTTGAACAGGGTGGTCTTGCCGGCCCCGTTCGGCCCGATGAGGCCGAACAGCTCACCGCGCGCCACCACGAACGAGACCGCGTTGACCGCGATGACCCCGCCGAAGCGGCACGTGACGTCGTCCACCACCAGCAGGTCGGCGGTGGACGCGGCCGAGCCGTCGCGCGCGGGCGCCGCCGCCACGCTCATCCGCCGGAGATCCGGCGCCGGCCGGCGAGGCGGCGGAGGAGCGCGGGCGTGATGAGCCCGTGCGGGAAGAAGACGGTGCCGACCGCGATGAGGACGCCGAAGATGATGAGTCGGCCGTCGCGCAGGAATTCGGCGAGCCACGGGGGCAACCCTGCGACCCCGGCGACGCCGCGCAGCGCCTCCGGGAGCGCGGTGAGGACCAGGCCGCCGACCACCGGGCCGACGAACGTCCGCGAGCCGCCGACGAGCACGAAGGCCATGAGATTGACGCTGGTGTCGAAGGTCCCCTGGCGGGAGTTCCAGGTGTTGATGAAGTGCGCGCTGATCGCCCCGACCGCGCCGGCCAGCACCGCGCTCGCGGTGAACGCGAGCACCTTGTGATGGGTGGGGTTGACGCCCATGGCCGCCGCGGCCAGCTCGTCCTCCCGCAGCGCCACCAGCGCCCGTCCGGTCCGGGTGCGCTCCAGCCGGGCGACGAACAGCATGGAGACCACGAGGAGCGGCACGGCCAGCCACATGTACTGGAGCTGGCTCGAGAACGGCTGCGGGATGCCGAAGATGCCGATGGCCCCGCCGGTCACCTCGAGGTTGAGGGCCACCACGCCCAGGATCTGCACGAACGCGATGGTGGCCAGCGCGAGAAAAATGCCGCGCAGGCGGAGGGCGGGCACGCCCACCGCCAGGCCCAGGACGCCCGAGACCACCGCGGCGACCGCCATCTCGAGCAGCACCAGCGTGACCGGATAGAGCCCGGGGCCGGGGTGGAAGACCTTGGTCGACATGATCGCCGCGATGTATCCGCCGAGCGCATAGAAGCCCGGGCTCGCCACC
>DATMMH010000328.1:0-3870 GCA_035569855.1 Candidatus Dormiibacterota bacterium
CGCAACGCGATCCTCATCCTGGTCACCAACCCCCTCGACGCGATGGTGCAGCTCGCGTGGAAGAAGTCGGGCTTCCCGGCCGAGCGGGTCATCGGCATGGCCGGGGTGCTCGACTCGGCCCGGTTCCGCACCTTCATCGCCCAGGAGCTCGCGGTATCGGTGGAGAACGTGACCGCCTTCGTGCTGGGCGGCCACGGCGACACCATGGTGCCGCTGCCGCGCTACTCCACGGTGGCGGGCATCCCGATCACCGATCTCCTCCCGGCCGACCGGATCCAGGCGTTGGTCACGCGCACCGCCAACGGCGGCGCCGAGATCGTGGCGTTCCTCAAGTCGGGCAGCGCCTACTACGCGCCGGCCGCCTCCGCGGTGGAGATGGTGGAGGCCATCCTCAAGGACAAGAAGAAGATCCTGCCCTGCGCGGCCTATCTCGACGGCCAGTACGGCACCAAGGGTCTCTACGTGGGAGTCCCGGTGAAGCTCGGGCGAAGGGGCGTGGAGCAGATCATCGAGATCAAGCTCCAGAAGGACGAGCAGGCGGCTTTCGACAAGTCGGCCGCCGCCGTCCGCGAGCTCGTCGACAAGCTGAAGCTATAGAGCCGTCCCGGCCCATGCGCGAGATCCACGTCTCCTCCATCGTCGACGCGGTCAAGAAGCTCTGCATGGAGGCGAACTATTCGCTGGAGCCCGACATGCTGCGGGCGTTCGCGGGCGCGCTCGAGAAGGAGCGCTCGCCGGCCGGGCGGCAGGTGCTCCAGATCCTCCAGCAGAACGCGGAGCTGGCCCACACGAAGAAGATCCCGTACTGCCAGGACACCGGGTTCGTGGTCTGCTTCCTCGATCTGGGCCAGGACGTGCACGTCACCGGCGGCGGGCTCTCCGACGCGATCAACGAGGGCGTGCGCCGGGGCTACAAGGAAGGCTACCTGCGTGCCTCGATCGTCCGCTCGCCCTTCGACCGGGTGAACACCGGCGATAACACTCCGGCGGTCATCCACCTGGACGTGGTGCCGGGCGCGGCGCTCAAGATCCAGATCATGGCCAAGGGGGGCGGCTGCGAGAACCGCTCGAAGTACAAGATGCTCACCCCGGCCGAGGGCGTGGACGGCGTGAAGGAGTGGATCCTCGAGTGCATCCGCACCGCGGGGCCCGACGCCTGCCCGCCGCTGATCGCGGGCGTGGGAGTGGGCGGCACGTTCGAGCAGGCCGCGCGGCTGAGCAAAAAAGCGCTCTTCCGCGAGCTGGGCGCGCCCAATCCGGATCCGGCGGTGGCCGCGGTGGAGCGGGAGGTGCTCGAGCGCGCCAACCGGCTCGGCATCGGACCCCAGGGCTACGGCGGCGACACCACCGCCTTCGGCGTCCACATCCTCACGTATCCCTGCCACATCACGAGCCTGCCGGTGGCGGTCACGATCGAGTGCCACGCGCACCGCCACAAAGAGGTGACGCTGTGAACCGGCCCGGGATGCGGTTGGGGCGATGATCACCACCGGGACCGACGGGATCAAGGACATCGCGCCGCCGCTCAGCGACGCCGACGTGGAGTTGCTGAAGGCCGGCGACCGCGTGCGGATCACCGGCGTGATGTACACCGCCCGGGATGCGGCCCACGCCCGGCTGCTGCCCCTGATGGACGCGGGAGAGCCGCTGCCGATCGACGTGCACGGGCAGATCATCTACTACACGGGGCCCTCGCCCGCGCGACCCGGCGACGTGGTGGGCTCCATCGGCCCGACCACCGGCGGGCGCATGGACAAGTTCACCCCGAAGCTGCTCGCGCTCGGTCTCAAGGGCACGCTCGGCAAGGGGGCCCGCTCGCAGGCGGTCAAGGACGCGCTTCGCCAGCACAAGGCCGTCTACTTCGGCGCCATCGGCGGGGCGGGGGCGGTGCTGTCGGCGTTCGTGAAGAAGCTCGAGGTGGTGGCCTACGAGGATCTCGGCACCGAGGCCATTCGTCGGCTCGAGGTGGCCGGGTTCCCCGCCATCGTGATCAACGACTGCCACGGCGGCGATCTCTACCAGGACGGCATGAAGGCGTACGCGAGGGAGGAGTCATGAACGGCGCAACCGCGCAGAGCCAGGGAGGCCGCGTCCTCGGGGCGCGCCCGCCCATCCCGGCGGCGCATCTTCGGACGGATTCGTGGTGGGCGCTGCCGGTCACGGTGGTGGTGGTCCTGCTGTCGTTCATCGTGTACTCGACGTGGGCCGCGTTCCAGAACGCGCACTACTTCGCGGACCCGTATCTGTCGCCCTTCTACTCGCCCTGTCTCACCAAGGCGTGCCTGCACCACAGCTTCGGTGGGTGGACGCTCCCCGACTTCACGTTCCCCGTCATCGGGGTGGTATCGCCCGCGTTCCTCATCCTCGGAGGGCCGGGCCTCTTCCGCCTGACCTGCTACTACTACCGCAAGGCCTACTACCGCTCCTTCTGGCTCGCCCCGGCGGCCTGCGCGGTGCGCGACGCCAAGTCGGGCTACAGCGGCGAGACCCGCTTCCCGCTCATCGTGCAGAACTTCCACCGCTACGCCTGGTACGTGGCGGTGCTGTTCATCGCGATGCTGACCTGGGACGCGATCCTGGCCTTGCGGTTCAAGGACGGCTTCGGGATCGGGGTGGGCACCATCGTGATGTGGATCAACGTGCTGTTCCTGGCCGGCTACACCTTCTCCTGCCACTCCTGCCGGCACGTCTGCGGGGGAGCGGTCGACGTGTTCTCGAAGGCCCCGGTGCGCTACTCGCTGTGGCGCGGGATCACCCGCCTCAACGAGCGGCACCCCGTCTTCGCGTGGCTCTCCCTGTTCAGCGTGGGGCTGACCGACCTCTACATCCGGCTCGTCTCGATGGGGATCATCCGCGACTGGAGGATCATCTGATGGCGACCGCGGACTACGAGACACACGAGCACGACGTCCTGGTCATCGGCGCGGGCGGCGCCGGGCTGCGCGCGGCCATCGAGGCGGCGGCGCAGGGCATGTCGGTCGGCCTCATCTGCAAGTCGCTCCTCGGCAAGGCCCACACCGTCATGGCCGAAGGGGGCATCGCGGCCGCGATGGGCAACGTCTGGCCGGAGGACAACTGGCAGGTCCACTTCCGCGACACCATGCGCGGCGGCAAGATGCTCAACAACTGGCGCATGGCCCAGCTCCACGCCCAGGAGAGCCCGGAGCGGGTGCTGGAGCTGGAGCGTTACGGCGCCCTCTTCGACCGCACCAAGGAGGGCCTGATCTCCCAGCGTGACTTCGGCGGGCACCGCTACGCTCGCCTGGCCCACGTGGGCGACCGCACCGGCCTCGAGATGATCCGCACGCTCCAGTACCACGCGATCCACCAGCCGATCGAGGTCTACATGGAGTGCAACGTCGAGCGGCTGCTCAAGGACGGCGAGCGCGTGTGCGGGGCCTTCGGCTACTGGCGCAACACCGGCAAGCTCGTGCTCTTCAAGGCCAAGGCCATCGTGCTGGCCACCGGCGGCATCGGCAAGGCGTGGAAGTTCACGTCGAACTCCTGGGAGTATACCGGCGACGGCCAGTCGCTCGCCTACTGGGCGGGGGCGGACCTGATCGACATGGAGTTCGTCCAGTTCCACCCGACGGGGATGGTGTGGCCCCCGTCGGTGCGCGGCATCCTCGTGACCGAAGGCGTGCGCGGCGAAGGCGGCGTGCTCCGCAACAACCGCGGCGAGCGCTTCATGTTCAAGGACATCCCGCCCCTCTACAAGAACCAGACGGCCGACAACGAGGAAGAGGGCTGGCGCTATACCCAGGGCGACAAGAACGCGCGCCGGCCGCCGGAGCTGCTGACGCGCGATCACGTCGCGCGCTGCATCGTCCGCGAGGTGAAGGAGGGCCGGGGCAGCCCTCATGGCGGCGT
>DATMMH010000329.1:0-12938 GCA_035569855.1 Candidatus Dormiibacterota bacterium
GAAGGCGCCGCTCTACAACGGCGGCCGGATGGACCTGGACGCGGTGCTGAGGTCGCGGACCTTCACCGAGTACGACCGGTTCTTCACGGCTCCGCTCAACGGCTTCGCCGACGAGCACGACTACTGGACCCGCTCCAGCAGTGGCCCCTATCTCGATCGGATTCGCCGGCCCACCCTCCTGATCAACGCCCTCAACGATCCGTTCATGCCCGCCGCGTACCTGCCCGCCGCCGCGGTCGCGCGCTCCCCATGGCTCGAGGCGGCCTTCGTGGAGCAGGGCGGGCACGTGGGCTTCCTGGAGGGTCCACTCGGCCTCGCCTCGTGGGCGGAGCGGCGCGCGCTCGCCTTCCTCCGGGACCATCTGCTACGATGACCGCCGTGACCCGCGACGCATACGGGCTCTCCGTCTCGACCTCTTCCCGCCCCGCGGTGGATGCCTACGATCGGGGCGTGCGCGCCCTGCTCGGCTTCGGCGCGGACACCGTCGAGCGCTTCCGCGACGCGGTCACGGCCGACCCCGATTTCGTGCTGGCCCGCGCCGCGCTCGCGGTCGCGCTCTACCTGGACGAGCAGATCCCGGCCGCGCGGACCGAGATGGAGCGGGCCGCGGCGGACGGGGCGACCCGGGCCGACTCGCTGACCGCGCGCGAGCGGCGTCACCTCGACGCCCTCCGACTCTTCGTGGGCGGTCGGAGCAACGACGCGATCGCGGTGATGCAGGAGGCCCTGGTCGAGTTCCCGCGCGACATGCTGCTCATGCAGCGCCTCTACTACATCTACTTCTGGCAGGGGCGCTCCGCGGAGATGCTGGAGGTGACGCGCTCGGTGCTCCCCGCGCTCGGGGACGACGGCTATACCCTCGGCTACCACGCCTTCGCGCTGGAGGAGAACCAGCGCTTCGACGAGGCGCTGTCGCTGGCCGAGCGGGCGGTGGGGATCAACCCGCGGGACGCCTGGGCGGTGCACGCCATCGCCCACGTGCACTACGAGCGCGGCGACCACCGCCGCGGTATCGAGAGCCTGCCGCCGCGGATTCACCCGTGCGATCACCTGGGCTACTTCCGGAACCATCTCCTCTGGCACCTGGCCCTGCTGCACCTGGCCAACGGCGACTACGAGCGCGGGATCCGGCTCTTCGAGAGCGTGTTCGGGCGCATCCCGATCGCCATCGCCTCCGACCTGCAGGACTCGGTGTCCCTGGCCTGGCGGCTCGATCTCTTCGGCCACTCCGACCCGTCGCGCTGGACGAAGCTCGGTGCGGACGCGCGCCGGTGGCTCGAGATGCCACTGCTGCTCTTCCACGACTTGCACGTGGGCATGGCCCTGGCCGCCTCGGGCGACTGGGAGGGCGCCGAGCTGCAGCTCGATCGGCTACGTCGGCGCGGGACGAAGTCCAAGAACCCGACGCTGGCCGAGGTCGTGGTTCCGCTGATGGAAGGCCTGCACGCCTTCGCGCGGGCCGACTACGCGCAGAGCGTGGCCCGCATGGTGCCGGTGGCCGACCGCATCGTGGAGGTGGGCGGCAGTCGCGCCCAGCGCGAGGTCTTCCACGACACCCTCCTGGCCGCCGCGCTGCGCGCGCCGCAGCCGGAGCTGGCCGCGTCCCTGCTCGAGCGGCGCCTCGCCCAGCGACCCAACCCCGGTCACTTCTGGGAGCACGCGCGCGCATGATCGACTGGGCGGCGCTGGGACGAGAGACCGTCGATCTGCTCCAGGCCTACCTGCGGATCGACACCACCAATCCGCCCGGCAACGAGATCGTGGGCGCCCGCTTCCTCGAGACGGTGCTCGCCCGCGACGGCCTCGCGAGCGAGACCGTGGAGTCGGCCCCCGGCCGGGGCAACCTGGTCGCGCGGCTCCCGGGCGACGGCTCGCTCGGCGGCATCGTGCTGCACCACCACATCGACGTCGTCTACGCGGACCGCCGCTACTGGACGGTGGACCCCTTCGGCGGCGAGATCCGCGACGGCTTCCTCTACGGCCGCGGGGCGATCGACATGAAGGCCACTGGGATCCTCCACCTCGCCGGGATGCTCGCCATCAAGCGGGCGCGCATCGCGCTCAAGCGCGACCTGATCCTGCTCGCGACCGCCGACGAGGAGGCGGGAAGCCGCTTCGGCGCCCAGTTCGTCGCCGACGGGCATCGTGACTGGCTGGCCGGCGCCGAATACGCGCTGTCCGAGATGGGCGGCATCTATCCGGAGTCGGGCCACCGCTCGCCCTTCGGCAGCATCGTCACCTCGGAGAAGACCGGGCTGCCGCTGCGCCTCACCGCCCGGAGCCAGCCCGGGCACGGCTCGATGCCGTGGCCCGACACCGCCCCCAATCGGCTGATCCGCGCGCTCGGCCGGCTGCTCGAGGCGGAGCGCCCGCTGCGCGTTCTGCCCGAGATCCAGGAGTACTTCGGCAAGCTCGGCTCCGTGCTGCCGGCCGACGAGGGGCGCGGCTACGACGATCTGGAACGCTCGCTCGGGGACCCCGCGTTCCGTCGCGCGTTCCTGGCCAAGCGACACCAGGCGGCGATGCTGCGGACGACGTTCGCGGTCACCATGCTGAAGGGCAGCGAGAAGCGCAACGTGATCCCGCCCGAGGCGGTGGCGGACATCGACTGCCGCATGCTGCGGGGCGACGACCCGGACGAGATCATGGGCTGGGTGCGCGCGGTGATCGCGGACGAGCGCGTGGAGGTGAGCGCGAGCGCGCCCCCGAAGGTCCCGAACGCCTCGCCGCCCGACACCGAGCTCTACAAGGCGCTCGGGGAGGCCCTGCGACGGCGGGCGCCCGGGGTGGTGGTGGCGCCCGACATCCTGGTGGGCTTCACCGACAACTGGGTGTTCCGCAACTGCGGGCTGCACGGCTATGGCTTCAGCCCGTTCATCCTGAGCGAGGAGGAATGGCGGGGCGTGCACGGCAACGACGAGCGGATCTCGCTGGAGAACCTGCAGGAAGGGGTGCGCTGCCACACCGAGATGCTGCTCGAGATGGCCGCCGCCTGATGGCCCGCTCGCCGCTCGTGATCCGCCGCGGGACGGTGCGTGACGTTCCGACCATCCTGGCTCTGATCCGCGGCCTCGCCGAGTACGAGCGGCTGGCTCACCAGATGGAGGCGACGCCGGCCCGCGTGCGCGCCCACGGCTTCGGCGGCCGGCGTTACTTCGAGACCCTGATCTGCCGCCGCGGCGGCAAGCCGGTGGGCTTCGCCCTCTACTTCTTCACCTACTCCACGTTCCTGGCCCGGCCGAGCCTCTATCTCGAGGATCTCTTCGTGCGGCCCGAGGAGCGCGGCGCCGGAGCCGGCCGAGCCCTGCTCAAGGCGCTCGCCCGCATCGCGGTGCGCCGCGGCTGCGGGCGCATGGAGTGGGCGGTGCTCGACTGGAACCGCCCCGCGATCGGCTTCTACCGCCGGCTGGGCGCCCAGCTCAAGCGGCAGTGGATCCTCACCCGTCTCACCGGGGCCCCGCTGCGACGACTGGCCCGGTGAGGCGGCGGTGAGGCGCGCGGCCCTCACGCCGGCGCTCCTGGGCTGGCTCGCTGCGGCGTCGTTGGCGGCGGCGCAGATCGTCGGCTGTCCGCCCGGCACCAAGCACGGCAGCGCTGCGACCGCGACGGGCAAGTACGAGTGGTGCGAGCGGCCCGCGCCGGGCGCCCCGGTCCGCCACGGCCCGCTGGTGGGCTTTCATCCCAACGGGCGGCGCAGCCTCGAGGTCAACTTCGTGGACGGGACGCCGCGCGGCCCGATCCGGGCGTGGTACGAGAGCGGGGAGGTCAGCGCGAGCGGGGAGACTCGGCCCGACAACGGCATCCTGACGCTGCGGGACGAGCGTGGCCGCAAGCGCGCCCAGATCGACGTTCGGGACCGCGCGATCGTCGCCCAGGCGTGGGACGAACAGGGGCGCGAGGAGCCCTACGAGAAGGCCAAGCTCGCGCAGGCGCTGCCCGCCAATCGCGACCTGCTGTTCATCATGAATCTCTGGGCGGTGGGCATCGGCATCCCGTAGCGCGCCGTGATCGCGCCGCGAAGGATCGCGTCACGACGATACGGCGGCGACCAGCGGCGGGATCCGACCCGCCCACGGCGCGGCCGCCTCGAAGGCCGCGGCGGCCCGCAGGACGGCGTCCTCCCGGCGGCGCCGGCCGACGATCTGCAGACCCACCGGCAGCCCGGCCTTGGTGAACCCGCACGGGACCGAGATCACCGGCAGGCCGGTGACCGTGATGCCGTAGGTGAGGAAGAACCACTGGGTGTAGTTGTCGAGCGGCTTACCGTTGATCTCGGTCGGGTAGCGCTGCTCCACCGGGAAGGGCGGCACCGCCACCGTGGGCAGGATCAGCAGATCGCGCGTCTCCATGAAGCGCCGCACGCGATGCCAGAGCTCGGTCCGGAGCTTCTCGCCGTTGCCGATCTGCTCGGGGGTCAGCGAGAGTCCCTGCTTGATGTTCCACACGAGCCCGGCCTGCATCGTCGACTCCCACTGCGCGAGCTTGTCGGCGTGACGCGCGACCATGCTGAGCCCGCGGGTGGCGAGCACGATCTCGTTGACCGCGGAAAAATCCGGGCAGGCGTGCTCGACCTTGGCCCCGAGCGAGCGGAACACGGCCGTGGCCCGCTCGGCCACCGCGGCGACTTCCTGATCGATCGGGATCAGCCCGTTGAGATCCGGCGTCCAGGCGACGCGCCAGCCCTCGATCGACGGTCGCTTCACCGCCGCGGTGAAGCGGCGCGTGTCGATCTCGTAGGAGAGCGGGGCGCGGTCGTCGGGGCCGGCCATCGCGGCGAGCATCAGGGCGACGTCGCCGACGGTGCGGGCCATCGGACCGGTGACGCTGAGGGAGTCCCAGCCGAGCTCGTTCGGATAGACCGGCACCAGCCCCGGCGTGGTGCGGAAGCCCACGACTCCGCAGAACGCGGCGGGGGTGCGGAGCGAGCCGCCGAGGTCCGAGCCCTGGGCGAGCGGGCCCATGCCGGTGGCGAGCGCCACCGCGGCGCCGCCGCTCGAGCCGCCGCAGGTGAGCGCGGTGTTCCACGGATTGCGGGTCGCGCCGAAGACCGCGTTGAAGGTGTTGCCGCCCGCGCCGAACTCCGGGGTGTTGGTCTTGCCCACCACGATCGCGCCCGCCCGCTTGAGGCGCTCCACGTAGAGCGCGTCCTCGTCCGGCACGTGATGCTCGAAGATCTTGGAGCCCCAGGTGGTGCGGATGCCCTTGGTCGGGGTGAGGTCCTTGATCGAGACCGGGACGCCGTGGAGCGGGCCGACGGGGGCCTTCTTCCCGAGCGCCGCGGTGGCGCGCTTCGCGGCGGCCAGGGCCTGCTCCCGCGCGACCGTGACGTAGGCGTTGACGCGCGGGTTCACCGCGTCGATGCGCGCGAGCACGGCCCGCATGACCTCGAGGGGCGAGACCTTGCGGGCGCGATAGAGGCGCTGGAGCGTGGTGGCAGGGGCAAAGCACAGGTCATGGTCGGCCACGGGGGCGTGTCCTCCGCTGAGGGATAGTGAGAGACGGGCGCGAGTATTGGTCCGAGGCCGGGTGCTCGTCAAGACTCCCGGCGGCCCCCGGGTCGCCATCATTTCCCGGGGTGCCGCCGCGTCAAGTCGACGACCTGCGCGAGCTGCCGCGCCAGGTCCTGGAGCGCCGTCCGCAGCTCGGTGCGATCGGCGTCGATGTCTGAGATCTCACGCCGGAGCTCCGCCAGGCCGTCGCGGAGCTGTGCATTTTCTCGTTCGAGGGTCCTGGCCTTCTCGTTGACCGCTTCCAGGCTCCTCAGCGCATCCAGTAGCGCGCCGGTCCAGTTCCGGCACTCGTCGACCCACTCCGTGATCGTTCGGCTCACCTCGGACCCCACGACATCTTTGCCTTCGGAAGCCTCCGGTCCGCCGGTCACGGGGCCTCCCAGATGATCTGGCGGTGGCGACCCACCGCGATCAGACGTGGCGTCCCGGTTGCCCTGAAGGTCATCGACAGCCGAGCGACGCCTCTCTGATCGAAGAAGCCCAGCATCGGTTTGCCGTCGAGGAGGAGCCCGATCAGCATGCGGCGTCTGCCCACGTCGTCGTCGAAGCCGATGAGCGGCTCGCCTTGGGGGGAGACGCTCAAGCCGAGGCGCAGCGCCCCCACCCGATCATAGAGATCCATCTCGGACCAGCTGTCGGGGGCCACCCCCAAGCCGAGCCGAGGAGTCCCGGTTGCGTCGTTGAGCGTCAGAGCCGGCGCCCCGCTCGGTCCGATCGTCAGCGCACTCCGCTGCTGGCCCTGGCGGTCGACAAGGATGACGTGGGCCGCGCCGTCCCGCGCAACGTCCACGATCGCGGCGGCCGCTCCATCCCGGCCTCGGAGCTCCAGGCGTGGCGACCCGTCCGGCAAGATCTCCAGCGCCGCCCTCGTCGTGCGCTCCTCACCGAGCATTTCGATCGTCGCGGTCCCGTCGGGGCGCACCGCGATGGCCGCCTGCGAAGCGCCGCGGCGGTCGGCGAGCTCCAACACGGAGGTTTCACCTCCGAGCAGTCCCAGCCGACCGCGGGTCGTACCCCGGTCGTCCACCACAACGAAGCGCCTGGCCCGGATCTCCTCGGCCTCAGCCGGGAAGAAGATCCGCGATACCGCCAGCGCGCCCGGAAGCGCGACGAGGCCGAGCAGTGCCACCACGGCCCAGCCCATTGCCTTGAGGCGGCGAACGTCCCGCCGCACGTGACTCAGCTCCTGCTCGAGTCGATCCCGCTCGCGGAGGCCCTGGCGCAGGGCCGCCAGCTGAGGCGGCGCCGCGGCAAGCCACGCGCGAAGGGCCTCCGCTTTCAGGGGCGGTCGATCAATGCTCATCGTGCCGCTTCTCGAGGACGTCGAGGAGCACCTGAGAGATTCGCTGGGTCACCTCATCCCAGTCCTTTCGGAGCTCCTCGATCTGATCCGTCCGCCGGCTGAGCTCCTGCCGTAGCTCCTCGCACTGTTGTTCCGCGAGAACGGCTCGATCACGCAGGGGTGCGAGCTCCTGTTCGGCCGCGTCGGCGCGCGCACGAAGCTGGCCGTGCTCGCGCATCATGCGCTGGAGGGTCACCGCGTGGTCCGGGGCCGCGACGAGCCAGGCGCGGACCATGTTACGTCCGTCGGGGGCCCGTCCGTCGAGGGCCCGTCCGTCCGGAGGGCGTACGTCCGGCTTGGTCGTGGCGGGCGCCGACCGGACCGGCCAGACCCGCCGCCTGACAAGCAGGAGGACGACCACGGCCAGAGCCAGGATGAGGGCAACCCCGGTCACCAGCAACGGTGAGGATGGATCCGGGTGCGGCAACGTCGGCGTCTCAGTGGGCCGGGAGCGGATCCGTACCGGGCGGACTCAACGACGTGGGACGGGTCGCCACGCGTCGCGCCCGCGACACGGGCGACGAGAGGGTGAACGGGGACCGCCGGGGTCCGAAGTCGGAGGTCAGGGGCCCGCGCACCGGCCAGCTCGACGGCAACGACGCGAGCCGGGACCCGTTCTCTCCCACGAAGTGCTCGAGCGAGCGCAGGCGGTCGCCCGCCTGCTCGACGACGGTCAAGAGCCGGGCCGTCTCCTCGTCGACCGCGTCGGCCCGCTCGGCGCCGAACGGCGACCGGGATTCGATCTCCGCGACGTCGTCCTCCGGACGGCTCGGGGCCGAGTCGGGCCGGAGCGGCTCGAAGATCCGGGCGAGCCGCCAGCTCTCGATCTCGTCGCGCATCTCGCGGACCCGGGCCCCGAAGTCGTCGAGGAGCGCCTCGTTCGACGCGACCTGTCCCTGCAGCGCGGCGAACACCGACCGTTGATGGCGCAAGCGGGCGTAGTCGCGCGAGACGGTGCCGATCGTCACGGTCAGGACCACCGCGCCCAGGATCGCGGCCGCCGCGGGGCGCCAGCGCACGCGGAGCCCGACCACCCGGCGGTCGTTCCGGTTGATCAGCAGCAGATTGAGGCGACGGGGCTTGCCTCGCCCGCGGGTGCCTTTCCCGGACGCGTGTGCACGCTCGTGCCGGCGGGATCGGCCGAGGAGCTCGACGACCCGCCTCGCCTCGCCGTCGTCCGCGGTGGCCCGGGGCGCTGGACGGGTCGGGCCCGCCGCCAGACGGCCTACGAGACGGCGTAACTCCGAGTGCTCACCGGGCGACAGTCCGATCACGGATGAGTGTCCGGCTAGCCATGGCGAGGCGGTGTCAGGGCCTGCCACCAGTCGATGAAGTAGGGGATGGACACGATGGTGACGATCACCAGGATCAACGCCACGAGTCCCGCTCGAACCCAGCCATTGCCGAGCACCCCGGGACCCGAGTCGCGCTCCTCCGGCTCGTCGTCCGCGAGACCGGCGAGCTCGTCCCGGAGTCTTCCGTGGGCTCGTTCCAGAGCGGTCAGCCGCATCTCGAGCTCACGCTGCTCCCCAAGAGTGCGCGAGATGGCGTCGATCACGTGTTGGCCATCGGTCAGCCATCGGGCCAGGTCGCCGGGCTGCCCTCCGTGCTCACGGCTCGGCCGCTTCGGCGTCGCACCGGCGCGGCTGAGCGTCGGCAGCACGCGCCGGTAGTAGCGCAGCTCACGCTCCATCGAGGCGATCTGCTGCGGAAGGTCGAGCCCTTCCTGACCCACCCCTCGTTCTCCGTGCACGTCGATGAGCGGGAGCTGCTCGCTCCTGACTCGGGCGTCGGGTGGTGGGCCCGCCGATGGACGGCTGAGCTTCGTTGGCCGCAGAGCGGAATCGCTGGTCCGTTCGGCCGCTGAGCGAGTCATAAGCATCCTCCTGCTTGGTCGGCCCGGCGCTCGCGCGCCCGTCAGGGTGCGGCAACGCTATGCAGGGGCGCGGTTCTTGTCAAGCGAATTTATTGCATAGATTTCGTAAGTGCCTGGATTTGGGCGAAGTTGTCCCTGTGGATTGCTGTGGATACGTTCCGTGCCCCGGACGGACTGAGACTCGCTTACGACAGGACCTTGCGAGGGTCGAGGGCGTCTCTGAGGCCGTCGCCGATGTAGTTGATGCTGAGGACCGCCAGGAAGATCGCGGTGCCCGGGAAGATGGCCCAGTGCGGGGCGAAGTCGAGGTTGTCCTTGGCGTCGTAGAGAATGCGGCCCCAGGTCGGGATGTCCGGCGGAAAGCCCAGGCCGAGGAACGACAGCGAGGACTCCGCGATGATGGCGGCGGCGACGTCGATGGTGCCGGCCACGATGACCGGCCCAAGCGCGTTGGGCAGGATATGGCGGACGACCTGGCGGAGCGGCGGGGCCCCCAGCCCGCGGGCCGCCTCCACGAACTCCTTCTCGCGGAGGGAGAGGAACTGGGCGCGCACCAGGCGCGCCACCGGCATCCAGCGCAGGCCGCCGATCACGACGACCACGAGCAGGAACACCCCCATCTCGGGCCCGAGCATCTTCTTCAGCACGTCGCGGAAGAGGTACACGAGGAGGAGCAGGAGCGGGAGCTGGGGCAGGGAGAGGAAGAGATCGGTGACGCGCATCAACAGGTGGTCGGTGACGCCGCCCACGTGCCCGGCCAGCGCGCCTATCATGGTGCCCGCGGTGATCGAGATGAGCATCGCGGCCACGCCCACCGCCAGCGAGATGCGCCCGCCGTAGAGCATGCGCGCGAGGAGGTCCTGGCCCAGGTCGTCGGTACCGAGCGGGTGCGCCCACGAGAGGCCCTTCAGCTTGGCCTTGAAGTCGATCTCGTCGATCGGGACGCGATAGACGAACGGTCCCACCACCACCGCGATCACCATCACCACCAGCACCGCAGCCCCGAAGGTGGCAAGGTGATGCTTGCGGAAGCGCCGCCAGGCCTCGCTCCACAGCGAGTCGGCCCTCCCGCGGCGTGCCCGCGGCACCGTGGAGGCGACCGCTTCCGAGACCACGCCGTTCGGGGGAGTCATGCCTAGCGGAACGAGATGCGCGGGTCGAGCCAGCCGTAGAGCAGGTCGGCCACCAGGTTGAAGGTCACCACCAGGCAGGAGAACACGAAGGTGATGGCCATGATGACCGGCGTGTCGTTGGCGAGGATCGAGGAGATCAGGAGGGAGCCGATTCCGGGCACCCGGAAGATCTGCTCGGTGATGACCGCGCCGGTGAAGATGCCCGGGATCTGTAGCGCCACCAGCGTGACCACCGGGATCAGGGCGTTGCGGACAACGTGCTTGAGGATCGTGACCTTCTCGGAGAGTCCCTTGGCCCGCGCGGTGTTGATGTAGTCGAGCCGGACCACGTCCAGCACCGCCGAGCGCACGAAGCGCGTCATCGAGGCGCCCTGGAGGAGGCCGAGCACCACCACCGGCATGATCGCCTGGCGCACGTTCTCCCAGTACCAGCGCCAGCCGGTGGCGCTGATGTCGGCGCGGTAGATGAACGGCAGCCAGTCGAGATAGATGCTGAAGAACAAGATGAACAGGATGCCGGTGAAGAAAGTGGGCAACGAGAAGCCGATGAAGGCGAGCGTGGTCGAGATCTGGTCGAAGATCGAGTACGGGCGTATCGCCGAGTAGATGCCGGCGGGCAGGGCCACCACGAGCCCGAGCAGCTGGGCCAGGCCGAGCACCCAGAGGGTGGTGGGCAGCCGCTGCATGATCAGGGTTCCCACGTTGATGCGGCTCACGAACGAGAAGCCCCAGTCGCCCTTGAGCATCGAGGAGAACCAGCGCAGGTAGCGCACCGGGATCGGATCGTCGAGGCCGAACTGGGCGCGGAGGTTCATGCGCACCTCCGGCGGCACGTTGGGATTGGTGGCGAGCTCCTCGAAGGGGTCGCCGGGAGCGAGCGCGAGGATCGTGAACAGGACCAGGCTGATCCCCGCGAGGACGGGGAGCATGATCAGCAGGCGCCGCAGCACGTACCTGGGCATCTATCCGGTGCGACCGGCGCGCGCGGCCCCGTCGAGGCCGCCCGCGCCCGGGATCCTACGCCTCCTTGTACCAGTACGCCAGATTCCAGAAGTCGGAGTCCCAGCCGCTACGCACCAGCTTGAGCTTGGTACTCACCGCGGCCACGCTCGGCCGCCACGCCACCGGGATCGCCACCACGTTCTTGATCACGAGATCGTTCATCTGGATGAAGAGGGCGGCCCGCTTCACCGGATCGAGCTCGGTCTCCGCCGCCCGGTAGAGCTTGCCGTAGTCCTCGTTCTGCCACCGGGTGATGTTGCGGCCCTGCCACTTGTTCTCCTTGGACGCGACCTCCCACGGGGTGAACTGGAGCATGTAGTCCTGGGGGTCCGGCATGACCTGGGTCACCGTGTACATCTGCAGGTCGGTGGCGAAGTGCGGGTACGTGTCCAGGTTGGCCGGGTCGGACGAGAAGAAGACCGACGCGGTCACCGACTTGATCTCGATCTCGATGCCCGCCTTGGCGCACGCCTGCTTGACGATCGCCTGCGTTTTCTGGCGCGGGGCGTTGATCGACGTCTGGTAGACCATCTTGAGCTTCTTGCCGTCCTTCGCCCGGATGCCGTCCGCGCCCTTCTTCCAGCCGCCGGATTCCAGGATCTGGTTGGCCTTGTCCACGTTGAACTCCCACTTCGTGTTCTTGGAGACGTAGCGGGCGGGGGCGTTCAGGAAGTTCGAGGTGGTGAAGGCGGTACGCCCGTAGATCTGCTCCTGCACCGATGCGCGGTCCACGAGGACGGCGAGGGCCTGGCGCACCGCCGGATCCGTGAGGAAGGGATGCTTGGTCTTTGGGCTGGAGCGCTCGCCGTCCACCTCGGTCCACGGATCGGTGTTGTTGAGCTGGATGTGCTCCATGTTGCCGCCGTTCACGATGTCGACCTTGCCGCGGCCGGCCTGCTCGAAGCGCTTGAGGATCTCGTCCTCCACCTGCATGTTCCAGGCGTAGTCGTACTCGCCGGTCTGGAGCACGGCGCGCGCCGCCGACACCGCGTCGCCGCCGCCCTTCATCTCGATGGTGTCGAAGAACGGGCGGTTGGCCACGTGATAGTTCGGGTTGAGCTCGCCCCGCACGATGTCGCCCGGCTTGAAGTCCGCGAACTTGTAGGGGCCGGTGCCCACCGGCTTCAGGTTGTTCGGCGCCTCGCGCGACTTCTCACCCTTGTAGGCCTCGAACAGATGCTTGGGAATGATCATGCCGTTGACGCCGCAGAAGGCGTCGGCCCAGAACGGGACCGGCTTCTTGTAGACGAGCCTGACGGTGTGAGGGTCCAGCACGTCGATCTTTTCGATGTCGGTGTACGACCCGAGCGTCCGCGCCGCGGTCTTGGGATCGCGCGCGAACTCCCAGTTGAACACCACGTCGTCCGCGGTGAACGGCTTGCCGTCGTGCCAGGAGACGCCCTTCTTGAGCTTCCAGGTGACGGACCGGCCGTCCTTGGAGACGCCCCCGTTCTGAACGCTCGGGATCTCGGCGGCGAGCACCGGGAAGAGATTGCCGTCGGGGTCGTTGGAGGCGAGTGGCTCGTAGAAGATGCGGGAGCCGTCCTGGTCCTTGGTGCCGGTGGCGAAGTGCGGATTCAGCAGGGTGGCCGCCTGCCACCACAGGACCTTGAGCTGGCCTCCCCCGCCGCGCTTCGTCGGGGTGAACATCCCCGCGCCCTTGGGCTGCGCCTGCGCGACCCCGGCGGAGGCCAACATCTGACCCGCGAGAGGGGCGGTCAGGCCGAGGGCGACCATGGCCCGAACGAAGTCTCGACGGCTCAGTGTCCCGGCCTTGACCCGGCCGATCAGGTCCCGCAGCTGATGTTCGCGCATCGATGGTCCTCCTCAGGATGGGTCAGCAGTGACCGGCTGGATGGCCTCTTATACGGCCTCGGCGCCGAAACTGTCAAGATGGGCGCTAGGTTCCGCTACCCCAGCCGGGACCAATGCGACAGCCGCCAGAAGGTGGACTCCCAGCCGGACAGATCCATCCCCCGCAGGTTGGCGACCGACACCGAGGCGCCGTTGCGCCACAGCACCGGGATCACCACCGTCCCCTGGATGATCAGCTCGTTCATCTTGACGAAGAGCGC
>DATMMH010000330.1:0-5771 GCA_035569855.1 Candidatus Dormiibacterota bacterium
GGCGATCGGGGCTCGAGGTGCTCGCCTGGGTACGCCAGGAGTCCCCGGTCAAGCGCCTGCCGGTGGTGGTGCTGACCTCCTCGCGGGAGTCGGTGGACGTCAACCGCGCCTACGATCTCGGCGTCAACTCGTACCTCACCAAGCCGGTCGGCTTCGAGGCTCTGCTCGAGATGGTCAAGAACGTGAATCTCTACTGGCTGGTCATGAACGAGTTCCCCGAGCTCAAGCGCGAGGGAGGCTAGGTGGACGATCGCTTCCGGCTCCTGATGGTCGACGACAACCCGGACGACCGTCTGCTCATCCGGCGCGCGCTCACCCGCGAGTTCCCGGAGCTCGAGATCACGGAGGTCGGCGATGCGACCTCGCTGGCCCGGGCCATGGAGGCCGGCCCCTACGACCTCGTCATCACCGACTACGGGCTGGGCTTCAGCGACGGCCTCACCCTGCTCGATACGCTCAAGGCCCAGTGGCCCGAGTGCCCGGTGATCCTGTGCACCGGGACCCTCAGCGAGGAGATCGCGGTCGAGGCTCTGCGCAAGGGCCTCGACGACTACGTGCTGAAGGACCCGCGCCGATTCATGCGGCTGCCCGCGGCGGTGCGGAGCGCGGTCGACCACGCGCGTCAGCGGGCCGCCGCGCGGGCCGCCGAGTCCCGCTACCACGAGCTGTTCGACGGTGCGCCGGTTGGTCTGATCCGCTCGCTGCCCGACGGCCGCGTGCTGGCCGCGAACGCGGCGGCGGTCCGCATCACCGGCTATCCGAGCGTGAGCGCGCTCCTGGACGCCAACGTGACCGATCTCTACCACGAGGCGTCGGACCGCGCCCGGGTGACCGCAGCGCTCGAGCGCGGCGACGGCTTCCACGATCTCGAGATCGAGGGTCGGCGTCGGGACGGCGTGGTCATCTGGGTGAGCGTGAACCTCCGGCCGGTCAAGGATCGCGACGGCCGGACGCTGCACTACGAGTGGAGCCTCGCGGACATCACGGAGCGGCGCCAGCTCGAGTCCCAGCTCCGCCAGGCCCAGAAGATGGAGGCGGTGGGCCAGCTTGCGGGCGGGGTGGCCCACGATTTCAACAACCTGCTCACCGTGATCGCCGGCCGGTGCTATCTGATGCTGGGCAAGCTCGCGAGCGACGACCCGCTGCGCCGGGAGGTCGATCTGGTGCGGGGCGCCGCGGAGCGGGCGGCGCGGCTCACCCACCAGCTCCTCGCCTTCAGCCGCAAGCAGGTGCTCGAGCCGCGCGTGCTCGACCTCAACGGGACGGTCACCGGCATCGAGCCGCTGCTGAGGCGGCTGATCGGCGAGCACATCGAGATCGCGGTGCGGCGCGGCTCCGACCTCGGGCGCGTGAAGGCCGACGCGGGGCAGCTCGAGCAGGTGATCCTGAACCTGGCCGTCAACGCCCGCGACGCGATGCCGCAGGGGGGCCGCCTCGTGCTGGAGACGTCGAACGCGACCCTGGACGAGACCGCGACGCGACGCGCGCTCGATGTGGAGCCGGGCGCCTACGTGCTGCTGGCGGTGACCGACAGCGGACACGGCATGGACGCGGCCACGCAGGCCCAGATCTTCGAGCCGTTTTTCACGACCAAGGAGGTCGGGAAGGGCACCGGGCTCGGGCTCTCCACCGTGTACGGCATCGTCAAGCAGAGCGACGGCTTCATCGAAGTGGAGAGCGAGCCGGGCCAGGGCGCCAGCTTCCGCGTGTTCCTGCCGCGGGTGGAAGAGGCCGCCCCGAGCGGCGACGAGGCCAAGGCGCCCGCGTCGCGGCCGCGGGGCTCGGAAACGGTGCTGCTGGTGGAGGACGACGAGGCCCTGCGCATGCTGGCCCGCGAGATCCTCACCGTGCAGGGCTACGCGGTGCTCGAGGCGGCGTCTCCGGTCGAGGCCCTGCGCCTGCACCAGTCCCACGCGGGAACGATCCACCTCTTGCTCACCGACGTGGTCATGCCGCAGATGAACGGCCAGCAGCTCGCGGACCGGCTCCTCGCCGAGCGTCCGGACCTGGCGGTGCTGTTCATGTCGGGCTACACCGGCGCGGCCCTGGCCCAGCGCGCGGGCGGCGAGTTCGGCGGCGCGTTCCTGCCGAAGCCGTTCACCCCCGACGGCCTGAGCCGACGAGTCCGCGAGGTCCTCGACGCCTAGCCCTTCAACCCGCTCAGGCGCACGCCCTCCACGATGCGCCGGTTGGCGACCACGAAGACCACCAGCAGCGGCAGCGCGCTGAGCGCGGCGCCGGCCATGATCGGCCCGTAGGAGTCCGAGCTGTAGGCGCCCCGGAGCAGGGCGAGGGCCACCGGCAGCGGGAACATCTCGGGCTTGTTCACCGCGATCAGGGGCCACAGGAAATCGTTCCACGCCGATCGGAAGGCGAAGATCGCCAGCGCGGCCAGGACCGGCTGCGAGAGCGGCACGACGATCCGAGAGAAGACCTGCCAATGGCCCGCGCCGTCGATGCGCGCGGCGTCTTCCAGCTCGCGCGGCATGGTCAGGAAGAACTGGCGCAGCAGGAAGACCCCGAACGCGAAGAGCATCGCGGCCTCCGGCACGATCAGCCCCTGGTAGGTGCTGAGCCAGCCGAGCCGCTGGGTGAGCACGTACTGGGGGACGAGCAGCACCGCGTTGGGGATCATCAGGCTGCCCACCAGCAGCGTGAAGACGAGGTCGCGCCCCGGGAAGCGCATGCGGGCCAGGGGATAGGCCGCCATCGCGCTCGTGCCCAGCACCACCAGCACGCTCCCGGTTCCCACTACCAGGCTGTTGAGGAAGGCCCGGCCGACGCGCGCGGTGCGCGAGGAGCCGAGCAGCACCTCGTGGTAGTGCGCCGCGGTGACGGGCCACGGGATCCACTCGGGGGGCAGCCGGACGATGGTCTCGGTCGGCTTGAGCGAGGTCACCACCACCCACGCGATCGGCGAGAGCCAGAGCGCGGCCAGCAGGAGCAGGGCCGCGGTGAGGGCCAGGCGCTGCCCATCGATGGACCGGGTCATGTCCGCCGTGACTCCAGGGCCTCAGGACTCCGGATGGCCGCGGAGGAGGCGGAATTGCAGCACCGAGAAGATCATGATGATCGCGAAGAGCACCCAGGCCATCGCCGAGGCCGCGCCGAACTGGAAGAAGTTCTGGAACGCGGTCTCGTAGAGGTGCTGGACCACGGTGCGGGTGGCGTCTCCCGGGCCGCCGCCGGTGAGCACGAAGACCTGGCCGAAGAGCTGGAACGAGCCGATCACGTGGGTGACCACCACGAAGAGGAGCACCGGGCGCAGGAGCGGCAGGGTGATCGCCCAGAAGGCGCGCCCGCTCGAGGCGCCGTCGAGCGCGGCCGCTTCATAGAGATCGCGCGGAATGTCCTGCAGCCCGGCCAGATAGATCACGAGGTAGTAGCCGGTCACCCACCACACGGTGGTGGCGATGATGGCCCACATCGCGGTGGCCGGATCGGCGAGCCAGGAGCGGGCGGGCGCCCCGAGCGCGCGCAGGTAGTAGTTGAAGGGGCCCACCACCGGGTCGAGCAGCCAGAGCCAGGTGAGGCCCACCGTCACCACCGAGAGCGTGAACGGGAAGAAGAAGACGCTGCGCAGCAGGTTCCGGAGGCGGCCGCGATTGAGCGCCAGCGCCAGCGCGAGCGGGACGGCCAGGATCGGCAGCGTGCTGGCCACCGTGTAGAAGGCGGTATTCCACAGGCTCACGTGGAAGCGCGTGTCCTCGAGCAACCGTGCGTAGTTGGCGAGCCCGACCCACTGATGCGTAGCGCGGCCGAGCCGGGCGTTGGTGAAGGAGAGGCGGAGGCCCTCGAGCAGGGGATAGAAGCGGTAGACCGCGAAGAGCAGGAGCCCGGGCGCGAGGAAGGCGTAGGCGGTGCGCGTCTCGCCCGACACGCTAGTCCGGCAGCGCGTTGATCTGGCGCGCCAGATCCTCCATCGCCGACTTCGCGGGCTTCTGCCCCGTGTAGACCGCCTCGATCACGGGGCGCGTGAGGTTCTCGGCCGCCACCCACTTGGGCGTGGGCTGACCGACCTGCCAGTTCGGGGCCTGCGAGAGCAGTGCGCGCAGCACCGGGTCGGCGGTGACCCGAGGATCCGAGTGGGCCTTGCGGCTGGCCGAGACCTGGCCGGCCTTGAGCGTCCACTCCGCCACGTGGTCGGTCATCCAGCGCACGTGTGCCCACGCCGCGTCGCGCTTGGCCCGGTCGGCCGCCTTGGGCTTGGGGAAGGTGTACTGGTGCGGCATCGCCCAGACCACCGGCTGCTTGAAGAGTCGGGGCACCGGCACCGCGGTGAAGTCCACCTTGGCCTCGCGGAGCCCGGTGAAGTTCCACGAGCCCGCGATCCACATGCCGAGCTTGCCCGCGATGAAAGCGTCGCGGCAGTTGGCGTTGGCGGGCGGCGCGATCTTGTGCTGGCCCTCCAGCGCGCCCCAGAACTCGGCCACCTCGATCGCGGCCGGGTCGGCCACGCCCGCCCGCTTGAGATCGGGCGCGTAGACGTTGGCCCCGTTCTGCCACAGGAGGTTGTGGAAGCCCCACGTGTAGCGGCCGGGCGCGACGGTGCCGATCGCGAAGCCGAAGGTGTCGCCCTTGGCGATGCGCTTGGCCATGGTCACCAGCTCGTCGCGGCCGCCCGGCAGGCGAGGCCGCCCATCGGCGGCCACGAGCCCGGCCTCTTTCATGACCTTCACGTTGATGTAGAGGATGTGCTGGGGCACGTCGAGCGGCAGCGAGTAGCGCTTGCCCTGATAGGTCCCGCCCTGCCACATCGCGGGCAGGTAGTCCTCACCGCGAAAGCCCTTGGCCCCCGCGGTGGCGTCGTCGATCGCCTCCAGCACCCCGTCGCTCGCGAAGTGCGGAACCTCGACGGTGTGGATCAGGGCCAGATCGGGCCCCTCGCCGGCGGGCACCGCGATCTGCAGCTTCGGGTAGAGATCGGCCCACGGCAGACGCTGCTGCTCGATGCGGATCCCCGTCTCGCGGGTGAACTGGTCGATCAGCTCGTCCATCACCTTGCCGTCGGCGCCGGTGAGCCCGTTCCAGTAGGTGATGGTGGCCTTCGGCTGCGCGCCGGCCCGGCGGGCCCACGCGGCCACACCGCCGGTGACGCCCGCCGTCGCGACGCCGGCCACGAACGCCCGGCGGGTCACCCGCCTCGATTTCGCTTGCCCTTTGGTGTTCCCGTGGTCGACTCCGTTCTGGTCTCCGCTCATGAGTGACTCCTCCGCGCGAGACTGTACGTCCCGGCGCGGCGCAGTGTCAATTGACAGGTGGAGGACCCACTCCTAGACTCGTCCGCCATGACCACTCGCATCGGCATCGACCTGCGGCGACGCATCGGCCCCATCGATCGACGGATCTTCGGGCAGTTCATCGAGCACCTGGGCCGCTGCATCTACGGCGGCGTCTACGACGAAGGCTCGCCGCTCTCCGACGCGCGCGGCTTCCGGCGCGACGTCCTCGAGGCGGCGCGGCCACTGCGCTTTCCGGTGCTGCGCTGGCCCGGCGGCAACTTCGTGTCCGGGTATCACTGGCTCGACGGGGTCGGGCCCAAGGACCGCCGGCCCCGCCGGAGCGAGCTCGCGTGGTACGCGGAGGAGCCGAACCGGTTCGGCACCAACGAGTTCATCGAGTACTGCCGGGAGATCGGGACCGAGCCCATCATCTGCGTCAACATGGGCTCGGGCACCATGGACGAAGCGCAGGCGTGGGTGGAGTACTGCAACGGCACCGGCGATACCTCGTGGGCGGAGCTGCGTCGAGAGCACGGCCATCCGGAGCCG
>DATMMH010000331.1:0-4408 GCA_035569855.1 Candidatus Dormiibacterota bacterium
GACAGCACCAGGTCGAAGATCTCCTCCGCCATCACCCGCACCTGCTCGAGGCCGCGCGCGGTCTTGAGGTTGATCAGCGGGCGGATGTGGAGGCAGCCCACCGAGCAGTGGCCGTAGTAGGCCGCGTCCGCGCCGTGCTTGGCCATGATCGCGGTGAACTGCGGCACGAACTCGGGGAGGTGCTTCGGGTCGACCGCGGTGTCCTCGATGAACGCGATGGGCTTGGACTCCCCGCGCGTGCCCAGCAGGAGCCCGAGCCCCGCCTTCCGGAGCTTCCAGATCGACTGCTGCTCCGCCCCGTCGGCCGCGATGTGGGAGGCGTAGCCGAAGCGCCCGCGACTGCGGCGCGCCTCGAGGTCGGCCACCTTGGACTTTACCTCCTGCTCGGTGTCCCCCGCGTACTCCACGATCAGGATGGCGGCGGGGTCGCCCTGCACGAAGCCCATCCGCTGCGACTGCTCGATGTTGGCGCGGGCGAGGTCGAGGATCATCTTGTCGGTCAGCTCGACCGCGTAGGGCCCGGTCTCGAGGATGGCCTGGGAGGACTCGAGTGCCTCCTGCATGTCGTGATAGTGGATCACGTCGAGCGCGGTGGCCCGGGGTTTCTTCACCAGGCGCATCTTCGCCTCGACCACTGTGAGGAAGGTGCCCTCGGAGCCCACGATGACCCGCGCCATGTTGAGCGGCCGGTCCTTCACCAGCTCGTCGAGGTTGTAGCCGCAGACCCGTCGCCAGTGCCGCGGGTACTTCGACCGGATCTCCGTCGCGAACTGGGTGCGGATTCGCTCGATCTCCCGGTAGATCTGGCCCTCCAGGCCCGGGAGCCGTGTCTTGGCCGCAAACTCGGCCGGGGTCACTTCACCGAACACCGCGCGGGTGCCGTCGGCCAGGATCGTGGTCAGCTCGATGACGTGCTCGACGGTGAGGCCGTAGGCGATCGAGTGCGAGCCGCCCGAGTTGTTGCCGAGCATGCCGCCGATCGTGGCGCGGTTCGAGGTGGAGGTGTCGGGCCCGAAGAGTAGCCCCAGCGGCCGCACGTGGTGGTTCAGCTCGTCCTGGACCAGGCCAGGCTGCACCCGCGCCCACCGCTCCTCGCGATTGACCTCGAGCACGCCCGCCATGTGGCGCGAGAAGTCGAGCACCACCGCGCGGTTGACGGTCTGCCCGGTGAGCGAGGTGCCGCCACCCCGCGGCAGGAGCGGCACGCCCTGCGCGTTGGCGACCTCGATCACCGCCTGGACGTCGTCGGCGTGCCGGGGGATCACGACCCCGATCGGCTCCATCTGGTACATGGACGCGTCGGTGGAGTAGAGCAGGCGGGAGTAGCGATCGAACCGCACGTCGCCTTCGACGCGGCGACGCAGCGCGTGCTCGAGGTCGTTCACGGCGGGAATTATGACTCGATCGAGCGCACCGCGCAACATAACTTCACACGATCAAAGGGAAAACCGCCGTATGTGCGACTCGGAAAACCAGTGGGTTACAATTCGGCCTTGGCACCGGGTCTGCTGGCTGGCTCTCTGCTGGAGGACACGACCGTGGCGGATACGAGCGCGACGCCGAAGGGCGAGACGATCCTCGTGGTGGACGACGAGCCGGACGTGCGCGCGCTCGTTCGCGAGGTCCTCACCGTGAACGGCTACCACGTGCTGGACACCGGTGATCCCTTCGAGGCGCGCCGGATCGTGGAGTCGCAGACCGTCCATCTGCTGCTCACCGACGTGGTGATGCCGATCATGAACGGGCTCGAGCTGGCTCAGCGGGTGGAGGCGGCGAGCCCGACGACGAAGGTCCTGCTCATGTCCGGCTTCGTCACCGCCGCGGCGAAGGCCTCGGGCCGGCCCCTGCTGCCGAAGCCATTCCGCACCGGTGATCTGGTCCGCTCGGTTCGGCAGATGCTGGACGCGCGTGCCGCCTTCCGCCGCCCGGGCGCACCGCCCGCGCCCAAGCCGCGCTTCGGGCCGGTCTGAGCGCCCAGCGGACTATACTGGGACCGTGCGAACGCTCCTGGTAGCGCTCGGATGTCTTCTCGTCGCGGCGCCCGCCGCCGCCGCGCCCGCCGCGCCCGCATTCACGGTCACCCTGCTCGACGGCTCCGGCCACTTCGACTCGCGAGCCCACATCGGCAAGGACGTCCTCGTCGTGCGCTTCCAGGCGTCGTGGTGCAAGGTGTGCAACGAGGAGGCGGCCGGGATCGAGCGCGTCTATCAAAAGTATCGCGCCCGCGGGGTCCAGCTGGTCAGCGTGCAGGTCCAGGACACCGAGGCCGACGCGCGTCAATTCCTCAAGGCCAACAAGGTGAGCTATCCGGCCGGCCTCGATCCACGTCTGAAGATCGCCAACCGATTCGGCTTCCGCGGCACGCCCTACACCGTGGTGATCGACAAGCGGGGCGAGGTGGTCGCGCGCATCGCGGGCCGCGCCGACGAGGCGCGGCTCGCGCGGATCCTCGATCCGCTGGTGAAGGCGCCCGCCCCACGCAAGGTACCCGCGCGATTGCAGTAGCGACGCGCGGGCGGCTAGGCCAGCCGGCGCGCGGCCTGGAATCCACGCGCCGCCATCACCACCACGAAGGCGTGAAAGGCCACGCCGACCCAGTCTCGCGCCGCCACAAAGATGAGCCCGTCGAGCGCGTAGAAGGCCGCGCCCGCCACGAAGGCCCAGAGCTGCCCCCGCTGCGCGAAGCGGCCGAGGATGGCGAAGCCGCCGATCAGGACCGCGTCCACCCCCGCGACCACCGCGAGGCCGTGCCCGGTACGGGCCACCATCGCGTCCGCGACCTGCGTGAGCCCGAGCCCAACGATGAACCGCCAGTGCTGCCCGGTCAGGACCACCAGTGAGTTGACCAGCGACAGCGCGGCCACCCAGTAGAACCACGAGGCGCCGGCGTTGCGACGGCGCGCCAGAGCCGTGCGGTCGAGGACGCTGGCGGTGACCGCCTTCGGGCTCGGCGCGGCCGTCGCCGGCGCGGAGCTGGTGAGTGACGCGGCGGGCACGGGGCCGAACGTGGCGACGCGAGGCCGCGGGAACGAAGACGTCGAAGGCGGCGGCCGCCGAAACGGGCTCGAGGCCCCCTCGGCCGTGCTGGAATGGATGGGCTCCATGTACGCTCCTCCGTCACCGCTGGTGTCAGCTGTGTCCGAATCGGGGCCCCGGACCGCCCCAGACGGCCCCGAACGGGGCTACGGATCTAAAGGAGCAAGCGGTGTGCCAGCCTCAGGGCTTGAGCATCACCTTGATCGCGCGGTCCTCCTTGCGGTCGAAGATCGCGTAGCCCTTCGGCGTATCAGCGAGCGGCACCGTGTGCGTGATGATCCGCGTGGGCTGGAGGCGTCCCGCCTGGATCAGCGACATCAGTGGCACGATGAAGTTGCGCGCGTTGCAGATGCCCATCCGGAGTGTGAGGTCCTTGAGGAATGCGTCGCGCGCCGGGAACCCCATGGACGACTCCACGTACACGCCCACCGATGAGACGGTGCCGCCCGCGCGCACCGACTGGATGGCCTGGGTGAACGGCGTCTCGTGGCCGACACACTCGAGCACCGCGTCGGGCCCACGCCCGCGCGTCTGGGCGCGCAGTTGCTCGGCGGGATCGCCCCGGTCGAGGTTGATCGGCACCCCGCCCAGCTCCTCCGCCAGCTTGAGCCGGTAATCCACGCGGTCCACCACGAACACGCGGCTCGGTCCGAAGAGAAGGGCGGACTGCAGCGCGAGCAGGCCCACCGGCCCCGCCCCGAACACCGCCACCGTGTCCCCCGGCCGGATCGAGGCGTTCTCCGCGCAGACGTAGCCGGTGGAGAGGATGTCGCCGAGGAAGAACACCCGCTCGTCGGTCATCTCCGGCGGCACCTTCTCGCACATGTGATCCGCGAACGGCACCCGGATCGCCTCGGCCTGGCCGCCGGGGTATTGCTTGCCGAAGCGGCCGCCGAAGACCGCGCGCCCGGTGGTGGCGCACTGGGTGGGCAGGCGCATCCGGCACCACTCGCAGAAGCCGCAGGAGATCGCGAACGGCGCGAGCACGCGGTCGCCCTTCTTGATCTGGCGCACCGCGGCGCCGACCTCCTCCACCATCCCCATGAACTCGTGACCCATGACGATGCCGGGATCGAGCCCGGGCACGCGCCCGTGATACTGATGCAGGTCCGACCCGCAGACCGCGCTGGTGGTGATGCGCAACACCGCGTCGGTGGGATCCACGATCCGCGGATCCGGAACCGACTCCACCCGGACGTCTCCCGTTCCGTGGAGCGTGATGGCCTTCATGACATCGCCGTCCTCCGTCGATGGGTTTCGTAGCCGACCAGCGCCGCGCCGCCGCGAACGGTGGCGTCCTTGTCCTGGGCCAGGATCTCGAGACGCGTGGCGGCCAGCGCCTGTGCGAACGCGTAGCCGGCGAGGCTCGCGC
>DATMMH010000332.1:0-4221 GCA_035569855.1 Candidatus Dormiibacterota bacterium
CGTGCCGAGGATCATCTGGCGACCGCGCTCGGCCTGCTACGCGAGATGGACATGCGGTTCTGGCTGTCGCGAGCGGCCGAGGAGCTGCTGCACCTGGGCCATCTCTTCGTGGTGGCCCGCCACAACATCCAGCTCTTCGACTACCTCAAGCGCGAATACGCGGGCGAGCCGGTCACCGTGATCCTCGACCGGCGCCACGCCGAGCGTCGCGAGCGCGCCCAGTCGACCGCGACCGAGCGCCGGCAGGGGGAGTCCGACCGCCGCCGGCAGATCCAGGTGGACGAGGCCATCCGCGTCCGAGGCTTCGCGGTGGTCCCCGAGATCATCGGAGGGGCCTGACCCCCGCTGACTCTGTCTCGCGCCCCACCGGCGCGAGGGCCCGCTTCACCAGCCGCGCCTCCGCCGCCCGCTTGCCGTCCGGCGTGGTCTGTGGCTCGAAGGACACGCGCTCACCCACCCGCGGCCAGAGCCCGCTGCCGTCGCGCCCGCGGACGACGTAGAGCTCCTGGTCGTCGCCCATGATCAGCCCCCAGGCGGTGGGCCGGTCGAAGAAGGCGATCTGCCCGGTCTTGATCCTGATCACGCCCGCATGCTACGGGGCCCGCCGGGGCGCCGACAATGCCCAAAAACTCCGACAGGGGAGCGCGGTCGACAAATCCTTCTGAGTTACGATGTTGTGGAGAGCCGACGATGACGCCGCGGAGCCATGCGTTCGAGGCCCTGTCCCACGAGCTCCGGCGGGAGCGCATCCAGAACGCCAAGCGCATCAACCTGTTCCGCGTCTGCACGGTCTCGCTCTTCTTCGCGCTGTTCTTCTTGCTCGGTCAGGTGCTGCGTATGCCCGCCTGGACCGGCAACCTGCCGCTCTTCGCGATCTACTGGGCGGCGGGTGTGGTGGTGTACTGGGCGAGCCGTCGGGTCGAGCGCATCGCGCGGCTCTCGAGCCTCACGGTGGCGCTCTTCGACGTGCCGATGGTGTTCTTCCTCCAGTGGGCGACGTTCCCCACCACGCCCAGCACGAGCGGCGTGGCCGGGTTCACGATCGCGGTCTACGTCGCCCTCGCCATCCTCTCCGCGCTCTCTCTGGAGAGCTGGTGCGTCTGGGTCACCGCCGGAGTCGGCGCCGTCTTCGGCACGCTGCTGCAGTATCTGGCCGGCGTCAGCGTGGGCGCGATGATCTCGTCGGTCATCCTGCTCGCGCTCGCCGCCACCGCCTGCCACTACGGCCGATTGCGTCTGGTGGCCCTGGTCGGGCGAGTCGAGCGCAACATCGCGGAGCGACGGAGGACCGAGGCGGCGCTCCACCACGCCGAGCGTATGGCCGCGCTGGGCGCGCTCGGGCGAGAGCTGTCCGGCACGCTCGACCCGGTCGCGGTGGCCGAGCGCACCACCGAGAGCGTCACCGGGCTGATCGGGGCGAAGAGCGCCGTGCTCTTCCGGCTCGACGCCGTCTCCGGCGACCTGGTCGGGGTCGCGGCGAGCGGCCCGATGGCGCGGGCCTTCCCGCCCGGACTGGTCGTGGCCGCGGGCACGAGCGCCCCGGGTCTCGCGGTCGCCACGCGACGGGCGGTGACCACCCCGGACGTGCTGGCGGATCCGGCCATCCGGCTCGATCCCGCGCTGCGGGCGCGCATCGAGGAGGCCGAGTACCGCTCCGAGTGCGCCGTGCCGCTCGTCGTGCGCGGCACGGTGTGGGGCGCGCTCGGGGTGGGCGACGTGCTCGGCCGTGCCTTCGCCCCGGACGAGGTGCACCTGATCCAGGCCTTCGCCGATCACGCCGCGCTCGCCCTCGAGAACGCGCGGCTCTACGCGGAGCTGGCCACCCGGCTGCACCAGCTCGAGACCGCTCAGGAGCAGGTGCTCCGCGCGGGCAAGCTGGCCGCGGTGGGCCAGCTTGCGAGCGGCGTGGCCCACGAGATCAACAACCCGCTCGCGGTCATCGTCGGGCAGGCGGAGATGCTGCGCCTCCGCCTGCCCGGCGCGGACCTCAAGCAGCGCGCCCACATGATCCAGGAGAGCGCGATGCGGGCCTCGCGCATCGTGCGCGAGCTACAGACCTTCGTGCGGGCGCGTCCCCGCGAGGTCACCGCGGTGGATCTGCGCGCGGTGGCGGAGTGGGTCATCGCGCTGCGTCAGGAGGCGCTCCGGGTGAGCGGCATCGAGCTGACGGGCGAGCTCCCTCCCGCCTCCGTCATGGTGCAGGCCGACAACGGCCAGCTCCAGCAGGTGGTGCTGAACCTCGTCCTCAATGCCGAGCAGGCCCTCGCGGGCCGCCCGGAGCGCCGCATCGCGGTGCGGGCGTACGCCGAAGGCGATCGCGCCTGCGTGAGCGTGGCGGACACCGGCCCCGGCGTCCCCCCCGAGGTCCTGCCGCGCATCTTCGAGCCCTTCTTCACGACCAAGCCCATCGGCAAGGGGACGGGCCTGGGCCTGGCGATCTGCAACGCCATCGTCCAGGGGCACGGCGGCCGGTTGGTGGTCGAGACCGCGGTCGACCGCGGCAGCACGTTCGTGGTGGAGCTGGCGGCCCACGAGGGGGTGGCGACGGCGGCCCCGGCTGCCGCGGCGGCCCGGCCCACCCTGGGCGGCGGGCGCGTCCTGGTGGTGGACGACGAGGAGTTCGTGGCCCGGACGCTGCGCGGCTTCCTGGAAGATCTCGGCATGGAGGTGACCACGGTCGCGAACGCGGACGCGGCGTGGCGCGCGCTCTGCACCGGCGTGACGAGCTTCGACGCGATCACCCTGGATCTCAGGATGCCCGGCGCTTCCGGCCAGGAGCTCTACGATCGACTCGCGCGTGACAGCCCGGCGGTGGCGGCGCGGGTGATCTTCGTCACCGGGGACACCGCCGACCCCGACACGCAGGCGTTGCTCGAGCAAACCGGGCGGCCGGTGCTGCTCAAGCCGTTCAAGATCGAGGCGCTCAGCGTGGCTCTGGCCCGCGTGCTGGTGGCCGGGCGGGCCCGGTAGCGGGCCGAATCCGGCCGGACGGCCCCGACCGTCGCTGGATCCTCTGGTCCATTCTCGCAGATCGCCACGATCGGGCGCGTGAGGCATGTTGGCCTCCTCACGTCGCTTCCGAACCGCTGCGACCGTCCTCCGGCTGCCCGTACCCGCTCAATGCGATCAGGCGCACATCCGGTTCCGGCCCCGCGCGGAGCCGGCGAGCCACCTCGCGATGACCACGATGTCCGGCCGCTTGGTTCGGGCCATCTCGCATCGCATGCTGGAAGGAACTACCGGGTACGAAGTTCCCTGCTCGCGCGGAGGCCGCGTCGCGGGACGGCTCACCGATACGCCCGGAAGGGTGGTTCGAGCCCCTGACCCCGCGATGTCTCCCGCGTGGAGGCGATGGAAATTACGCAGAACGGCCCACGAATGGCACTTGTCGCTCCCTCCGCACGGGTAGCCTCGGAAGACTTTACCGACTGTCCGGGGAACGAACCTCCCGTCCGCGCCTGCGAATCACGTGCTTCCGAAAATCGGCACGGGACTTGCCGCTTCGCGAGCTGTGCTCGGTGGGGCGGACAGCATGGCACCGGTCGAGTAGCGAAGGAGGAGAGCCATGAACGATTGGCTCGCATACGTGGTTGCAGTATCCGCGGGGGTCCTCGCCACAATGCTCCTCGGCCAACTTCCGCTGGGCCGATAACGCGAGGAGAGTCGAGATGGACAACAGCTGGAACAACCCATGGAAGCTGACCGCGATCGCTATGGCGCTGATGATCGTCACGGCGGTGGTCACCGGGATCGTGGTGGCGAACCGAACGGGGACTACCCCGGCCCAGCAAGTCGTCAGCACGCCGGCCCCCGCGAAGCCACCGGCGGCACCAGCCATGACCCCACATCCGACCTCCACCGTCCCGCCTCAACCGGCCATCGAGAAATGTAACCAGTACGCGGCGACGCCGCCCAGTCAGCGGGACAAGACCATCGGAGTGGTGAAGGACACCGCCATCGGAGGCGTCGGGGGCGCAGCCGTCGGGGCGGCAGGGGGCGCCATCGCTGGAGGTGGCAGAGGCGCCGGAACGGGAGCGGCGATTGGGGGGCTTCTTGGGGTCGTGGGTGGGACGTTGTATGGCCTGAACGACGTTCACAAGAACAACCAGGAGGCTCAGGCCGCCTACGCGCGCTGCATGCAGGCGCATGGCCATACGGGATAGCAGTAGACGTTCGACAGTCACTAACCACGCGAGCGTCGAATCCTCCTCGGCGCTCGCG
>DATMMH010000333.1:0-13820 GCA_035569855.1 Candidatus Dormiibacterota bacterium
CTCTCGGCGGTGCCCATCCCCGACCCGGTGGTGGAGGCGCGGCGGGAGCACACCGTGCTGGGTGGGGAGGTGCCGAGCCCGCTCAATCCGCCCGCCGGGTGCGTCTTCCATCCGCGCTGCCCGATCGCGGTGGACGACTGCCGGCGGGTCGTCCCGGAGCTGCGCGAGATCAAGCCCGGTCATCACGCCGCCTGCATCCGGCTCTAGCGCACCGCTTCTTGACAGCCCTGGCCGAGGGCCGCTAAAGTAGCGAAACTCGGACGGAACCCAGACCCGCCCTTGCCGATTGATTCGTCGAGCCATTCGGTTGCCCATCTCATCGGGGAGGTGGCCCATGCGCCATCGCAGTAAGTGGTCTGTCTGCACGCTCGTCGCCCTCGCGCTGACGTTTGCCTGGACGGTCTCCGGCGTCGCCCAGGACAAGCCGCGATACGGCGGCGTGTTGACCTTCGTGGTGCCGTCGGAGCCGCCCTCCTACGACGCCCACCAGGAGGAGACGTTCGGGCTCATCCACCCGACGGCGCCTCACTACAACACCTTGATGCGGGTGGATCCCTTCGACAAGACCGGGACCAAACCGGTCGGTGATCTGGCCGAATCCTGGACCATCTCGAAGGACGGGCTGGTCTACACGTTCAAGCTGCGCAAGGGTGTGAAGTTCCACGATGGCGGCGAGATGACCTCGAAGGACGTCAAGGCGTCTTACGACAAGATCATCTTCCCGCCCGCGGGGATCAAGTCGCTGCGCAAGGATTCCTATAACGCGGTCGAAGTGGTGGAAGCCCCGGATCCCTACACGATCCGGTTCCGCCTCAAGTGGCCGGAGCCGTCGCTCCTCTTGAACCTCGCCTCGCCCTGGAACTGGATCTACAAGGCCGACATCCTGGCCAAGGACATGCATTGGTACGAGACGCACGTCATGGGCACCGGGCCCTTCCTGTTCGTCGAGCACATCAAGGGCTCGGAGTGGGTGGGAAAGAAGAATCCCAACTACTGGGACAAGGGTAAGCCGTATCTCGACGGGTACCGTGCGCTCTTTGTCTCGTCGTCGGCGCAGCAGGTGGCGGCGGTTCGGGCGGGGCGCGCCCACATCCAGTTCCGCAGCTTCAGCCCGCCGGAGCGGGATCAACTCGTCCAGGCGCTGGGCGACAAGGTCACCGTGCAGGAGAGCCCCTGGGACTGCCTGAACTTCGTCTCCATGCACCACGAGAAGAAGCCGTTCGACGACAAGCGAGTGCGTCGGGCGCTTTCCCTCGCGCTGGACCGGTACGAGGGCTCGAAGAATCTTTCCAAGATCACGCTGGTGAAAGACGTGGGCGGGATCCAGGTTCCGGGCACCCCGTGGGCGACGCCACCCGCCGAGCTCGAGAAGCTCGCGGGCTACGGACACGACATCAACGCCAACCGCGCCGAGGCCAGGCGACTGCTCCGCGAGGCGGGTGTGCCGGACGGGTTCTCGTTCACGTTCAAGAACCGCGGGATCCCGCATCCCTACGAGCCCCTCGGCATCTGGCTCATCGATCAGTGGCGCCAGATCGGGCTCAACGTGAAGCAGGAGGTGATCGAGGCATCGGCGTACCATCCGATGCTCAAGCGGGGCGACTTCGAGGTGGCCATGGACTTCCAGTGTGGGTTCATCGTGGAGCCGGACCTGGACCTGCCGCGCTTCGTGAGCAACTCCGACGCGAACTACGGCAAGCACAAGGACAAGGTCATCGACGAGCTGTTCCAGAAGCAGTCGCGGGCGCTCGATCTCGAGGAGCGGCGGAAGTATCTCCGCGCGTTCGAGAAGCGGCTCCTCGACGAGGAAGCGCACGTGATCTACACGCTACAGTGGCACCGGATCGTCGTGCACAGCGCCAAGGTCAAGGGCTGGACCATCACCCCCAGCCACTACCTGAACAACCAGCTGGACACGGTCTGGCTCTCGGAGTAGCTCCGAGCGGCGGGCTGACGGTATGTGGAAGTACCTGCTGAAGCGCTTCTTCTTGATGGTTCCCACCCTGATTGGGGTGGCGATCCTCACCTTTTTCCTCATCCGGGTGATCCCGGGCGACGTGGTGGAGTTGCGCCTGGCCGGCGATCGCGGAGCGGTGTCCGACGACGTGTTGAAGCAGGAACGCGCGCGCTTCGGCCTCGACCAGCCGGTATGGAAGCAGTTCGGCGTGTGGATGGTCGGGATCGCCCGCCTCGATTTCGGCACTTCGATGTGGACGGGCTCGCCGATCTGGGAGGAGATCAAGCTGCGGTTCGCCCTGTCGCTGCAGGTGGCGATCATGGCCACGATCGTGGCGGTACTCCTCGCGGTGCCCCTGGGCTTGCTCGCCGCGTTGAAGCAGGACAGCTGGGTGGACTACACGGTGCGCGTCTTCTCGATCGCGGGGCTGGCGTGCCCATCCTTCTGGCTCGGTATCCTGTTCATCCTGACCTTCCTCATCGTCTTCAAGTGGCTACCTCCCATGGTCTACACCCCGTTCTGGGTGAGCCCCTGGCAGAACCTCCAGCAGCTCATATGGCCCGCGCTGGCGGTGGGCTATCGCTACTCGGCGGTGGCCACCCGCATGACCCGCTCGGCCATGCTCGAGGTGCTGCGAGAGGACTACGTGCGCACCGCTCGCGCCAAGGGCCTGGTACATCGGCTGATCCTGACTCGCCACGCCCTGAAGAACGCGATGCTGCCGGTGCTGACCGTGATCGCGCTGGAGTTCGCGTTCCTGATCGGCGGGCTGGTGGTGACCGAGCAGGTCTTCAATCTGAACGGGATCGGGCTCTTGTTCGTGCAGGCGGTGGCCCACCGGGACTACACGCTGATCCAGGCGCTGGTCATGCTGGTGGCCGGCATCTTCATCTTCGTGAACTTCGCGATGGACGTCATGTACGCCTGGCTCGACCCGAGAATCCGGTACAGATAGCGCCATGGCAATTACCACGCCGATCGACCACGCGGCGGGAGCCGCGTCCGAGCCGACCCCGAGCGCCCGCTGGTGGGCCGCGGTACGTGATTTCGCGCGCCACCGCACCCTGGGGGCGGTGGGCGCGGTGGTGGTCATGGTCATGATCCTGGTGGCGATGTTCTCGGGGCCGCTCGCCCCGTACGATCCCGTCGCGGTGGACTTCGGCGCGATGCTGGCCAAGCCGAACGCCGCGCACTGGCTCGGCACCGACGCGTTCGGCCGCGACGTGCTCTCGCGGCTGATCTACGGCTCGCGCACCGCGCTGCTGGTGGGCTTCGGCTCGGCGCTCGTCGGAGCCACGCTCGGGGCGGTCTTGGGCGTGGGCAGCGCCTACTTCGGGGGGCTCGTGGATCTCTACCTCCAGCGCCTCATGGACATCTTTCTCTCGTTCCCTCTGATCATCCTCGCGCTGGCGCTGGTGGCCATCCTCGGCAACAGCATCCCGAACCTGATCTTGGCCATCACGGTCCCGATGATCCCGCGGGCCGCGCTGGTCATCCGCTCCTCGGCGCTGACGATCCGCGAGATGCCGTACGTCGACGCGGCCCGGGCCGCGGGCTTCGGGCATCTGCGCATCATCATGCGGCACATGCTGCCCAACGTGGCCGCGCCGTACCTGATCATGCTCACCGCGTTTCTCAGCCAGGCGATCCTGGCGGAGGCGTCGCTGTCGTTCCTGGGCCTGGGCGTCCAGGAGCCCACCCCCGCCTGGGGCCTGATGCTGCGCGGCGCCGCGGTGGACTTCGCGGAGGCGGCGCCCTGGATGGCGCTGTTTCCCGGGCTCGCGATCAGCCTGGCCGTCTTCGCGTTCAATCTCTTCGGCGACTCACTCCGCGACGCGCTGGATCCCAAGTTGCGCACGCTGTAGGCGGCGCGGCCCCGATCCACGAAGCCTTGACAGTCCCGGCCCAAGTTGGTAAAAATGTGGGGGTTTCCAAGCACTTACCCGGGTCACCAGGAGGTTTGAATGGCGTATATCATCGCTGAGCCCTGCATCAACGTGAAGGACAAGGCCTGTGTCGAAGTCTGCCCCGTGGACTGCATCTACGAGGGCGAGACCATGCTCTACATCCACCCGGATGAGTGCATCGACTGCGGGGCGTGCGAGCCGGTCTGCCCGGTGAAGGCGATTTTCGCGGAGGACGAGACCCCGGCCAACTGGAAGAACTTCATCGAGCTGAACAAGCAGTTCTTCAAGGACAACCCGGGCGTCAAGCCGGCCACCAAGGCGTAGCCGGCCGCGGTCCGCTCGCGCGGCAACGGGGACCCGCGTTCGCGGGTCCCTTTCTTTTTGTCTCCCCCGCGACGTGCCTACACGCGACGGCAGCCGCGCGCCGTCGCTGCCCACGGCCCGGTGCACGCGAGCGCGCCACCCGCGCAAACGCCGCGGATTTCGCGGGTGGTCGCGTGGCACAGGCCTTGCCAGTCTCGTCGCGCATGACAGCGCTCATGACCGCTCCCGAGCCCGCTCCCCGGGCGTCCCTGCCGCGGACGCCGAAGGGGCTGTCCGAAGTCGCGGCGACCCCCAACGCCCCCGCGCGGCCGCTGCCCGGCTTCCACGGAGCGGTCTCCGACTTCAAGCGGCGGCTGATCGAGGCCACGCTCACCCAGGCCGGCGGCAACCGCACGCGCGCGGCGCGGGCGCTGGGGCTGCAGCGCACGTACCTGCTGCGCCTCATCCGCGAGTTCGAGATCCGCGTGCCGCCGCCCGCGATCCCGCCCCGCCGTGGCGCGGGGGATGACGCAAACTCGTTGACACCCGGTCGGGCCCCGGTTTGAAATGGATCCGTGAACGACGTGTGGATCGCGGGCGCCGGCATGACCCGCTTCGGGCGGCGCGACGAGAACCTCCCGGACCTCATGGCCGAGGCGGCGCTGCTGGCCATGGAGGACGCGGGGATCGACCAGCCCGACGCGCTCATGGTCGCGGCCATGAATCCGGAGGAGTTCACCGGCGCCGGGAACTACGGCTCGCTCATCGCCACCCGCCTCGGCCTCTCGCACGTGCCCGCGGTGCGGGTGGAGACCGCCACGTCCTCGGGCGTGGCCGCGGTGTACGCCGCCTTCGCGGCCATCGCCGCGGGCCTGCACCGCGCGGTCCTGGTGGTGGGCGGCGAGAAGATGACCCACGTGCCGACTCCGCGCGTCTCCGATATCATCGGCCGCTCCATCGACCCGCACGAGAAGAGCTACGGCGCCACGATGCCCGCTCTCGCGGGGCTGATCACGCGGGCGGCCATGCATCGGCGGGGCCTCACCCTCAAGGAGTTCTCGCAGGTCGCGGTCAAGAACCACGCGAACGGGGCCCGCAACCCCTTCGCGCACTTCCAGGAAGAGGTCACGCTGGACGCGGTGATGGCGAGCCGGCTCGTCGCCGATCCGCTCCGGCTCTTCCACTGTTGCCCGATCTCGGACGGCGGCGCCGCGCTGCTGCTCACCGCCGACCGACGCGCGGTGCGCATCGCGGGCATCGGGCAGGGGGCCGACACCATCGCGATCCGCTACCGGACGGATCTCACGACCTTCCGGGCCACCCAGGCCGCCGCGGACGTCGCCTACCGCATGGCGGGGTTCGGGGCGGAGCGGGTCGAGGTCGCCGAGGTCCACGACGCCTTCACCCCGTTCGAGCTGATCTCGCTCGAGGACACCGGGCTCGTGCCGCCGGGCAAGGCGGGCCGGGCCACCCTCGACGGCGAGACGGCCATCGGAGGGCGGCTCCCGGTGAACCCCTCGGGTGGACTCAAGGCGCGCGGGCACCCGTTGGCCGCCACCGGCATCTCCCAGATCGTGGAGCTGTGCTGGCAACTGCGGGGGCGGGCGGAGGGCCGCCAGGTGGAGGCGCGGGTGGGGCTCGCCCAGTCCATCGGCGGGCTCGCCACGAACAACTGGGTCACGTTGCTGGAAGCCCGCCGCTGATGGCCGAGCTCCTCCCGGCCTCGCGCTGCCCGCGCTGCCGGCGCCTGGTGGTGCCGCCGGCCAGCCTGTGTCCCGACCACCCGGTGCGGATGGAAGCGGCCGGGGTCGCGCCGCTCGGTGAGGTGGTGTCGTTCACCACGCTGCACTCGCCGCCCGAGGGCTTCCGCGCCCCGCTGCACCTCGCCCTGATCGAGCTGCAGGGCGGTGCCCGGCTCTTCTGCCACGGCACCGCCACCGAGGGCGTCAAGATCGGCTCGCATGTCTCGGTCGAGGCGGTGGATTCCGTGTTCTACTTCTCGCACATGGGGGTCGCCGACCGGGCGCGCCTGTTCTGGCGTCGCGCCGGCGCGCGTGGCGAGCGCATCGCCTCGATCGGCAAGAGCGTCGTGAAAGGTGTCTGGAACAGGAGGTCCCGTGGCGACCAATAGGGCCCGCTCCCGGAAGGCTATCCCGAAGGCCCACTCGAGACCGCCGGCCGCCCGTCGGCCCGCCCGTCCGCCGCTCCAGGGCGTGCGCGTCGTCGACCTCACCCGGGTGCTGGCCGGCCCATTCTGCGCGATGTCGCTCGGCGACATGGGCGCGGAGATCATCAAGATCGAGGAGCCCGGCAAGGGTGACGACACCCGCGGCTGGCCACCCTTCGTGGGCGGAGAAGCGACGTACTTTCTGTCGGTCAACCGGAACAAGAAGAGCCTCACCCTGAACATGAAGGCCCCCGAGGGGCAGGACATCCTGCGACGGCTGCTCGCGCGCGCCGACGTGGTGCTGGAGAACTTCCGCCCCGGCACCATGGAGCGGCTAGGCTTCGGCTACGAGACACTCAGAAAGGTCAATCCCAAGCTGGTGTACTGCTCGATCTCGGGTTTCGGCGAGAGCGGGCCGGAGGCGCACCGGCCGGGCTACGACCTGATCGTGCAGGGCGAGTCGGGCGTCATGGACATCACCGGATTTCCCGACGGCCCGCCGGTGAAGGTAGGCAACTCGATCGGCGACCTCGTCGCGGGAATGGCGGCCGCGCAGGGCATCACGCTGGCGCTGCTGAACCGGCAGAAGACCGGCAAGGGGCAGAAGGTCGAGATCGGCATGCTCGATGTGATGGCATCGTTGCTCACGTACCAGGCCGGGCTCTACTGGAACGCGGGCGGCCGCCCGACCCGGCGGGGGAACGAGCACCCGTCCATCGTGCCGTACGAGGTCTTCAGGGCCCAGGACGTCTACATCACGCTCGGCGTGGCCAACAACTCGCTCTGGGAGCGCACCTGCCGCGCGCTCGAGCGTGAGGACCTGATCAAGGATGCGCGCTTCGACACCGAGGCCAACCGGGTGACGAACCGCAAGATCCTCGTCCCGCTGCTCAACGAGATCCTCGGCGCCCGGCCCGCCGACGAGTGGCTGGCGCGCCTCGACAAGGCGGGGGTGCCCGCGGGCCGCATCAAGAGCGTGGCCGAGGTGTGCGAGAGCGCGCACCTGCGGGCGCGCGGCATGATGGTCTCGCTGCCGCACCCGAAGGCGGGGCCGATCACGGTGATGGGCGTGCCGGTGCGGTTGCACGACACGCCGGGCGCGGCCACCCTGCCGCCCCCGCTGCTCGGCCAGCACACGGACGAGATCCTGATCGGACTCCTGCGCATGCCGAAGGCGCGCGTCGAGAAGCTGCGCGCCGGCGGCGTGGTCTAACTCCGAGGCGGCCGATCACCAGAGCGTGCGGATCAGCAGCCAGGCACCCAGCGCGCCGAGGAAGCCCAACACCGCGCGGTTGAAGCTCCGCTGATCCAGCCGATCCTGCACGCGCAACCCGGCTCCGAACCCCGCCAGCGCGACCGCGGTCAGGACGAGCGACCAGCCGAAGAGCGACCAGGGGAGGAGGCCGTACCATGCGACCGCGCCGAGCTGCACCAGCTTGTAGAAGACGAAGGTGAAGGCCACCGACGAGATGAAGTCGTGCTTGCCGAGACCGATGGCGTGGAAATAGAGGACCAACGGGGTGGCGGGCGAATTGGTCACGCCGCCGACCATCCCGGCCACGAAGCCGGCGACAGGCGAGAGCCAGGGCTCCCACCCGGCGGGCACCTTCGGGGAGAGCCCGGTGGCGCTGAGCGCGACGAAGATCAGGACGAAGACGCCGAGGGTGAGCGTGGCCGCGCGGGGCGACATGAGCGTCAGGACGCGAGTGCCGAGCACGACCCCCACCGAGCCCGAGAGCAGCAGGGTGCCGAAGCGGCGCGCCGTGGCCCGCGGGGTCCCGCGCCGGGCGAACTGGATGCCGTCCATGACGATGTTGGGGAGGATCAGGAGTACCACCGCGGTCTTCACGTCCACGACCAGGCTCAGCAGCGGAGTGGCGAGAGAGGGGAACCCGAAGCCGACGGCGCCCTTGATGAACGCCGCCGCCAGCACCACCACCGCCATCACGGTCGGGATCACCGCCCGAGCATAACTTGACACCCGCCGTTGGCCGGCGGGATGATGTGGCCCCCATGGCCGTGACTCCAGGATCGCGCCAGATCAAGGTCTACGACACCACCCTCCGCGACGGCACCCAGGGCGAGGGTGTGGCCTTCTCGATGGAGGACAAGGTCCGCATCGCCCAGCGCCTGGACGCGCTCGGCGTTCACTACATCGAGGGCGGCTGGCCGGGCTCGAATCCCAAGGACCTGCGTTTTTTCAAGCGCGTGCAGGACGCGGTGTTCAAGTCCGCCAAGATCAGCGCGTTCGGGGCCACCCGGCGTCCAGGCGTGCGCCCGCAGGAGGATACGAACCTCCAGGCCCTGGTGGAGGCGGGCCCGCCCGTCGTCACCATCTTCGGCAAGGCGTGGGACTTCCACGTGACCGCCGCGCTCGGGACCACGCTCGAGGAGAACGTGGCGATGATCGCGGATTCGGTCGCCTACCTCCTCAAGCACTTCGAGGAGGTCATCTACGACGCCGAGCACTTCTTCGACGGCTTCAAGCGCAACCCGGACTACGCGATGCGGACCCTGCTGGCCGCGGAGGCGGCGGGCGCCCATTGCCTCGTGCTCTGCGATACCAACGGCGGGTGCCTGCCGCACGAAGTCACCGCGATCATCCAGACGGTGAAGCGCGCGGTGAAGCCGGGGACACCGCTCGGCATCCACGTGCACAACGACACCGAGTGCGCGGTGGCCACCTCGCTGGCCGCGGTGGCCGAGGGTATCGAGCACGTCCAGGGCACGATCAACGGCTACGGCGAGCGGTGCGGGAACGCCAACCTCGTGTCGATCATCCCGAACCTCATGCTCAAGATGGGGCTCGGCTGCATTCCGCGCGCGAACCTGCGCGAGCTGCGCGACGTCTCGCGCCTCGTCTCCGAGCTGGCCAACCGCAAGCCGTGGGCGTCCCAGCCCTACGTGGGCGACTCGGCCTTCGCCCACAAGGGCGGCATCCACGTCTCCGCGGTGCTCAAGCACCCGGAGACCTACGAGCACGTGGACCCGGACGCGGTCGGCAATCAGCGCCGGGTGCTGGTCTCCGAGCTGGCCGGGCAGTCCAACGTGCTCTGGAAGGCCAGGGAGTACGGCATCGACCTCGACAAGAACACGCCGGATGCCCGCCGCATCCTCGAGATGCTCAAGCGCCTCGAGGACGAGGGGTTCCTGTTCGAGGGAGCGGAGGCCTCGTTCGAGCTGCTGATGGAGCGCGCGCTCGGCAACCACCGACCGTACTTCGAGCTGCAGGGCTATCGTGTGATCGTCGAGGAGAACGCGGGCGACGGCGAGCCGGTGGCCGAGGCCACCGTGCGGCTGCGGGTGAAGGGCATCGAGGAGCACACCGCGGCGGCCGGCAACGGGCCGGTGCACGCGCTCGACCACGCGCTGCGGAAGGCCCTCGAGGACTTCTACCCGAACCTGCGCGAGATGGCCCTGCTCGACTACAAGGTGCGCATCCTCGACGAGTCCAAGGCCACCGCGGCGAAGACCCGGGTCTTGATCACCTCGGGCGACGGAAATGACACGTGGGGAACGGTCGGCGTCGCCGACAATATCATCGAAGCCTCGTGGCAAGCGCTCGTCGACTCCGTCGAGTACAAGCTGCGGCGCGATGAGAAGCAGGGGAAGCGGTAGGGGCGGGGGGGCGGGGGCGGCGCGGCGGGGTGCGTGCCCGGTGAGTGGGGTATCGAACACGGGCGCGCACCCCGCCGCGCTGCCCCCGCCCCCCCGCCCCTACCGCCTCGAGATAATCAGCGGCACATGTCGATGGCTCAGATCTCGGCGAAGTTGATCGAGGACACCGCGCGGGAGTTGACCGCGCGGGCGGCCATCGACATTCCCGCGGACTACCGTGATGGGGTGCGGCTGGCGCGGGATCGAGAGCAGAATCGGCTGGCGCGGTTCGTGTTGGAGCAGATGCTGGGGAATTGGGAGATTGCCTCGGCGGATCGGCGGCCGATGTGTGCGGATACGGGGTTGCCGCGCTACTACGTGAAGCTGGGGAACGAGGCGGTGGTCGAAGGCGGGCTCGTGGCGCTCGAGCGGGCGCTGCGGCGGGCGACCGCGGAGGCGACCCAGGCCATTCCGCTGCGGCCGAACCGGGTGCATCCGCTCACCCGCGAGGACCGGAACGACAACGTGGGGATCCACGCGCCCGAGGTCACCTACGCGGTGGAGCCGGGGGCGGACTGGATCGACGTGACCACCGTCCACAAGGGCGGGCTCTTCGGCAGTGACTACCGGATGCTGTTCCCGGGCGACGGGGTGGCCGGTATCAAGCGGTTCTTCGTGGACACGCTGATCGAGTCGGGCAAGCGCGGGCTCGCCTGCCAGCCCGCCATCGTGGGGGTGGGCATCGGCGGCGCCAAGGACACCTGCGTGCGCCTCGGGAAAGAGGCGGCGTGCCTGCGCACCGTCGGCAGCCGCAATCCGGACCCGGCGGCCGCCGCGCTGGAAGACGAGCTCACCGCGCTCGGCAACTACATCGGTATCGGCGCGATGGGCATGGCCGGCACCTCCATGGTCGTGGCCACCCACGTCGAGATGGCCTACACCCACACGGGCGGCATGCCGATCGGGATCCACCAGTTCTGCCTCTCGTCGCGCCGCGCCACCGCCCGGATCCATCCCGGCGGGCGGGTGGAGTTTCGCGCCGATCCGCACTGGTTCACCGACTACTACCGGCGCAGCGGGATCGAGTGATGGGCGTCGCGATCGCGCGGCTCGACGACGTGCGCATGGACGAGGTGCACCTCACCACGCCGGTGTCGGAATCGGCCATCCGTTCGCTCAAGCTGGGCGACGTGGTCTATCTGAGTGGCGCGCTCTACACCGCGCGCGAGGGCGTCTACCGCCAGGTGGTGGAGAAGGACGTGCCGTTCCCGGACGCGGTGCGCGCGCTCACCAACGTGAACTTCCACTGCTCGCCCGCCGCCGCGGTGCGCCCGGACGGCCGGTACGTCGTCGAGGCGGTGACCGCCACCGCCAGCTTCCGGTTCGGCAAGTCCATGGGCCCGTGGTTCGAGCGCTCCGGCGCGCGCGTCATCGTGGGCAAGGCCGGGCTCACCGAGCTGGCCTATCGCGAATGGTTCGTGCCCCACGGCGCCGTGTACCTCACCACCGTGGGCTACGGCATGGGCGCCGCGTACGGCCGCGGGATCAGCCGCGTGCTCGACGTGCACTGGCTCCGGGAGCTGGGCATCGCCCAGGCCCTCTGGGTGCTCGAGGTCGATCGCCTGGGCCCGTTCCTGGTGGAGGGCGACGCCGAGGGCCGTAGCCTCTTCGCCCTCGCCAATCGCGAGATCAATCTCCGCATCGCCGAGGTCTACAAGACGCTCCCCGCGCCGGCTCTGTCCCGCTTCGGCGAAGTCCTCTCCCGCACCGACGAGGTCGTCTGAACGGGGTCAATGTCGGAATGCAGGACCTGACCCCAGCTGGAAGACGGGGTGGCGGGGGGCTTCGGCTTCGAAGGCGGCGACGGGGGAGTCGGGCTTGGCGTCGAAGAAGGGGCGGGTGATGGGGACGCGGGTCACGTAGCGCTGCAGCAGGGGCGCGGCCTCGGCCGCGGACAGCTCGCGGATCGCCAGGGTCTCGGCACGGCCGCCGCGGCTCAGGGTGACCTGGCCGGCGGCGCGGGCGTTGCGGACCCAGCCGACGTCGCCATAGGGCGCGACCAGCCAGCGCCCGCCGGCGTCCTCCACCAGCGTGACGGGCGTGGAGAGGGGACGTCCGGTGCGGCGCCCCGGGACGGTCAGGAGATACGTGGGCCCGGGCATCAAGCCGAGCCGGATGAGCAGGCGGACGACGCGATTGGCGGCGCGCCGGCCCGGGCTGAGGCGGTAGGTCTGGGCCATGACTCGTGGCGAGCGCGCGCTCAGCCTGGCCCGCTCTCCGGAGACGGGAGCAGCGCGGAGGCCCTGGCGGCGGCATCGCCCGCGGCGGCGGAGAAGATGCCGCGGGTCATGAGCGCGCGGGCCTCGCGCGCGCGTCGCTCGTAGATCTCGGCGCGGACGGCATGGGCCTCGCGATGATCGGGCGCGGCGGCCGCGGCCCAGTCCGCGAGGTGGCTCGCCAGCTCGAGCCGGCCGTCCGCGGCGAGCGCGCGCGCCCGTCGTACGAGCGCATCGATCCCGCCCGCCAGCGTCGTCACCTCGCGGCCGATCTCCGCTTCGGGCGCGGGCTTGAGATGCGACGGCACGCCGTCGTACCAGCCGCCGTAGAGCCGCCAGAGATTGCGCACGACGTACTCCGGCTCGTCGTAGACCGGCTGGAGATATCGCCGCGCGGCCAGATGGGCGGGCGGCTTCACTTCGCGGAGCACGTGCTCGAGGGTGGCCCCCGCGTTCATCAGCGCCAGGGTCTGGGCCACCAGCGATTCGAGCCACTCCGCGGTGTCGGTGAGCGCCTGGCGCACCCGCTCGGCGCCGAAGATCGGCAGCCCGTGCCCGGGGATCAGGAGGTCCGCTCCGCGCGAGGCCATCTCCCGCAGCGCGGCGCCCCACTCGGCCGCGTAGCGCTGCACCTTCTGCGGATTGCCCGCGTTGGGCGCCACCCAGATGAAGAGATCGCCGGTCCAGAGCACGCGGCGCTCCGGCCACCAGACCCAGGTGTGATCGTCGGTCTCCCCGCGTGCGTGCTGTAGCTCGAGCGCCACGTCCCCGGCGTCGAGGCGCAGGGTGTGGTCGTAGGCGGTGTCGGGATAGTCGTACTCGGTCGGCCACGTCGCGGCGATGGAGAACTGCCGGGCGTTGATCAGCCCGTTGTAGGCCGCGGTCGCGCGGTACCGGTCGAAGCGGGCGGCCACGCCGCGATGGCCCACGATGCGCGGCCGCGGCCAGCCTTTCTCGGCCGCCTCGGCCAGGAACGGCGGCAGCCCGAACGCGTGGTCGGCGTGGCCGTGCGTGTAGACGGCGGCGTGGAGCGGGGCGGGGTCGATCGCGCGCACCGCCGCGAAGGTGCGGGCACGCGCCGCGTAGCTGGCGGTGTCCACCAGCACGAGCCCGCGGCCGGTGCGCACCACCGTGACGTTGGCGAACGCGTGGAGGAACACCACGCCCGGCGCGATCTCCTCGACCGCACCGGTGGGTTTCCAGAACTGGTAGGGCTCGACGCCGCCCGACCAGCACTGCTCGGCCAATTCGCGGATGCGTCCCATGGCGTGGCCTAGACTAGCGCCGGCTCAGGCCGCGCTCCAGATGTTCCGGCACCGGGTCTCGCGATGCCAGCAGGCCGCTTCCTGAGGGGAGCGATCTCAGCCCGCGCCGCGAGGCGGGATGCGCTTGTAGAACAGCAGCTCGCGGACGCCCTGGGGCAGGTTGTCGATGTGGCCGGTCGGCGCGAAGCCGAGCGCGGTGTGCATGCGGATCGACGGGATGTTGGTCTCCTCGGTCGAGGAGAAGAGCCGCGGGGTCGGCGACACCGCCTCCACCGACTTGAAGAACTCCCGCGCGATGCCCTTGTGGCGGAAGTCCTCCCGCACCACGACCAGGGTGACGAACGTGCA
>DATMMH010000334.1:0-3763 GCA_035569855.1 Candidatus Dormiibacterota bacterium
GGTGCGGAGCCGCGAGTTGTCCATGCGCCGGTTGGTCGCGGTCCAGCTCACCACGATGGTCTGCTGATCGACCGCGCCGTGCAGGTCGGCGGGCGCGGCGGGGATCCGAAGCTCGGGGGCCAGCGGTGGCCCCTTCTTGCCGCACGCGACCAGCGCCCCCGCGGCCAGGAGGAGGGCGAGGGCGCCGCGGGGCTGGAGCCTCACGCGGCGGGTCCGCGCGAGAGCAGTGCCTTGACCTGGCTCAGCTGCTGGCGAACCGCCTCGGGCGCGGTGCCGCCCCAGACCGCGCGCGCGCGCAGCGAGGCCTCCACGGTGAGCGCCGCGTAGACGTCGCGTCCGATCAGTGACGAGAACTGACGCAGCTCCTCGAGCGGCAGGTCGCCGAGCTCGCGCCCGCGCGAGATCGCGTGGCGCACCGTCTTGCCCACCACCTCGTGTGCCTCGCGGAAGGGCAGCCCCTGGCGGACCAGGTAGTCGGCGAGATCGGTGGCGGTCGAGTAGTGCGCGCCCGCCGCCTCCCGCATGCGGTCGGCGCGGAAAGTGATCGAGCCGAGCATCGGCGGGAGGACGGCGAGCACCGCCTCGAGGGTGTCCACCGTGTCGAAGAGCGGCTCCTTATCCTCCTGCATGTCGGAGTTGTACGTGAGGGGTAGACCTTTCATCGTGGTCAGCGCCGACATCAGGTTGCCGTAGAGGCGGCCAGTCTTGCCGCGGATCAGCTCGGCCACGTCCGGGTTCTTCTTCTGCGGCATGATGGACGATCCGGTCGCGAACGCGTCGGAGAATTCCACGAAGCCGAACTCGGAGGTGGCCCAGAGGGTGAGGTCCGTGGCCAAGCGCGAGCAGTGCATGCCGAAGATGGCGCCGTGGGAGAGGAACTCCACCACGAAGTCGCGATCGGCCACCGCGTCCATGCTGTTGGGGCTGGGCGCGGCGAAGCCCAGGTCGCGGGCGAGCGCCTCGCGATCGATCGCGAAGGCGGCGCCGGCGAGGGCCCCGGCGCCGAGCGGCATCACGTTGAGCCGCGCGCGGCAGTCGCGGAACCGCTCGCGGTCGCGCTCGAGCATGAACACGTAGGCGAGCAGGTGGTGCGCGAGCAGCACCGGCTGCGCGCGCTGCAGATGCGTGTAGCCGGGCATCGGCGTCTCGTGGTGCTTCTCGGCCTGCGCCACCAGGGCGCGCTCCACGTCGCGGAGGCCGCCGTCCACGTGGTCGACGACGTCGCGCAGATAGAGACGCTCGTCGAGTGCGATCTGATCGTTGCGGGAGCGCCCGGTGTGGAGCTTGCCCCCGACCGGACCCGACAGCTCGACCAGACGACGCTCCACGTTCATGTGGATGTCCTCGAGCTCGCGGCGGAAGGGGAAGGCCCCGGTCTCCAGCTCCTTCCGCACCGCGTCGAGCCCTATCAGCAGGGTCTCGAGCTCGGCCTCGCTGATGAGCTTGGCCCGGGCCAGGGCACGGGCCCACGCCGCGCTGCCCGCGAGATCGTAGGGCCAGAGCCGCCGGTCGAAGGCCAGCGAGGAGGTGAAGGCCTCGGCGGTAGGATCGGCTCCCTGCGCGAAACGCCCGGACCAGGCCTTGCCCGGGGGCGTGGACGCCGCGCTCACGAGGCTCCCGCGCGGCCGGCGGCCACGGCGGGCTCGGGCGTGGCGTGCAGCAGCGCGGCGATCTCCGTCATGATGCGGCGGGTGATCTCCTCGCGCTCGAGGCGGGCGATCGGCCGGTGCCGGGGGCGCTCGAAGTAGAGCGGCTCGCCGAAGCGGACGGCGAGGCCTCGCCGCCGCGGCAGGTAGAACCGGCGCCCACGCAGCGCCTCGTACGTGCCCTCGATGGCCGCGGGCACGACGGGCACGCCCGCCCGCAGCGCGATCATCGCCGCCCCCGGCTGGCCGCGCACGAGCTGACCCTCCTGGCTGAAGGGCCCCTCCGGAAAGATGCCGACCACGCGACCGGCGTCGAGCACGCGGAGCACCCGCTTGATCGCACCGGGATCCGGTCGCTCCAGGTTGACCGGAATCGAGCCGATGCGGCGATGGAACGACGGATGCAGGGGGGTGGCCCGAAATACCCGCGGCATGACCAGGAACGCGATCGGCCGCGGCACCGCGACGCCCAGCACCACCCCGTCCAGATAGTTGTGGTGGTTCGCGGCCAGGATGAACGATCCCGAGGCGGGCAGCCGCTCCACGCCCTCCACGCGCAGATCGAAGAGCCGGTGCAGGATCAGCCCGCTGGCGGAGCGGACGGCGCGATAGAGCGGCGGAAACGCTTCAGCCGCCGCGCGCCGCGGGGCCACGGGCGCCGCCGGCCTCAGCATGGACAGGGTGGAGGAGTCTTCGCCCGGCGCCATAACTCGCTCGTTTATAGCACCCACCCCCGACGCTGACAACCGCACCGCCCCGCGGCCACCGGCCCGCGGGTGGGGATGGAGCTAGTGCGTCCGGGCGAGCCGGTACCGCGCCACCGCCGCGTTGTGGTCGGCGAGGTTGGTCGAGAACTGGTGGTGCCGGTCGTCCATCGCCACGAAGTAGAGGTAGTTCACGTGCGCCGGCCGGGCCGCCGCCTGGATGGCCGCGCGGCCCGGGCTGGCGATGGGGCCAGGGGGAAGCCCCTGGCGGCGATAGGTGTTATACGGCGAGTCGACCTGGAGGTCGTCGCGCGTCAATCGCTTGCGATCCTTCCCGACCGCATACTGCACCGTCGGATCCGCCTGCAGCGGCATGTCCTTCCGGAGCCGGTTCCAGAACACCGCGGAGATGAGCGGCATCTCGGAAGGATCGACCGCCTCTTTCTCGATGATCGACGCCAGGGTCAGGAGCTGGTGCAGATTCATGTCGCGCTGCCGGGCCTCGGCCAGGACCTCGGGCGAGATCTTCTCGCGCATGCGCGCCACCATGCGGGCCAGGATCTCCTCCGGCGTCATGCCCTTCACGAACTGGTAGGTGTCCGGGAAGAGATAGCCCTCGACCGAGTCGGCCTGGATCTCGAGGGTCTTGAGGAAGACGGCGTCCTTGGCCACGCGCAGGACGTCCTCCGCCGGGGCGAGCCGCTCGCTCTCGAGGTTGCGCGCCAGCTCGCCCAGGCTGCTGCCCTCCTGGAACACGACCATGTGCTGCAGCACCTGGCCGCCTTCGAGCTGCTCGAGCACGCGCACCGTGTTGGCCCCCTGCGGGATCTGGTACTCGCCCGCCTTGAGGCTGCGGAAGCTACCGCGGGCCAGGGTCAGGAGCACGAAGCCGACGCGGCTCCGGATCACGCCGGCCTCGTCGAGGATCTCCGCCACCTCCACCACGCCCTTGTGGGCGGGCACTTCGACCACGCGGGGGGTAGACCGCAAGGAGCCCGGGACGGTCAAGATCCACCAGCCCTCCATGAGCAGGGCGAGCAGGGATACCACCACGAGGCCGCCCACCACGGCGCGCCACGTCGGCCCGGGCCGGCTGTCCCGGCCCCACGCCTTCAGCGATCGAGGACGCTCCATCATGATTTCCCCTTATTCTGAACGGGCTTCTATTATCAGTCAAACCGCCGGCCCGGGAGGTGGCGGTCCGAGCCTTCTGGGGTACGTTCTACAGGGTCGACGAGGGGGCGCCTGTGCGCGTGGGGCCGGGGGGGACCTCCCGCATGACCTGGCTCAACTCGTCGTCGAGTCCACCCTCGGGTCGTGAACGCGCATCTAACCGCGTGGCGGACGGGCACGACGACTCCCGCCGGCTCGGCTTTGGACGCCATGCTGGCGCGGTGGCGTGCGGTCCCCGTC
>DATMMH010000335.1:0-10722 GCA_035569855.1 Candidatus Dormiibacterota bacterium
CGGGCTCTAGCGGTGGGCCCGAGCGTCTCGCTCGAGAGCATTCCAGAGGAGGGCCGACGGACACTCGCCCGGCTCATCGAGCTGGCCGGTTCCGAGCGGCCGGCCTGGCTCGTCGGCGGAGCCCTCCGTGAGCTCCTGACGGAGCGCGGGATCGCCGATCTCGACGTGGCGGTGTCGCGCGGCGCGCTCGAGCTCGGCCGGCGCCTCGCCGACCGGCTCGGCCGGCGCTTCGTGGAGCTCGACGCGGTCCGGGGCGCCTGTCGTATCGTGGCGGCCACCGAGCCCGGGCTACCGCTGGACCTGGTGGACTTGCGCGCGCCGACGCTCGATGGAGACCTTCGGGCGCGCGACTTCACGGTCAACGCTCTCGCGGTCTCCCTGAGAGACCTCCTGCGGAATGGCCGCGCGCCGATCTCGGACCCGACCGGCGGTCTCGACGACCTGCAGGCCCGCATGGCGCGACTCTGCGGTCCCGCCGCGATCACCGACGATCCGCTGCGTGCGCTGCGGGGCGTCCGGCTCGCCATGCGTGCCGGCTGGCGGCTCGACGTCGGCGCCGAGTCGGCCATTCGCAGTGCGGCGCCGTTGGTGGCGGCGGTCGCGGCCGAGCGGGTGCGCGAGGAGCTGGGCGGGATCTTGAGCGAGCCGAACGCGGCGGTCGGGCTCCGCATGCTGGATCGCCTCGGCGTGCTCGCGGTGCTGCTTCCCGAGAGCCTCGCCATGCGCGGAACGAGCCAGCCCCTGCCGCATCGTTTCGACGTCTGGGAGCATTCGATCCGGGCGGTGGAGGGTGTGGACGCGCTGCTCGCCGACCTCGACGCGCTCGCCCCGTGGGGACCGGACCTGCGCGCGCATCTCGCCGATGAGCTCGGCGGCGGGCTCACACGGCGGGAGGTGCTCAAGCTGGCGGCGCTGCTTCACGACGTGGCGAAGCCCGAGACGCGCACGGAGCAGGCTGGGCGCATCCGTTTCTTCGGTCACGACTCGGTGGGCGCGCGCCGGGGCGGGGCGATCGCGGAGCGGCTGCGCTTGCCGCGGCGCGCGGGCCAGCTGCTCGAGCGGCTCGTCGCCGAGCACCTGCGGCCCATGCACCTGGCCCAGGCCGGTGAGATCACGCGCCGCGCCCGCTTCCGGTTCTTCCGTGACCTGGGCGACGACGCGCGCGATCTCCTGCTGCTCGCGCTGGCGGATGCGGCGGCGCTCACCGGAGAGTCGCCGCTCACGGTCTGGGCGAGCGAGGGCGGCCTGGTGGTTCGGACGCTCATGGCGGGAGTCGAGCCGGAAGCCGCGGCGGCGGCGACGCGGCCGCTGCTGCGGGGCGAAGACGTGATGCAGGCCTTCGGGCTGCCGGCCGGTCCCGAGGTCGGCCGGCTGCTGGAACGGGCGCGAGAGGCGCAGGCCCTGGGTCTCGTCGCGACGCGCGAGGAGGCGCTCGCGCTGCTCCGGCGTGGAGACGGCCCGGGCGCTTGACAGCCGGGCGTGGCGTCCCTAGAGTAGCGCCACTCCAGCATCCGTCGCACCTCACGATCCACGCACGTCACCGCCGACAAAGGAGAGTCTGCATGCCCGGCCGGCGCCTCGGCATCCTGCTCCTGGCACTCCTCACCGGGTTGCCCGCCGCCGCGGCGGGCGCGGCCACCGGGACCGTGGTCATCGCCCAGGGGGTGGACCCCACCACGCTCGATCCGATGAACCATCAGGAGACCCCCGCGGGAGTGTTGGCCCGCAACATCTTCGACACGCTCCTCGAGCGCGACGAGCAGCTCGTGGTCCGGCCGGCCTTGGCCGCCGAGATGCCGAAGCTGGTCGCCCCGACCGCGTGGGAGTTCAAGCTGCGGAGCGGCGTGCGCTTCCACAACGGCGAGGCGATGGACGCGGAGGCGGTCAAGTGGAGCCTGGAGCGGCTCGTCGATCCCAAGCTCAAGCTGCGCGGCTCGCCGCCGTTCTCGCCCATCGACCGGGTGGAGATCGTGGACGCGATGACGGTGCGCGTGCACACCAAGGCCCCGTGGCCGATCCTCGACACGCTGCTGAGCACCGGCCAGTCGGCCATCCTGCCGCCCAAGTACTACCGGGAGAAGGACCCCGCGTTCCTCGCGCGCAACCCGGTCGGCTCCGGGCCGTTCAAGTTCTTGCGCTGGGTCAAGGACGAACGGATCGAGCTGGAGGCCAACGAGCAGTACTGGCGCGGGGCGCCGCGGGTCAAGAAGCTCGTCTTCCGGCCTATCCCCGACGACGCGGTTCGGGTGGCCGCGCTCCAGAATGGGGAAGTGGACGTGGCGGTGAACATCCCGCCGCACCTGGCCACCTTGATCGCGAACCATCCGAAGCTCTTCCTCTCCACCGCGCCGAGCGTGCGCACCATCCAGCTCCTGTACTACACGCATCAGTACGACGCCCAGCACAAGCTGGTGGGGCCGTACCCGGGCCCGACCGCGGACCGTCGCGTCCGCCTCGCCATGAACTACGCGGTGGACGTGGACGACATCATCCGCACCGTGCTGGACGGCAAGGCGACCCGGGTCGCCCTCATGCTCACCGACAAGCACTTCGGCTTCGATGCCACCCTCAAGCCGATCAAGCAGGACGTTGCGCGGGCGAAGCAGCTCCTGACCGAGGCTGGGTTCCCGGGTGGGCTCGAGATCACGCTCAACAGCCCCCAGGGTCGCTACATCCGCGACAAGGAAGTGGCGGAGGCACTGGCCGGGCAGCTCACCAAGGCGGGTATCCGGACCACGCTCCGGACCCACGAGTGGGTCCAGTACTTCGGCACCCTCGGCTACAACCATCGGGCCGGGCCGGTCTGGCTCATCGGCTGGGGCACCTCGACCTACGACGCGGAGGTGGTCTACGTGCCGCTGTTCCGCACGGGCCGATTCCTCAGCAACTACTACAACGCCGACTTCGAGGGGCTGATCGAGCAGGCGCAGAGCACGATGGACGCCAGGAAGCGGGCCGAGATCTACCAGCGCATCAACCGAATCTGGGTCGACGACGCCGCGGCGATGCCGCTCTACCAGCAGCAGGATCTCTATGGGGCGAATCGCCGACTCAGCTGGACGGCTCGCGGCGACGAGCTGATCAAGGGATACGAGATGGCGATCCGGGACGCGAAGTGACCGGCCCGGAACTTGACACGCTGGGCGGCGGTTGCCTAGAGTGTGAGCAGTTTCCCCGCTAGATTCCGAATTTCCGAGGAGGCGTCAATGGTCGTGAGAGCCGTGTGTGCGCTCGTCGTCGCCCTGCTGATGGGCCCGGGCCTGGCGTGGGCCGCTCCCGAGGGCAAGGTCGTCATCGCCCAGGGCGTGGACCCGAGCTCGCTGGACACGATGAATCAGCAGGAGACCCCGGCATCGGTCGTAGCCGCACACCTCTACGACACGCTGGTGGAGCGCGACCAGAGCCTCAAGCTCGTGCCCGCGCTGGCCAGCGAGCTTCCGAAGCTCGTCGCGCCCACGGTGTGGGAGATCAAGCTCCGCAAGGGCGTCAAGTTTCACAACGGCGAGGATTTCAACGCCGATTCGGTGAAGTTCAGCCTGGAGCGGGTCAAGGAGCCCGCGATGCGGGGCAGCTCCAACTTCAAGCCCATCGATCGGGTGGAGATCGTCGACGCCTCCACGGTACGAGTCCACACCGCCAAGCCGTGGCCCATCTTCGTCAACGCCCTCACCCAACGGCAGGCGTCGATGTATCCGCCGAAGGCCTACGCGGGCAAGGACACCCAGTTCATCTCGAAGAATCCCATCGGCACGGGACCCTACAAGCTCGTGCGCTGGAGCAAGGACGAAGAGATCGTCCTGGAGGCGAACGAGCAGTACTGGCGAGGCGCGCCGAAGATCAAGACGGTGGTCTTCCGCCCCATTCCCGACGACGCGGTACGCGTGGCCGCACTCCAGAACGGGGAAGTGGACGTGGCGGTGAACATTCCGCCGCACCTGGCCAAGATCATCGACAATCACCCGAAGGTGTTTTTGACCACCGCGCCGTCCATCCGGACCATCCAGCTGATGTTCTATACGCACCAGTTCGACGCCCAGAACAAGCTCGTCGGAGTCTATCAGGGCCCGACCGCCGACAAGCGCGTGCGCCAGGCCATCACCTACGCGATCGACGCCGACGACATCGTGAAGAACGTGCTCGACGGCAAGGCGCAGCGGGTGGCCACCCTGCTGCCCAGCATGCATTTCGGCTTCGATCCGAGCCTGAAGCCGATCAAGCCGGACCTGGCCCGGACCAAGAAGCTGCTCGCCGAGGCCGGGTTCCCCAACGGGCTCGAGATCACCCTGAACGGCCCTCAGGGCCGCTACGTCCGGGACAAGGAGGTCGCGGAAGCGGCGGCCGGCCAGCTCACGAAGGCCGGGATCAAGACCCAGCTCAAGACCTACGAGTTCGTGAACTACCTCAACAACATGGTCTATGCGCACAAGGCAGGTCCGGTGTGGCTGATCGGCTGGGGGCAGCCCACCATGGACGCGGAAGGCATCTACGTGCCCCTGTTCCGCTCCGGCAGCCTGCTGTCCAACTACTACAACCCGGACCTGGACGGCCTCGTGGACGAGGCGCAGCGGACGATGGACGAGAAGAAGCGGCTGGAGATCTATCACCGGATCAACCGACTCTGGATCGACGACGCGGCGGCGGTGCCGCTCTACCAGCAGCTCGATCTCTACGGGGCGAGCAAGCGGATCAACTGGAAGGCGCGCAGCGACGAGCTAATCAAGGCGTACGACATGTCGCTCAAGTAGGAGTGTTGGCCGGGCGGCGAATTGACATCACCCGGCAAGCAACTAGAATAGGGGCACACGCGGCCGTAATTCAGTGGCAGAATGCCAGCTTCCCAAGCTGGACGTCGCCGGTTCGAATCCGGTCGGCCGCTCCAATCGTCGAGGGGGTTGCGGGGATTCCCGCAGCCCCCTCGTTGCGTCCGGGTCGTTCTCAGCGACGGGTATCGCCCTTGAGGTAGTGCTCGAAGAAGAGGTAGAGGAGCTCATTGGACTCCTCGGTGGGCGAGTGCGCGGGCCGGTTGGTCATGCCCACGCGACCTTCGAAGCCGAGCACCCCGTTCACCGCGACCACGTGGTTGAGGACGAGCCAACGCCCGGGACCGTCCTCCGCACCCCCGGCGACGAGGAAGGGACGGGGGGCCATCAACGCCTGGAGCTCGTGGAGGTCATGGCCGCCGGCCACCAGGCGCTTGTAGGCTCCGAGCCGCGGGTGGGCGCGGTCCGGCGGGCCGGGCAGACCATCCGGCCGGCTGACCCCGGGCTCGGCGCCGAGGTACCACGGATCCCAGTAGTTCGCGTTCGGGCGGGTTTCGTCGAACGCCACGTTCGCGTCGGACCAGACGCCAGCCGCGAACTTGTCGTAGAGACAGGCCGCGAACATGGCCCACTTGGCGCCGTAAGAGTGCCCGACGATCCCGATGCGCGCGGGATCGACCGTCGGCAGCTGAGCGAGCGCGGTGTGCGCATTGGCGGCGACATACGCCAGATATGCCAAGGGCTGCAGGCCGCCGACGCCCGACTCCACGCGGAGGGCATCACCGCCCGGCGGGCCGATCGCCAGCGTCACGTACCCGCGGCGGGCAAGCTGGTACGCGTAGTCACGGAAGCTCCGCTTGCCCAGGCCGACGCTCGTGTCGGGCTCGTAGTACGTGACCAGGACGGCCGGGAAAGGGCCGGGCCCGTCCGGCATCAGGAGATAGGCGTCCACCGATTCGGTCGGCGTGACCTGCACCTTGACCCGCTGCTGCGTGAAGTTCTCACGCCGGGTCGAGGCCATCCGCTCCAGCCGTGGTCGCGATAGCAGGGGCGGCCACCGTCCGATGATCTCCTGCCACTCGTGCACGATCTGTTCGCGCCGGAGGCGCCAGTCCTGGGCGGTGGCGACCGGTCGCCCATCGTCGAATCGCAGGAGAGAGCGATACGACCCGAATCGGCCCGCATACTGGCGCGGAGGCCGGAGGTAGGGCCAGAGGGTCCGGGTCACCGCGTCGAAGAGCCGGACATCCTGGACCTGCAGGTCGATGACGGTGCGGGCGGGCGCGTTGGCGACGAAGGAGAGCGAATCGACCAGGTGGCCGGCGGCGAACGGCGTGCCGGCTCCGTCGGCGCGATGGGCGTCCCGGGTGAAATCAACCTCCGCGGACGCCCACCGACCCGGCCGCAGGCGGGTCAACCGGATGACGCGATCGTCGTGGTCGGTGACGTCGAAGATTCGCACCGTGAGGTGGTCGGAGCCGGCCAGGCGATACCGAAACGACAGGATCGTCTGAGCACCGACGGGCCGGATGGGCTCGATGGCGAGCCGGATCTCCGTTGCCGCATCGCTTGGACGGTCACGCGCGCTGACCGGGTCGGGCGCGGCGGCGAACAGCAGCGCGAGCGTGGTCGCGTCCGGTTTCTCGCCGGTTGCATCGTCGCGGGCTGCGAGGCAGATCGTGATTCCCAGGAGCAGTGCGCGCCACATCGTGGCGGACCCGGGCCGGGACGATCGAGCCAGCTTCAAGAGTGCCGGCGCGTGCCGTCGAGTTCCACCATCGCATAGTAGTCACGCGGATGATTCACGTGCAACCTGGCGACCCGGCCGGTATCCTGTGGCAGCGCAGGCGCAGGATTTCCCGGCGGCCCGCGGCGCCCGGAGGAGATGAACGCTATGTCCCGCTACTTCTGCCACGAGCATCCCGACGTGCTCGTTCTTCCGACCCGGGTCGTGGACGCGCGGCCGGGTGCGGTGCTCCTCGAGGAGAGCCCGTTCCATCCGGGCGGGGGCGGTCAGCTCACCGACCGCGGCGGGCTGCGCTGGAACGGCGGGGACGTGCGGGTGACCGCCATCGAGACGGTGGAGGGGCGCTTCTGGCATCTTCTCGCCGAGCCGGTGGAGCTGGCGGGTGCGGTGGAGGCGATGGTGGACGCCGACTTTCGTTCCATGATGGCCCAGCTTCACACCGACACTCACATCCTGAACGCGCTGGTCTTCCAGCACTTCGAGGGCGCGCTGGTCACCGGGGCGCAGCTGAACGAAGACGGGACGGCGCGGATGGACTTCGACCTGCCGGAGGCCGACAACGACCGGCTCCGCGCGCTCGAGCCGGAGATCAACGACGTAATCCGGCAGGACCTGCCGGTGCGTTACGTCTACGTGCCCGAGGCCCAGGCGCTGGGCGAGCGCGGGCTCATTCGCAACCGCTCGGTCGCGCCGCCTCCCACCGGCGACGGAACGGTGCGGGTGGTCGAGATCGTCGGCCTCGATCGACAGGCCTGCGGGGGCACCCATCTGGTCTCGACGGCCGGTTCGCGGCCGCTGCGGATCATCAAGATCGACAACAAGGGCCGCCACAACCGTCGGATCAAGATCGGGCTCGTCGGCGAGCCCGGGACGTAGCTCAGGCGGGGCCGAAGCCGATGAGGAGCTGCCCCGAGATCTCGAGGGGTCGGAAGCGGACCGGCCGGCCGCTCTTCAGGGTGTCGAGCGGGATGTCGACGATGCGACCGAGGAGCGAGACCCCTTCCTCGAGCCGCACCACCGCGACCCCATAGGGCACCTCGCCGCCGTGGCCGCGCGGGGCCACGCGGATCACGGTGTAGGAGACGATGGTACCCGCGCCGCCGAGCGGCACCGTCTGCCACTCGCGCTGCTGGCAGCTCTCGCAGAACTCCTTCGGTGGGATCGCGAGCGCCCCGCAGTGACCACAGCGGATGCCGGTGAGCCGGCCGGCGCGCGCTTCCGCCAAGAAGTCCTGCAGATGGATCGCGTGCTCAGTCACGGCCGAACAGGCTCACCACGACGGTCGCAGTGTTGCCGCCCAGTGTGTGAGTGAGGCCGGTGGAGGCGCCGTCTACCTGGCGCGGTCCCGCCTCGCCGCGGAGCTGGGTGACGATCTCTGCGATCTGTGCGGCGCCGGTGGCTCCGATCGGATGGCCCTTGGCCTTGAGGCCGCCGGAAGGATTGACGGGTAGCTTGCCCCCGAGGCTCGTCCAGCCCTTCTCGGCGGCGAGGCCGCCGGTGCCCGGCTCGAAGAAGCCGAGGCCCTCCGTGGCCACGATCTCGGCGATCGTGAAGCAGTCGTGCAACTCGACCACGTTGACGTCGGCGGGCGTCTTGCCGGCCTGGCGGTAGGCCCCCTGGGCGGCCCGCTCGGTCGCGGTCACTCGTGAGAGATCGCGCTTCTCGTGCACGAACATCGTGTCGGTCGCCGCGTGCGTGCCGAGCACCCAGACGGCCCGGCGGTGCTTCCGGGCGACCTCCTCGGACGCGAGCACGATCGCGGCGCCGCCGTCCGTGAACGGACAGCAGTCGAAGAGCTTGAGCGGGTCGGCCACGTACGCGCTCTTGAGCACGGTGTCGAGCGTGATCTCCTTCTGGAACTGAGCCTTCGGGTTCAGCTTCCCGTGACGGTGGTTCTTGACCGCCACGTGGGCCATCTGCTCCTCGGTGGTGCCGTACTTGTCCATGTGGGCGCGGGCGATGAGCGCGAACACGCCCGGGAAGGTGAGGCCGGCCGGCTGCTCCAGGGAAGCGTCGGAGCAGTAGGCGAAGAACTCGGTGGCGGACTCGGTCGGCACGTTCAGTACGCGTTCAGCGCCGCCCACCAGGATGACGTCGGAGACGCCACTCGCGATCTCCATCACCGCGTGCCGGAAGGCCACGTGGCTGGTGGCGCAGGCGTTCTCGAAGCGGGTGGTGGGGACGGTGGGGAGCCCGAGCAGGGTGGCGGCCAGGGGTGCCATGTGGAGCTGGCGCTCGGTCTCGCCGCCGGTGACATTGCCGAAGTAGAGCGCCTGGATGGCGCGCGGCGCGATCCCGGCGTCGGTGATGGCGTCCGCGGCGGCCTCCGCGAAGAGCTCCGCGCTGGTCCGATCGTGCTTGCCGAACTTGGTGACGCCCACTCCGATGACGGCGACGCGACGCATTGCTCCTCCTCGACGACGGCCGAAATGTGCTGACTCCCTCACATCATACCGCGCCGCGACATGGGAACTCAAAGGACCCGGAAAGCCCGGTCAGCGTGATACGGTGTGCCGGTGACGGTCGAGGAAGCGCTGCTCGCGGTGGTAGGTCTCGCGGCCCTCGTGCTCCTGTTCTTCGGCCTGGCGCAGGCGCTCGAGGGAGATCCGCGGGCGCGCCTGCGGGCGGGCCGTCGGCGGCGTTCGGCGGTTTCGCGCCGGCTCCCCGATTCTGCCGAAACGCGCGCCTCGCGTTCGCCGATCGCGCGGCGCCCGGCGGCGCTCCCGCTCGAGCCTCCGCCGGTGCCGGACGCGCTCTCGATCGGGGGGCGAGTGGGCCACGCCGGGCCAGAGAGCAGGCCTGAATCGGCTCCGCGGGTCGAGCCCGCGCCGGATCCCGTCGCCCGGGACTGGCGTGACGGCGTCGCCACGCTCATCCGCCGGCGTGACTGGGGCGAGGCGCGGCGGCTCATCGACCCCGCGCTGGCCCAGGGAAACATGAGCACCGAGACCGCCGGCTTCCTGGTCGAGGTCTGCTCGACCGCGATCGCCCGCGACCTCTGGCGTCTGCGCCGGGCCCTGCGTCGAGGGGGAGGCGACGAGGCTCCGCTCGTCGCGTCGGTGGAGAATACCCACGTCCTCCTCGACTCCCGGCCGGCGGCGGCGCTGCCGGCGGAGCAGCGGCTGCGTGTCGCTCGTCGCATGTGGCGGGGCCGTACTCGCCTCGGTCTCCGCCGGTGGCGGGCGGGGGACTTCGAGGCGGGAGTGGACGCGCTGTTCCCGGCGCTCGCGGCTCCAAGCATCGGCGATCGCCGGCGCCGACTCGTTGGCGACCTCCTGGTGCGGACCCTGGAAGACATGGCCGGACAGAGCCTCGAGCTGATCCCCCAGCTCCTGGGGGATGGCGAGCGGGCCGCGGCACTGGAGCAGGCGCAGTGCCTGCTCGGACACATCCGCCGCGCGCGGGGCCACGGCATCTCGGCGGAAGACCTGGCGGTCGCCGCCTCACGGGCGCGCCAGCTGCTGGAGCACATCGAGCAAGCCTCGGTTCGATAGCCCGCCGTTCGCGAATCCGCCCCATCCTGGGTAATCCGGTGGCCGCCCTCGGCCGCGGGGTTCCACGCACCGTGTGCGCACCGCCTCGCAATCACGCGAGAACTCGTGGGGTCCGCCGTGGTATGCCGCTTGCTCTGACAGATAGGTCATGGAGCGGGCCGTCGTGCTCTTCCCCCTCATCAGTGCGGCCGCCGGCTACCTGCTGGATGGCGCGGTCGGCGCTGCGTCTGGTCTGCTCATTCCTCTCGGGCCGCTGATCCTGGCGTGGGTATTCGGGACGCGGTGATGAGACGTGGCCGAAGCATTTCGGTCCTGCTCGTCGTGCTACTGATCTCGGGATGCTCTACCACGATGACCAATGTGGTGGGGGAGACGCGCACGTGTTCGACGGTTGGCGCGGGGCTCTTCGCCGGAGGAGCGTGGTGCCAAGGGAAAGAAGCCTGCATCATCCTGGGCTCGGTCATCGGTGCGGTGACCATCGCGATGGCGGGCTACTATCAGTGGTGCGTCTACCGCGCCCACCAGGATGGATACGAGTAAGGCTCGAGTCGGAGATCCCGATGCTTGCACCCCACGACCGAGATCGGCAGGACGGTGCCCCTCTCTTGCCCTTGACGATTCTGGGCGCGGCCCTCGCGGTGGCCGGTGCCCTTCTGGGGCTCTGGTGACCGTCGTGACCAGCGGCGAAGGACGCGCGAGCGGGAGCTAGGGGGCCGTCTTG
>DATMMH010000336.1:0-3730 GCA_035569855.1 Candidatus Dormiibacterota bacterium
TGCTCAGGACACGGCCGATATGATCCGAAGGGAAGGTGGCGAGGCGTGGGCCTTTGCCGCCGACGTGACGCGCGAGGACGACGTCGCGCGCCTGATGGCGGCGGCGCGCGAGCGCTTCGGGCGGATCGACATCCTCCACAACAACGTGGGCGCGAGCCTGGCCCTCGGCGACGCGGGGGCCACCGAGCTCACCGAGGAGGCCTTCGACCGGAGCCTCGCGGTGAACCTCAAGGCGACGTGGCTCACCTGCAAGCACGCCCTGCCCGCTCTGCGGGAAGCGCGCGGCTCGATCGTGAACATCGCCTCGATGGCCGCGCTGAACGCGTATCCGCTGGTCGGCTACAAGACCACTAAGGCCGCGGTGGTCGCGCTCACCGAGAACCTGGCCGCCCACAACGCGAAGTACGGCGTCCGCGCCAACTCGATCCTGCCCGGGCTGATGAACACCCCGATGGCGATCGAATCACGAGTGGCCGCGGGGACGCCTCGAGAAGACGTCATCGCCGCGCGCGATCGTCGGGTCCCGCTCGGCCGGCGCATGGGCACCGGCTGGGACGTGGCCAACGCCGCCCTCTTCCTGCACTCCGAGGAAGCGGGCTTCATCACCGGGGTCTCGCTCATCGTGGACGGCGGCGAGAGCGTCTCCTGGGGGTCCTGACATGGCGATGACCGAGATGCCCGAGAACGCCTACCGTACCCGCGCCGAGCGCGGCGAGATCCAGATCGGCACGTGGATCACCATGATCCGCACCCCCTCGGTGCTCACCCTCCTCCAGGCGGCCGGCCTCGACTACGCGCGGCTCGATACCGAGCACTCCGCTTTCTCGATCGAGACGGTGGCCGACATGGCGGCGCTGGCGCGCGCGCTCGACTTCCCGTTGGTCGTCCGACCCCCGGAGGGCAATCGGGAGTGGATCACCCGGCTGCTCGACGCCGGGGTGTGGAATCTCCACGTGCCGCAGGTGGAGACGGCGGAGCAGGCCGCGGCGATCGTGGCGGCGACGCGGTACGCGCCGGTCGGATCGCGCGGCATGTACGGCTCGGGCCCGCATACGGCTTTCCGGGTGCGCCCGCCCGCCGAGCACATGGCGACGGCCAACGCGCGGGTGCACGTGACCGCGATGCTCGAGAGCCGGGGCGCCTTCGAGCGACTCGACGAGATCGCGTCGGTGCCGGGCATCGACGCGCTCACCATCGGCCCCACCGACCTGGCCCAGGACCTCGGCGTCCTGGGCACCCCGTCCCAGAAGGACGTCCTGCGCGAGCACCGCGTGCGCCTGGGCGAAGCCGCGCGCAAGCACGGCAAGACGGTGGCCATGGCGGTCGACACCGTGGAGGCGGTGCGCGAGGTGATCGCTCTCGGCGCCACCATCGTGAACTATTCGTCCGACGTGGGCATCCTCCGATCCGGCTACACGGCCGCCGTCGTGGAGATCCGCAAACCGAAGGAGAGGTCATGAAGATCAAGGCGGTCAACGGCTTCGCGCGCATCCTCAAGTCCGAGGGCACCCCGTGGGTGAGCTGCTATCCGACGAGCCCGGTCAACAACGCGCTCGGCGAGGAGGGCATGCCGATCCTCATGATGGGCGAGGAGCGCTTCGCGGTGGCGGTGGCCGACGGCTTCTCGCGGGTCACCAACGGCAAGCAGATCGGCGTCTGCACCGTCATGGCCGGGCTCAACGCGGCGGGCATCCAGATGGCCTTCGGCGCGATCGCGCAGGCGTGGGAGGACTCCTCCCCGCTGCTGGTGATCGCGGAGGGCCTGGGCGTCGGCGCGAGCCGCCACACCCATTTCGACATGGGCGAGGCGTTCAAGCCGGTCACCAAGTGGGTCGGCCAGGTGGACCGCGCCGATCTCATCCCGGAGTACACGCGCCGCGCCTACACCCACCTGCGCTCCGGCCGGCCCGGCCCCGTGCTGCTGCTGATCCCGCGCGATCTGGGCGAGTACGACCCGGACGAGCATCCCTACTCGCCGGTGAAGGGCTGGCGCTCCGGCCCCGATCCGGACGACGTCAAGTCGGCGATCCGCGCGCTGCTGTCGGCGAAGGATCCCCTGCTCCACGTGGGCGAGGGCGTCTGCTACGCCGACGCCGCCGCCGAGCTGCTGCAGTTCGCGGAGGCGGCCCAGATCCCGGTGCTGACCACGCTCAAGGCCAAGGGCGTGTTCCCGGAGAATCATCCGTTGTCGGTAGGGGTTCGCGGCTCGATGGCCGATCACTTCCTGCGCAAGTGCGATCTCCTGTTCTCGATCGGCTCGAGCCTCTTCCCCGGCCGCTTCAGCCACACCGTACCCGACGCCCACAAGAAGACGATCATCCAGTGCACGGTGGACACCCTCGACATCAACCGTAGCTACGAGACTCGCCACGCGGTGATCGGCGACGCCAAGCTCACGCTGCAGGCGCTGGTGGACGAGCTGCGGAGCAAGGGCGCGCCCAAGCGGCCGGCGGTGCTGGAGGAGATCCGCGGGGCGCGGCAGGCCTTCAAGGACAAGTTCCGCCCGTGGCTCGAGTCCGACGAGACGCCGATCAACCCGTATCGCGTCTTCGGCGATCTGGCCAAGGTCCTCGACCCGAAGAACTCGTTCCTCACCGCCGACTCCGGCAACACCCGTGATCAGACCAGCACCGTCTACGAGGCCCAGATCCCGCGCGGCTATCTGGGCTGGGGCAACGTGTCCACGCTGGGCTTCAGCCTGGCCGGCGCGGTGGCGGCCAAGCTCGCCTTCCCGCAGCGGCAGTGCGTGCACGTCACCGGCGACGCGGGGGTCTGCTACATGATGGGCAACTTCGAGGCGGTGGCCCGCTACCGGATCGGCATCACCACCATCCACATCAACAACGGCGGCTACTCGGGCTACGGGCCCGGCTTCTGGGGCGAGGGCCACGATCCCTACACCTGGAAGGTCTCCGACCACGGCTCGGCCTGCATGGCCAACATGGCGCGCGCGGTCGGCTTCCACGCCGAGGACGTGAGCCAGCCCGCCGAGATCATCCCCGCGCTCAAGCGCGCCTTCGACGAGAATGCCAAGGGCCGCCCCGCGTTCGTGGAGTTCATCTGCTCGCACCACCCGGTCCACGGCGGCTGGGTGCGGTAGGAGATCGCGCATGGCCGACGTGAACGCATTCTCGAGCGCGACCGCGCTCCTCTCCGCGCTCCGGACCGGCGGCGTCAGCGCCGTCGAGCTGACCGAGCTGCACATCCGGCGCATCGAGCAGCACGACGGGCGGCTCAACGCGGTGGTCGTGCGCGACTTCGAGCGCGCGCGGCAGCAGGCGCGCGCCGCCGACCAGGCTCGGGCCCGCGGGGAAGCCCTGCCGCTCCTCGGCCTGCCCATGACCCTCAAGGAGTCCATCAATGTCACCGGCCTCGGGACCACCTGCGGAGTCCCGGAGTGGAAGGGCTACGTCTCGTCCTACGACGCTCCGGCGGCCACCCGCACCCGCGCGGCCGGCGCGGTGCTGCTGGGCAAGACCAACGTTCCGCCCATGCTCGCGGACTGGCAGTCGGCGAATCCCATCTTCGGGCGGACCAACAATCCGTGGGACCTCGCGCGCACCCCGGGCGGCAGCAGCGGCGGCAGCGCGGCCGCTATCGCGGCCGGACTGAGCGCGCTCGAGGTCGGCTCGGACATCGGCGGCTCCATCCGCGTGCCCGCGGTCTTCTGCGGCACCTACGGGCACCGGCCGAGCGAGACCCTGCTGCCGCGGAGCGGGCAGTTCCCGAT
>DATMMH010000337.1:0-11256 GCA_035569855.1 Candidatus Dormiibacterota bacterium
GGCGGCGGCTCGAGCGGGAGCTGGTGATGCCGCGTCATCCCCGCTGGGTGCGCCGGTTCCTGACCGAGGCCGATCTGCACGCCGTCGCTGCCGCGATCGGCGCAGCCGAGAAGCAGACCTCGGCCGAGGTTCGCGTGCACCTGGACGCCCACTGTCCGGGCGATGCGATGGCGCAGGCGGTCGCGGTGTTCGAGCGCCTCGGCATGCACCGGACGGCCGAGCGACACGGGGTGCTGATCTACGTGGCGATCGAGGATCGTAAGCTCGCGGTGCTGGGCGATCAGGGCATCCACGATCGTCTCGGCCAGACGTACTGGGATCGGCTCGTGCAGGACATCCTGGCTCACTTCCGCGACGAGCGGCCGCGCGACGGCCTGCTGCACGCGGTCGCGGAGGTCGGGGCGGCGCTGCGCCAGCACTTCCCGCGCCGGTCCGACGACGACAACGAGCTGCCCGATCAGCTGAGCATCGGCCCCGACGGGGGCTGAGGCGGAGGCTGAGGCGCGGCGCCGGCCGCGCGCCTCGTCCCGCGTGGTATGCTCCCTGCGCCATGAAGCGTGCTGAGATCCCGACGCCCGCGCTGCTGCTCGACCTGGACCGCTTCGAGCGCAACATCCAGAAGATGGCCGCGCACCTCAAGAGCGCGGGCAAGAAGCTCCGCCCTCATTCCAAGACCCACAAGTGCCCGGAGATCGCGCGGCGGCAGGTGGCGGCGGGCGCGATCGGGGTCTGCGTGGCCAAGGTGGGCGAGGCCGAGGTGATGGCCGCGGCGGGGATTCGCAATCTGCTGATCACCACCGAGGTGGTGGGGCCCGAGAAGATCGGCCGGCTTCTGGGCGTGCTGCGCCGCCAGCCCGAGACCATGGTGGTGGTGGACCATCCCGACAACGTCCGCGAGCTGGGTGACGCGGTGACCCGCGCCGAGCTCGTGCTCAACGTGCTGGTGGACGTCGACGTGGGCGGCCGCCGCACCGGGGCGCAGCCGGGCGAGCCCGCGTTCGACCTGGGCCGCCAGGTGATGGCGCAGCGTGCCCTCAACCTGCGCGGGTTGCAGGGGTACGCGGGCCACTGCGCGCACGTGATGGGCTTCGACGAGCGGCGGCGGGCCTCGCGGCGGTGGATGGGCCGCCTCATGAAGACCCGCGAGCTGTTCGAGAGGAACCAGCTCCCGGTGGACGTGGTGACCGGCGGCTCGAGCGGCACCTTCAACATCGACGCGGAGCTGGAGGGAATGACCGAGCTGCAGTCGGGCTCCTACTGCGTCATGGATCTCGACTACCGGCGCATCGGCAGCCCGCGCGGGGCCGCCTACGACGATTTCGAGATGGCGCTGACCGTGCTCACCACGGTGGTCAGCGTGCCGAGCCAGGAGATGGCGATGGTGGACGGCGGCTTCAAGGCGTTCTCCACCGATCGGCCCTTCGTGCCCGAGACGGTGGAGTGGCCGGGGGTCGAATACACCTGGGCGGGGGACGAGCACGGCAGGCTCACGACCGCCGAGCCGGGGCGGCTGCCGAAGCTCGGACAGCTCATCGAGTTCTTCCCGCCGCACTGCGATCCCACCATCAACCTCTACGACCGGTTCTACGCGATGCGGGGCGATCAGGTGGAGGCGGTCTGGGAGATCTCCGGGCGAGGCCGCTCGCAGTAGCGCGCGGCCGAGGCCTGCCAGTAGATCTGGAACACGTCCCACACCTCCTCGGGCGTGCGCGTCTGGAAGATGCGGGCGCGGCACTCGGTGGCGTGCCCGAGGCCTTCCGTGTACCAGGCGAGGTGCTTCTTCATCTGCACCAGCGCGTACTTCTCCCCGAAGTGCTGGCGGATCAGCGTCATGTGGCGCGCGATCACGCGGGCCTTGTAGTCGCGCTGCCCGGCGTCGGCGAGCGCCTCGAAGGCGTCGTCGAAGATCCAGGGGCTGCCGAGGGCGCCGCGCCCGATCATCACCGAGGCGCATCCGGTCTCGGCCATCATCCGCCGCGCCTCCGCCATCGCGCCCACGTCGCCGTTGCCGGTGACCGGGATCGAGACCGCCCGCACCACCTCGCCGATGATCGTCCACGGAGCCTTGCCGGTGAAGCGCTGCGAGCGGGTGCGGGGATGCACGGTGAGGGCGTCTACGCCCTCGGACTCCGCCATCTGGGCCACCTCGACCGCGTTGAGGTGCTCGTCGTCCCAGCCGCCGCGGATCTTCACGGTGAGCGGCACGCTCACCGCCTTGCGCAGCGCGCGCAGGATCAACGCGGAGGCCGCCACGTCGCGCATGAGGGCGGCGCCCTTGCCCTTGGCGGTGATCTTGGGCATCGGGCAGCCCATGTTGAGGTCCACGATGTCTGCGCCCAGCATCTGGCAGCGATCGGCCGCGCGCGCGAGCAGGTCCGGGTCCTTGCCCAGGAGCTGCATGGCGAGCGGCCGCTCCTCGGGGTAGTAGGCGGCGATGGCGTCGGCGTGCGGATGGCCGGTCAGGAGCGCGGCCGCGTCCATCTCCTCCGAGGTGGTGAGCCCGCTGCCGCACTCGCGCGCGATGAGCCGGAAGGGCGCATTGGTGATGCCGGCCATCGGCGCGAGGCGGGCCGGGGCGGTGATCTCGACGGGTCCGATCTTCATGGGAGCCCCAGTATACCGCTCAGTCCGCCCACAGACCGCGGTGCTGCTCGCGCGCCTCGCGGGCCAGCTTCCGGAACAGCTCGGCGTGGCGCACGTTGGGCGGCACGGTCATCACCTGCGCGTAGCCCAGCCGCACGAGCTCGGCGTTGATCATGATCTCGCCGCCGTCGGGGCCCTTCACCCAGACGTAGGCGAGGAGCCGCCCGTAGCGGTCGCGGAGCTGCACGTCGGGCTCGAGGCGTACCGGCTTGCCGCCGATCAGGCGCCGGTTGACCTCGGTCGCCTCGCGGCCGCCCGGCTGCTCCCCACGCGTCGGATGGTGCACCTCCGGCGTGTCGATGCCGATGTAGCGCACCTTCTCCACCCGGTCCGTGAGCCGCACCCACACGGTGTCGCCGTCCACGAATCGGACGACGGAGCCGGTGAGGATGACCGTCTCGGCCTGTGCCTTCCCATCCAACCCCGCCCCGCCCGGGAGCGAGACGGGTGAGGGGAGCGAGAGGACCCAGCCCAGCGCGAGGAGCGCCGTGAGAACCCGCGCACGCATGATGTATCAACCACGATACACCACGCGGTTTCGGGCCCGGCGGTTCTGCCGCCGCGGCGCGAGCGCGACCGGCTACAGCGCGCGCTTGACGAACGCCCCGCCCTTGACGATCGCGAGCAGGTGGGCGGAGTTCTGGAACACGCGCAGATCTTTGAGAGGGTTGCCGTCCACCACCAGCAGATCGGCGTACTTGCCGGGCTCGACGGAGCCGATGCGGTCGGTCATCCGGAAGATCTCCGCGTTGACCATGGTGGCCGAGAGCAGCACCTCCATCGGCTTCATCACCTGGCCCTTCAGCTCGAACTCCATCGCGCGCTGTGACTGCATGTCGCCGAGCAGATCCGAGCCCGAGCCGATCTTGCACCCGGCCCGGTAGGCGTGGGTCAGGCCTTCGAGGCTCCGCTCCAGTGCGAGGTTGATCTTCTGGATCTGGTGCTCGCCGATGCCGTAGTTCTTGCCCTCGCGCGAGATCGCCTCGTAGGTGACCATGGTCGGGACCAGGTAGGCGCCCGCCGCCTTGATGGCGTGCGCGCCCGCCTCGTCGAGCAGGTTGCCGTGCTCGATACAGCGCACCCCGGCCTGGATCGCGTTGCGGATCGCGGAGCCGGAGTAGGCGTGGGCCAGTACGTACTTGCCGACCGCGCGCGCCTCCTCCACCGCCGCGCGCATCTCGTCCACCGTGTACTGGGTGGTGTCCAGCTCGTCGCCCGGCGACATCGCCCCGCCCGACGCCATGATCTTGATCTGATCCACGTCGTGCCGGAGGTTCTCGCGCGCGGCCTTGCGCACCTCGTCGGCGCCGTCAGCGATCACGCCCGCCATCCCCACGCAGCAGTCCACCGGCTCGATCCACTCCGAGCGGCGCCGCTTGTCGGCGTGGCCGCCGGTCTGCGACAGCGGCCGGCCCGAGACCAGCATGCGGGGGCCGGGATAGAGGCCGGACTCGGCGGCCTCGCGGAAGCCGTAGTCGGCCCCGCCCGCGTCGCGCACGGTGGTGAAGCCCTGCATCAGCGCCTGCTCCATGCGCCGGAGGGCCTTGGCCGCGATGAGGCTGGGCGGATTGAAGCGGTGCTGCTCCGGGATATTGCCCTCGACCGCGCAGATGTGCACGTGCGCGTCCGTGAGCCCGGGCATCAGCGTGCGTCCCTTCAGATCGAGCGTGTCCACCTTGCCGGGCAGCGGTCCGGCCTTGCCCGAGGCGATGACGTCCTTGATGCGCTCGCCCTCCACCACGACGGTCGCGCCCTCCACGGGGTCCTTGCCGGTGCAGTCGATCAGGAACGCGTTCGTGAACACCGTGATGGCCATGGCCGTCCTCCGAGGTCTCGATAGTGATCCGCGGGCGGAATTCTAGCAGGAAAGCACGGCGTGGTGACGCGGGGCGCCAGGAGGCCTGTCCGGCGGTCGGGCGGAATTCCCATGCCCGAGCCAGCCGCGTGAGGCAAGCTCGCGATCTCAGGGCCGCGCGACGCTGGCATGGTGGATGCCTCCAGCCAACCGGAGCACTTCACCGACCGGAGGGTGCGGCACAGCGCACCGAGCGAGGTGACGCCATGCATTCGGAGCCCTGGTACGACCTGGTGATACGGGAGCTGTCGGACCTGAGCGATCCGGCCAAGGAGAAGCTCGCGGAGGCCGCCGCGGAGGTGCTGCCCACTGCCGACGCGGACGCCGAGGAGCCCGCCGCTCCGGAAGCCGCTCCCGCGCGCTCCCCCGCGCGGCACTCGCCCACGACTCGTTTCGAGGACCGCCGCGCGAGTTGAAGTAGCGACGCCCAGCCACCGAGCGAGCGCCGGGAGTCGCCCGGCGCTCGACCCCGTCACGGATCCGCGTGCGGCTAGCGCGCCAGCTTGGCCTCGTACATCCAGATGCGCTCGTCGGCTCGCGGCGTCCACTCGATCCAGTTGGCCACGCCGTAGAGGTCGTGCTGCTGCCAGAGGAAGACCCACGGCACCTCGTCGTGCACCATCTGCTGGATCTCGGCCCACGCCTCGAGCCGCTTCTTCGGATCCACGATGACGACGGCCTGGGCGATCTTGGCGTCGAGCGCTTTGTTGTTGCCGTAAGAGGAGTAGGTCTGGCTGGCCGAGAAGAGCTGATCGATGGTGTTCTGCGCGTCCAGCGCGGGCCCCCAGCCGAGGAAGAACATGTCGCCGGTGGTGCGGTTCTTGATCTTGTCGAGGTGCGTGCCCCACTCGTTGACCACCACGTTGACCTTGATGCCGATCCGCTGGAGCTGCGCGGCGATGGCCAGCGAGATGTCCTTGTCGAGCGGGTAGCGGCCCGATGGGGTGTCGAGGGTGAGCTGGAGCTTGGTCGGATCCACCCCGGCCTCCTTGAGCAGAGCCTGGGCCTGGGCGGGATCGTACTTGATGCACTGGATCTTCGGTGAGTAGTCCACGTTGATCGGCGAGAGCGAGCCGCACATCTTGGTCGCCCGGCCTTTCAACACCTGCTGGATCAGCTCGTCCACGTTGACCGCGTGGTGAATGGCCTTGCGCACGCGGAGGTCCTGCATCGGGCCGGGCTTGAGGTTCACCAAGGCCAGGTAGTTGATCCGGGAGGAGACGGTGGCGCGCAGCCGGGCCTTGCCGCTGTTCTGCAGCATCTCCACGTTCTGGGGCGGCACGTCCTTCATGATGTCGATCTCCCCCGCGAGCAGCGCGGCCATGCGCGCGCTGAACTCGGGGATGAAGCGGAAGGTCACCCGGCTCGCCTCGGCGGGAGTCTGCCAGTAGTCGGGATTACGCTCCACCACCAGCTTCTCGTCCCGTACCCACTGCACGAAGCGGAAGGCCCCGGTGCCGATCGGTTTGGCGGCCAGGGCCTGCACGCCCTGTTCCTTGAGCGCCTTGGGCGGCATCGGCAGGAAGTCGCTACCCGCGATGCGGTCGATCAGGCCGGGCCACGGCTTCTCGGTGATGAGGCGCACCGTATAGTCGTTGACGATCTGGACCTCTTTCACCTGGGCCCAGCGCGGCATGTAGTGGGTCTTGTTGGCCGGGTCCTTGATGTAGTCCATGGTCGCCTTCACGCTCTGGGCGTTGAAGGGCTCGCCGTTGTGGAACTTGACGCCCTGGCGCAGCGTGAACTCCCACGTGGTGTCGTTCACGATCTTCCAGCCGGTGGCCAGCATGGGGACCGGCTTGTAGGTCTTGGGATCCCGGTCCACCAGCCGGTCGTACATGTGCTCGACCATGTTGTTGGTCGTCCAGTCCACGATGGTGTCGGGCAGGAGCGTGCGGGGCTCGGCCGCGAAGGCCACCACCACCTCCTTGGTCTTCGCCCGATCCTGGGCGACCGCGGGGACGGTGGGGGATGCGGCGATCGTCACGCCCAGCAGCACCGCGAGCGCGGCCAGCGTTCTCGAGAATTGGGTCATGAAACCCTCCTGGTGGATTCGACCTTCTTGACGTAGCGGATCAGGCGCGGGTCGGGCTCGTAGATCGAGTCCCAGAACCCCACCGCCCACGGGTGATCGTGCTCGACGAGCGCCGAGATGCGTACCGCGCCGCGCTCGACCAGGCTCTGCTCGGCCGCGGCCACCAGCGTGCGCGCGAGGCCCCGGCGCCGGTACGACGGCAGCACCGCGAGCCGATAGATGTTGCCGCGCCAACCGTCCCAGCCGCCGATGATCGAGCCCACCAGCAGATCGTTCTCCTCCGCCACGAGCACGGTGGCCGCGGGATCGCGGAGGACCTGGCCGATCAGCTTGGGGGTGTCGGTGGGGCTCGGCGTCGCGTCGGCGTGGTGCCACAGGTCGAGGAGCGCCTGGCCTTCGTCGGGACGGCAGGCCCGGACGGTGACCGCCATCAGACGCGGAACTTGGGATCGAGCACGTCGCGCAGCCAGTCCCCGACCAGGTTGATGCCGAGCGCGGTGAGAGCGAGCGCGGCGCCCGGGAAGGCGGCCAGCCACCACGCCACGTAGAGATAGTCGCGGCTCTCCGAAAGCATGCTGCCCCACGCCGGCGTCGGCGGCTGCACGCCGAATCCGAGGAACGAGATGGCGGCCTCGGCCACGATGAACTGGGAGAACTGGAGGCTGGCCACGATGATGATCGACGGCGCCACGTTGGGAAGCACGTGCCGGAAGAGCAGGCGCGCGCGTCCGAGCCCCAGGGCCTGGGCGGCGTGCACGAAGTCGCGCTCTTTCACCGACAGTACCTCGCCACGGACCACGCGAGCATACACGACCCAGCCGGCGGCTGACAAACTGACGATGATGTTGCGCAGGCCGAGCCCCACGATTGCGTTGATGGTGAGCGCCAGCAGGATGAACGGGAACGAGAGCTGTACGTCCACCACCCGCATGAGCACCGCGCCCGGCCAGCCCTCGAAGAAGCCGGCCAGGAGCCCGAGCAGCCCGCCCACCACCGCGGTGAGCAGCACGCAGCAGAGCCCGATGAAGAGGGCCACCCGCGTGCCGTAGAGCACGCGGGCGAGCAGGTCGCGCCCGAGCTGGTCGGTGCCGAGCGGATGGCCGGGCGTGCCCGGCGGCTTGAGCCCGGCCGCGAAGTCGCTCTGCACCGGATCGTACGCGGCGAGCAGCGGCGCCGCGACCGCGGCCAGGAGGGCGAGCGCGGCGATGATCAAGCCCAGGAGGCCGCGGCCGTGGCGGCGGAGGAAGACCCTCATGCGTGGGAGCCTACCCGCGTGCGCGGGTCGAGCCAGCCGTAGAGCAGGTCCACCGCGAGATTGATGAGGGTGTAGGTGACCGAGAAGACGAAGACCGCGGCGAGCACCACCGGGAAGTCGCGATTGAGCAGGGCCTGGACGGTCAGACGTCCGAGCCCCGGCCACGCGAAGATAGTCTCGGTGATGACCGCGCCGCCCAGGAGCTGGGCGGTGTCGAGCCCGGCCAGGGTCACGATCGGGATGGCCGAGTTCTTGAGCGTGTGCTTGCCGATGACGACCCGCTCCGCCAGCCCCTTGGCCCGCGCGGTCAGTACGAACTCCTCGTTGAGGGTGTCGAGGACCGAGGAGCGCGTGAGCCGCGCCATGCGCGCGGCGTAGAACGAGGCCAGCACCACGCACGGCATGACGAAGTGGAGCGGCCCGCCGGTGCCGCCGGTCGGCAGCCACCCGAGGCGCACCGAGAAGACGTAGATCAGCATGAGGCCGAGCCAGAAGCCGGGCACCGCCTGGCCCAGCACCGCGCCGCCCATGCCGAGGAAGTCGACGAGCGAGCCGCGCCGCACCGCGGAGAGCACGCCGACCGGCACCGCCACGCAGAAGGTCAGCAGCAGCGCGGTGACGGCCAGGTAGAGCGTGGCGGGCAGCCGCTGCAGCACCAGCCCGAGCGCGTCCTGCTTGTAGCGCAGCGACTCGCCGAAGTCGCCCTGGAGCGCGTGCCCGACGAAGCGCCCATACTGCACGATCAGCGGATCGTTGAAGCCCAGGCGCTCGCGGAACTCGTTCAGGTCCTTGGCCTGGATGTCCATGGGCAGGAACAGCAGCACCGGGTCGCCGCCCAGCCGAACGAGGAAGAAGACGGCGGTGAGCGAGAGGAAGACGACCAGGACCGTCTGTCCGAGTCGGGACAGGACGTAGGCGCGCATTTCGGGGAGTGTACCCGATCACCCGGCCGGGCCGGCGCGGCCATTGCTGCCGGCGCGGCCGTTGCTATAGTGGCCGGGATTGTCCATGGGACTCGTTCGCGACCTGTCGGTCTCCGCGGTGGCCGCCGGCTTCGTGACCGTGCTGGTCGGGTTCGCCAGCGCGGCGGTGATCGTCTTCCAGGCCGCCGGCGCCGTCGGCGCGTCGCCGGCCCAGGTGGGCTCGTGGATGCTGGCCCTGGGCGTCGGCATGGGGCTCACCAGCGTCCTGCTCTCGCTCCGTTATCGCGCGCCGATCGTCACCGCGTGGTCCACCCCGGGCGCGGCCCTGCTGGTCACGAGCACCGCGGGGCTCTCGATCCAGGAGGCCACCGGCGCGTTCGTGGTGTCAGCCGCACTCATCACGCTCTGCGGATTCTCGGGCTGGTTCGAGCGGGCGATGGATCGCATCCCGGTGCCGATCGCCTCCGGCATGCTGGCGGGAGTGCTGCTGCGCTTCGGCCTCGCCGCCTTCACCGCGATGAGCACCCGATTCGCGCTCGCCTTCGGCATGTTCTGCGCCTACCTGTTCGCCCGGCGGCTGATCCCGCGCTACGCGGTGATCGCGGCGCTGGTGGTGGGGATGGCGGTCGCGCTGGGGCAGGGGCTCCTGCACGCCGAGACCGTCCGCCTGGCGCTGGCCACGCCCCAGTGGGTCACCCCCCGCTTCTCGCCGGGTGCGCTCATCGGGGTGGCGCTCCCGCTCTTCGTGGTGACGATGGTCTCCCAGAACGTGCCCGGCGTCGCGGTGATCCGGGCCTCGGGCTACGCGGTGCCGATCTCGCCCCTGATCGGCTGGACCGGCCTCACCAACCTCCTGCTAGCCCCCTTCGGCGGCTTCACGCTCAACCTGGCCGCGATCACCGCGGCCATCTGCATGGGCCGCGAGGCCCACGAGGATCCCCGGCGCCGGTACGTGGCCGCGGTGGCCGCCGGCCTCTTCTACGCGATCGTGGGTCTTTTCGGGGCCACCGTCGTGAGCCTTTTCACCGCCTGTCCGGCCGAGCTGGTGGCGGCGATCGCCGGGCTGGCCCTCTTCGCCACCATCGGCAACGGGCTGGCCGCGGCGGTCGGCGACGCGAATCAACGAGAGCCCGCGCTCGTCACGTTTCTGGTGACCGCGTCCGGCCTCACGCTCGTCGGGGTCGGGTCCGCGTTCTGGGGACTGGCGGCGGGCATCATGACCCTTGTGATCTTGCGGGCGACCGGCCGTCGCGGCTGAGCGCCGTGGAGGAGCGTGCGATGGCGGCATCCGCTGACGATCGAGGATCGGTGCTGCCCGCGGTGATCGTGGGCCTCTGCCTGCTGGTCGGGCTCGTGAGCGGCGGCTACTTCATCGGCAAGGGCGCGGCCCGCTTCAAGTCCGACTCCCGGGTGGTCACGGTCAAGGGCCTGGTCGAGCGCGAGGTGAAGGCGGACCAGGCGGTGTGGACGCTCGGCCTCCGGCGCGCCAGCGAGGACCTGCGCGATGCCCACACCAAGATCACCGCGGACCGGGACGCGGCGGTGGCCTTCCTCAAGAAGCAGGGCTTCACCGACGCGGAGATCGAGCGCCAGCCCACCCGCACGGTGGACAAGCTGGCCCGCGAGTACGGCCAGCCCCAGGTGGCCGACCGGTTCCGCTACGTGGTCACCACCTCGGTGGTGGTGAAGACCACCAACGTGGATCTGGTGCGCGCCGCGCTCGGCTCCACGGAGGAGCTGCTCAAGTCGGGCGTGGTGCTCGACGGCGAGCGGGAGGGCGGCGCCGCGAACCCTCGCTATGTCGTCTCCCGGTTCAACGACCTGCGCCCCCAGCTACTGGCCGAGGCCACCCGGAACGCGCGGGCGACCGCGCAGCAGTTCGCCGCCGACTCGGGCGCGCAGGTGGGCAGCATCCGGTCCGCGAACCAGGGGTCGATCCAGATCTTCGGTCAGGACGGTGGCGACGAGTCGGCCCCGTTCAGCCCCACCAGCACGCCGATGAAGCGGATCCGGGTGGTCAGCACCTTCGAGTTCGAGCTGAGGTAGTCGAGCTGCGGTGGATCTGGCTGCCGGCCCTCCCCGCGGGACTCGCCCTGGCCGGAGCCAGGCGCGGATAGGGTACACTGCTGCGATCTCGACATCGGCCGCGCTGAGAAAGGACGCCACGCGTGAAATATTGGGAAGACTTCAAGGTCGGCGAGACCGCCGACCTGGGGTCGTGCTCGCCGACCGAAGAGCAGATCATGGCCTTCGGCCGGAAGTACGATCCCCAGCCGTTTCACGTCGATCCCGAGGCGGCGCGGCGCAGCATCTTCGGTGGGCTCATCGCGAGCGGGTGGCACACCTGCGCGCTCATGATGCGTCTCTCGGTGGAGGCGGCCCAGCGCGAGCAGGCCGCGGCCACCGGATCGCCCGGAATCGACTCCTGCCGCTGGCTCAAGCCGGTGCGGCCGGGCGACGTGCTGACCGGGGCGACCGAGATCCTCGAGACGTGGCCGTCGCGGACGAGGCCCATCGGGTTCGTCCGCCGGCGCGTCGAGATGGT
>DATMMH010000338.1:0-8166 GCA_035569855.1 Candidatus Dormiibacterota bacterium
CTGCTGCGCCACGGCCGATGAAGTGAGCGTGAGACCGATGACGAATGCCACGATGAGCACGGCGATGCGGCGCATGGTGAGCCTCCTGTTCAACGTCTGGCGAAGAGCGTGTAGAGCCACTGGCCGAGCCAGCCCAGAGCCGGCGGGAGCAGCACGCCGGGAATCAGGCGGGCCAGCGTGAGGGGCCATCCCAGCAATGGAGCCTCGTAGGTCAGCATCCGGATGGGGCTCACCAGGGTCTTGGCGGTGAGCAGGGCAATGAGCGGACCGGGCGCGGCGCCGCTCCGGAAGAGGTTCGCCACGACCGGGAATACGAGATAGGGCCCCCCCGGCATGAGCAACCCGGCGGCCCAGCCCACGACGATGCCCTGGCCCAACCGATCGCCGCCCAGCCATCGAGAGAGCACGGGCGCCGGAATGAGGACGTCGAGGAGCCCGGCCAGCACGAATCCCAGGACCAGCTCGATCCACACGCCGCCGAGGAGCCGGCCCGTCGATTGAAATCCGCGCACCACGAGCTGAGGGTCCCGCGCGAGCGCGATCACGAGGGCGACCGCGGTCACGACCAGCAGGATGACGAGGCTCGTGTCCATGCGCCGCCGCCTCTTCATGTCGCGCTGGCGCTGGGAGAGATCGCCGGCGCGCGGGAGCTCCGGTAGACCAGCGGAACCGGGCGCGCCTCCGCCGCGGCCTGACGCGCGGTCTCGATCAGCCCGTGATCGGGTGCGAGCCCGCACACCGGGTCGGTGGCCGCCGCGTTCCCGGTGAGATGAAACGCCTGGCAGCGGCAGCCGCCGAAGTCCAGCTCGCGCCGGTCGCAGCTACGGCACGGCTCGGGCATCCAGGCCTCGCCCCGGAACGCGGAGAACCCCGGCGAGTCGCGCCAGATCTCGTCCAGCGGTCGCGTGGTCACCGAGTCGAACTCGAGCCCGGGCAGCGTGTGGGCCGCATGACAGGGCAAGGCGAGACCGTCGGGAGTGATCACGATGAAGCGGCGGCCCCAGCCGTCCATGCACGCCTTCGGGAACTCCGCGTAGTAGTCGGGGGTGACGAACAGGACCTCCATGCGGCCGCGCAGGCGCCGCCGGGCCTCTCCCGCCACCGCCCGCGCGCGGTCGAGCTGCTCCCGCGTGGGCAGCAGCGCGGCGCGATTCGTGAGCGCCCAGCCCACGTACTGCGCGTTGGCCAGCTCCAGGCGGTCGGCCCCGAGCCGCTCGGCCAGCGCGACGACCTCGTCCACCCGGTCGAGATTCTCCCGGTGGAGGACCGTGTTGAGCGTGAGCGGGAAGCCGAGCTCCTTGACCCAGCCGGCGATCTCGAGCTTGCGGTCGAAGGATCGCAGCCCCGCGATCCGATCCGAGGCCGTGGGCACCGTGTCCTGGATGGAGATCTGGACGTTGTCGAGCCCCAGCTCGCGGAAGCGGGCGAGTCGCTCCCGCCGGAGCGGGATCCCGCTCGTGATCAGGTTCGTGTAGAGATCCAGGCGGCGAGCTTCCGCAACCAGGGCTTCGAGGTCGTCGCGCACGAGGGGCTCCCCACCCGTCAGGTTGAGTTGGACCACGCCCAGGTCCTCGGCCTCCCGGAAGACGCGCAGCCACGTCGCGGTGTCGAGCTCGCGCGCGTGGCGCCCGTAGTCGAGTGGATTCGAGCAGTACACGCAGCGCAGCGGGCATCTGTACGTAAGCTCCGCCACGAGGGTGTAGGGACGGACCGGCTCGCTCACACCGCCGCCTGGACCAGGCCCCGATCGGCCATCGTCTGGAGGAAGTCCATCACCTCGCGCTCGACCACCGGGGGCTCGTGCCCGTACTTCTGGGCCAGCTCTTCGACGATGGAGCCGACGGTGCGCTCGCCGTCACATCGCTGGAGGACGTCGGCGGCGGTCGGGTTGAGCACGAGCCCGCGCTCGGGGTAGAGCAGCATGTAACGCGACGACTTGCGGTCGAAGCGGAGGCGGGCCTTCGAGGCCAGGCGAGGCCGGCTCAGCGCGTCCATCAGGTGGCGCGCGCTCCCGCCGGACCCCAGGCCGGCTCGATGTACGCCGCGAACGTGCAGTCCAGCAGGTGCCAGAGAATCTCAGTCTTGCGGATGAGGGCGGCGACACAGCGTTCCTGCGTCTCGAAGGTCGTGGCGTGGCGCACCACGAAGTCGATGGCCTCCTCGGAATCGCGCCGGGCGCGCGGCACGCGCGAGCGGAAGTACGCCAGCATGTCCGCGCTGACCCACGGGTAGTGCTTCTCCCAGGCGAGCACGCGCTTGGACATGAGGTCGGGGGCGAAGAACTCGGTGAGTGACGAAGCCACCGCTTCTACCAGGCTGCGCTCGCGCACCAGATCGACGTAGGCGTCGCAGGCGAAGCGGACGCCCGGCAGCACGGAGCGGCAGCTCGCGACCTCCGCGCGGTCGAGACCCACGCCGTCGGCCAGCCGCAGCCAGAGCTCGAGCCCCGCCTCGCCGCCCTCGTCGCCGTCGTGGTCGCGGATGCGCCGGATCCACATGCGGCGGAAGGCGGAATCCTCCGATTTCGACAGGATGAGGGCGTCCTTGATGGGGATGCGCGTCTGGTAGTAGTAACGGTTCAGCACCCACTGCTGCAGCTGGACGCGCGTGAGCCGCCCCTCGTGCATCAGCACGTGGTAGCGGTGGTGATCGTGGTAGCGCTGCTCACCCTCGCGGCGGACCCAGGCGATGAAGTCGTCCCGCGTGAGCGGTGGCCGTATGGTCTCCGTGGTCACAGCCTGACCTCCATCCCGTCGAAGGCGATCTCCCACCCCGCCGCTTCCGCCTCCTTGCGCTCCATCGAGTCGTCGCGCAGCAGGGGGTTCGTATTGTTGAGGTGGATGTAGATCCGGCGCGGGGCGGACAATCCGCGTAGCGCGGCGAGGCTCCCGGCCTCCCCGCCCACCGGCAGGTGGGCCATGTCCTCGGCCCGTTTGGTGCCGAGCCCGAGCGCGGGCAGCTCGTCACCCGACCAGAACGTCCCGTCGAAGAACACACAGTCGGCGTCGGCGAGCGTCTTGCGGATGTCCACCGTCAGGCCGCCGACCGCGGGAAAGTAGGCGAGGCGCCGCCCGGTGGCGGCGTCGCGAATCTTGAGCCCGACGTTGTCCGTTGGTTCGCCCGCTCCGAGCGGCGCGAGCCCAAGCTCGAGATGGATGGGAAGCTTTCCCGGCACGGCGACGGCTTCGACGATGAGCCCGCTGGCCCGCCCGTCCACTTCGGCCAGGGCCTCTTCTCGTCCGGGCCGGAGCGCGCGCCACGTCACCTGGTCGGGAAACCGCTCGAGCGTGCGGTAGAGGACATTGCCCTCGGTGAAGCCGCGCCGGACGCGCTCGGTGGCATAGACCACCAGGGGATGAGACTCGCGGAGCGAAAGGAGACCAAGGGTGTGATCGAGGTCGCCGTTCGTCAGGACGATGGCGTCGATCGGCGAATGGCGCGGCGCCTTCGGGTGCAGGCCGCTGAAGCTCTCGATCTGCTGGCGGATCTCCGGGGAGACGTTCAACAGGAACCAGCGCTCACCATCGGCGCTGACCGCGACGGATTCCTGCGTACGCGGGGTCGCCCGGATGTGGCCGGCGCGGAGACCACGGCAGTTCGGGCAGCCGCAGTTCCACTGGGGAAAGCCGCCCCCGGCCGCAGCGCCGAGCACTCGGATGCGCACGATAGACCCCCAAAGACACCACAGCCCCCCGGCTCGCAGATGGCCGAGCGGGGGGCTGTCGATACTGACCGAGCGGTTGATCCGCTCTAGAAGCGGTCGTCCGGATCGCGGTCGAAGTCGTCCTGGTACGAGTTGATCTCAGCGTCCATCTTCACTTCGATGAATTCCGGCGTCTCCCAGCTCATAACGCTCACCTCCGGTGAATGGTCGGCCCAGGCCAATCTCTCTACGGCCACGATACTATGGGCCCCGCCGGGCGCCCGTCAAGCCCATAGCGAGGGACCCTGCGGGGGTGCCGTATCCCCCTGGCGCCCTATTGATAGGCGAGCGGCAGCCCGCTGGGAACCTGCTTGGGCACGAGCCGGTCACGATCGGCGGGCTGGAAGTCGAGGGCCGACAGGAACGCCAGCAGGTCGTCGACTTCCCGGTCCGATAGCTGGAGCTTGGGCAGCAGAAGCGGTGAGATGGCGCTGATCTGCCTGACAGTCATCGCCACTGACCCGTGGAGCGGGTCGAGATGGCGGTTGACGGCTCCCTTCAGGCTCGGCTCCGACCCGTCGTGAAAATAGGGGGCGGTCTTCGTCACGTTCCTTAGGGGCGGCGTCCGGAACTGATATCGGTCTCTCTCGCGACGCGTCACGGTCCAGCGTCCGAGATCCTCCGGCATGTCGCCGTTCGACCCGGCCCCGAATACCCCGACCGAGTGGTAGCTGAAATCGCTGAAGAGCGGACCCACGTGGCACGCGGCGCATCGCGCCTTGCCGTAGAAGAGCACGGCACCCCGCTTGGCGTCGCCCGGGAGAGCGGTCGTGTCACCGCGCAGATACCGATCCCACGCCGAGTCTCTCGTCGCGAACGCCATCTCCTCGAAATGGGCGATGGCGTTGCCCACGTCGACGATCGTGAATGCGCTCTTGCCCGGGTACGCGGCGCGAAAGAGGGCCCTGTACTGCTCCTGCCATCCGCTTCCGGGTTCCCCGCCGAGGAGCCGTCTCATCAGTCGGGAGTGAGATTCGCCGATGCCCGACGTCGCGAGGTCATTGAGCAGGTCGGCGTGGCCTCCGGGCAAGTTGGTCGGGCTCTTGTCCCCGGGGTCACCCAGCATCTCGTCTAGGGTGACGAGCGGGAAGAGCGCCTGCACCGCCAGGAGGCTGTCGAGGCCGGGCGGCAGCGCGTCTCCGAGCGGGCTTCGAAATACTCGCCGCTCGGAATCGACGAGCTCGACCCGCCCGTCCCAGAACAAGGCCCGCACCGCGCCGTTGCCGCGATTCCACAAGTCGAGCGCGTTCCGCGGGGGCACGCGGGTGCCGTCGGCGAGTCTTTGCCCGGTCACGAATCCGCTTGGATGAACACCGATCGACCGGGAAAGGCCGTCACCCGTGCCGTACCTGAAGAGGTGGCACGTGGCGCACGACACGTTGCGGGGGCCACTGAGAACCGGATCGAAAAAGAGCGCCTGGCCAAGCTTGAACTGCGGATCCGGGTCGAAGCGGCGAACCCCGAGTGGGTGCACGTCGAATTCCTTGATGAGCATCTGGAGATCCAGATCGAGGCGGCTCGCCGGTGGAACGAGCCGGTTGACCAGGACCTGTCCGGCCAGCAGACAGGTCGCGATGACGACCAGTGCGACGCGGGCCAGCCGGGACATGGGTCCCGTTTAGCCGGTGGAGGTGGCCCTGTCAAGACGCGCCATGGATCGCGACCTTCCCTGTCACGGTAGGAGAGGATAATGGCGACACGATGCAGCACCTGAACGACCGGCTCCTCTTCTCGCCGTCGGACCTGGGCAGCTTCCTGGCCTGCGAGCATCTGACCCAGCTCGAGCTGGCCGTGGCGCTCCGGGAAGGCCGGCGGCCGAGCTACGAGAACGCCTACGCCGAGCTCCTCCGGCGCAAGGGCCAGGAGCACGAGCAGGCCTTCCTCGCGACGCTGCGCGACGCCGGCCGAACGGTGGTCGAGGTACGCCTGGCGGCCAACCGCGACTTCGAGGCCGGGACCTTGCGGACCGCCGAGGCAATGCGCGCGGGCGCCGACTATATCTACCAGGCGGTCTTCTTCTCGGACGGCTGGCGCGGGATCGCGGACTTCCTGGAGCGCGTCGAGCGACCCTCCGCTCTGGGCGCCTGGAGCTACCAGGTGCTCGATACGAAGCTGGCGCGGCATCCACGCCCGGAGCACGCGCTCCAGCTCTCCTTCTATAGCCAGGCGGTCGAGCAGACTCAGCAGCTCGCGCCCGATCTGGCGCACGTCGTGCTCGGAACCCGCGAGCGGGTGGCGATCCGGCTCGCCGACGTGACGGCCTACTTTCGGCGAGTACGCGGGCGCTTCGGGGCCGCGGTAGCTGCCCGGCCCGAGACCGGCCCCTACCCGTGCCACCACTGCTCGTTCTGCGACTTCCGGGGCCTGTGTAACGCCCGCCTCGAGCGAGAGGACCACGTTGTCCGCGTGGCCGGTATCCACCGCAGCCAGGTGAAGCGGCTGTTTGCCGGCGGGATCAACACGCTGACCGCGCTGGCCGAGACTCCTCCCGGCACGGCCGTATCCAAGATCGTCCCCTCGACGTTCGAGGGTCTCCGCGACCAGGCGGGCCTGCAGCTCATTCGACAGCGCTCGGGCACTCTCGAGTGGCGGGCCCTCGACATCGAGCCCGGCCGTGGCTTCGCGACCATGCCGCCGCGTTCAGCCGGCGACGTCGTCTTCGATCTCGAAGGACACCCGTTCTTCGAGCCTGCGCGGGGGCTCGAGTACCTCTTCGGCGTCTTGTTGCTCGACGAGGCCGAGCGTCGGTACCGGGCCTTCTGGGCGCACGACCGCGACGGCGAGCGCCGCGCCTTCGAGGGCCTGGTCGATCTCATCCACGCGCGGCTCGAGCAGTATCCCGATCTGCACGTCTATCACTTCAGCGGCTCGGAGCCGAGCACGCTCAAGCGGCTCATGGCCGAGCACCTCACCCGGGAGGCCCAGGTAGACGATCTGCTCCGGCGCAAGGTTTTCGTCGATCTGCACGCGGTCATCCGCCGAGCACTGCGCGCGGGAGTGCCCAGCTACTCGCTCAAGGATGTCGAGGCGCTCTATGGCTTCGCCAGGAGCGGCGCCGTGCAGTCGGGAACACAGGCCATCCTCCACTACGAGCGCTGGCTCCATCAGAAGGCCCAGACCTTGCTCGACGAGATCGCGGCCTACAATCTGGAGGACTGTCGCTCCACGCTGGGCCTGGTCGAGTGGCTGCACCGGGTCCGCCCCGCCGAGCTGCCGTGGCCGGAAGCGCCGGAGCCGCACGCGACTTCTCCCGAGGCCACCGAGACCCTGGACACGCGCCAGCGGCTCCGTCAAGAGCTGGTCGACGGCGCCGAGCCCGGGACACCGCGCTGGCTCGCGGGAGAGCTGCTCGAGTATCACCGGCGCGAGGCCCGGCCCGCCTGGTGGGCCTACTTCGATCGTCTCGGCAAGGGGCCGGAAGAGCTGCTGGAGGATTCGGAGGCGATCGCCTACCTCGAGGTCGAACGAGGCACACCCCCCGAGCGACGGAAGAAATCGTTGGTTTATACCCTCGTCTTCCCGGTCCAGGATCACAAGCTCCGCCCCGGAGAGAGCGTCCACGACCCGGCAACCGGACGGAGTGCGGGCGACATCGTCGAGATCGACGACACGAACGGACGGTTGCGCTTGCAGCGCGGGCCGAGCTTCGCCTCGCGCCCGTTCCCGGAGGCCATCGTCGCCGGCGGCCCGATCGAGGACCGGACCCAGCGTGCGGCCGTGTTGCGCCTCGCCGAATCGATCCGGGCCGGCGATGGTCGCTATCCGGCACTGCGGGCGATCCTCGCTCGGGAGCGGCCGCGTGTGCGCGGCCTCGCTCCCGGCGGGACCGTTCAGACCATCGACCTCGAGGAGATGCAAGCGCTCGCCCTCGGGCTGGACGCGAGCTACCTGTTCCTCCAGGGCCCGCCGGGCACCGGCAAGACGTGGACCGGCGCCCGGATCATCGTGCACCTGCTCGCCAGTGGACGGCGCATCGGCGTCGCGGCCCAGAGTCACAAGGCGATCCACAACCTGCTCGTCGAGATCGAGAAGGTCGCCCGGGCTGCCGGCGTGCGCTTCAAGGGGCTCAAGAAGTCATCCGGGAACCCGGATTCCGAATACGCCGGCGAGTTCATCAAGAGCGACCCCGACAATGCCGCGTTCGAGAATGCAGGCCCCGACGTCCAGCTTCTTGCCGGGACGGCCTGGCTCTTTTCGCGCCCGGGCCTGGACGGCAAGGTGGACTACCTGGTGATCGACGAGGCCGGCCAGGTTTCGCTCGCGGATGCCGTCGCGATGGGCACGGCAGCCCGGAACCTGATGTTGCTGGGGGATCCGCTCCAGCTCGCGCAGGTTTCTCAGGGCGTCCACCCGTCGGGTACCGGCGCCTCCGTCCTCGAGCACCTCCTCGGAGACGCCCCGACGATCCCCGAAGACCGCGGCGTGTTCCTGGAGCGCAGCTTCCGCATGCACCCCGCGGTCTC
>DATMMH010000339.1:0-27268 GCA_035569855.1 Candidatus Dormiibacterota bacterium
TGCGCGCAGCCGCATGGCCTGGGTCGGCGCGGTCGCGCTGCTGGCCGGCGTTCTCGTCGCGCTGCCTCCTGCCGCCTCACGTTACGGCTGGGCGGTCCAGAACATCGAGGCGATGCAGGTACACCTCGGGCGATGGGTCGCGGGCCACACCCCGGCCGGTGCCCGCCTCGGGTTGAACGACGTGGGCGCCATCGCCTACTTTTCGCGCCGGGAGGTCGTGGATGTCATGGGCCTGGTCACGCCCGCCATCATCCCGTTCCGGCGAGATGGAGAGGCGGGCGTCCTGCGCTATCTGGAGCAGGCGTGTCCGGACTATTTGATCGTCTTCCCGGCCTGGTTCCCGGTGATCACCGGGAGGGCCGACCTCTTCCGCCCGATCTACCGGATCAAGCTGGACCACAACGAGGTGGCCGGAGCCGATGAGATGGTGGCCTACGAGGCGGCCTGGAGCCGATGGGGAGCGGACGGGGCCCCGTGCCCGGCTGGAAAAAAGCCCGGGGCCGTATAATCGTTTTCAGGCGCCCATGAAGGTCTTCAGAGCCGCCCTCGTCGCCGGAGTCACCCTCGTCGGCCTGCAATGGACGGTCGCCACCCCCGCGCTTGCCCAGATCTACCGGTGGACCGACGAGCGGGGGGAGACCCGGTACTCGCAAGGCATCAACAGCATCCCACCCCAGTTCCGCGGCGGAGCCGTGCAGATGACGCTGCCCACCCCGGCGGCCCCGGTCGCCCCGCCGGCGGCGCCCGCGGCGCCTCCCGCCCCATCCGGCGTGGCCCGGATCCCGTTCACTCCCGGCCAGCCCATCATGGTGACCGCCCGGATCAACGGTGGCGGGACCACCCAGCTCGTCCTGGACACGGGCGCCCAGGGCACCGTGATCAGCCCCACGGCGCTGGCCGCGCTGGGCGTCAGCTACCGTGATGCGATCCGCGGCTCCATCAAGGGCGTGACCGGCGATGCGAGCGTCCTCGCGGTCCGGGTGGACAGCATCGAGGTGGACGGGGCGCGCTTCGGCCCGTTGCTGGTGGTCTCCCACGACGCAGGGCTCGGCTCCGGCCGCGACGGACTGCTCGGTCGCGACTTCCTCGACCAGTTCATCGTCACGATCGACAGCGCCAGCCACGTCGTCACGCTGACCCCTCGCAAGTAGTCGTCACCGTCGTCGCACTCACGCCGATCGCGCATCCGGTCGCAACCTTGCCCGGAGCAGGGAGGAGTGTTAGCGTGAGCCCTCAATGGACTATAAGGACACGCTGAACCTGCCGAAAACCGCCTTTCCGATGAAGGCCAATCTTCCCAAGCTGGAGCCCGAGTGGCTCGAGCGCTGGGACGCGATGGACATCTACGGGCGCATCCGGCAGGCCTCCATGAACCGTCCTCTGTGGATCCTCCACGACGGCCCGCCGTACGCGAACGGGCACATCCACATGGGGACCGCGCTCAACAAGATCCTCAAGGATCTCGTGGTCAAGTCGCGCTCCATGCTCGGGCACAACGCGGTCTACGTCCCCGGCTGGGACTGCCACGGGCTGCCCATCGAGCATCAGGTGGACAAGGAGCTCGGGCTCGACACCGCGTCGGTGGACGTGCGCCAGGCGATGGACCCCATGGAGAAGCGCCGCCGCTGCCGCGAGTACGCGAGCAAGTTCATCGACATCCAGCGGGAGGAATTCCGGCGCCTCGGCGTCTTCGGCGACTGGCGGAACCCCTATCGCACCATGGAGCCCGGCTACCAGGCGATCATCGCGCGCGAATTCGGCCGCTTCGTTGGGCGGGATCTCGTGCACAAGGGGCTCAAGCCGGTGCACTGGTGCATGTACTGCAAGACCGCGCTCGCGCAGGCCGAGGTGGAGTACGAGGATCAGACGACGCCGACGGTCTACGTGAAGTTTCCGCTGAAGACGGCCGCACCCGAGGTCCTGCGCGCGCTCGCGGGCCGGCCCGCCTCGCTGGTTATCTGGACGACCACGCCGTGGACGCTCCCCGCGAACCTGGCCATCGCGGTCCATCCCGACGCGACCTATACCGCGGTGGAGCTCGACGGCCAGGCCCTGATCGTGGCGCAGCCGCTGGTCGACGCGTTCCTGCGCCTGCCCGGTGTGAAGGGGCGGGGCACGCCCCTCCCGGTGGCGATCCCGGGACGCGGGCTCGAGGGGGCGGTGGCCCGCCATCCGTGGATCGATCGCGACGTACCGGTGCTGGCCGCGGACTTCGTGGCCATGGACGCGGGCACCGGCCTGGTCCACATCGCGCCGGGCCACGGTGAGGAGGACTACGAGCTCGGGCGCCGCGCCGGCCTCCGGATCTACAACCCGGTGAACGACGACGGGCGGTTCATCCCGGAGGTCGCGCACTTCGCCGGGCTCACGGTCTGGGAGGCCAATCCGCGCATCATCGAGCTCCTGCGGAGCGGCGGCGCGCTCGTGGCCGAGGTGCCGCTGCAGCACACGTACCCGCACTGCTGGCGGTGCAAGAACCCCACCCTGTTCCGCGCCACCGAGCAGTGGTTCATCGCGCTCGACCGGCACGGTCTCCGGCAGAAGGCACTCGACGCCATCCGCAACGAGGTGACGTGGATCCCGGCCTGGGGCGAGGAGCGCATCTACAACATGGTGGCCCACCGGCCGGAGTGGGTCATCTCGCGGCAGCGCGTGTGGGGTGTGCCGATCGTCGCGTTCTATTGCACGGCCTGCGACGCGCTGCTACTCGACGAGCAGCTCGTCGCCCACGTGGCCGGGATCATGCGCGACGGGGCCGGCGCCGACGAGTGGTATGTGCGGGAAGCGGCCGATCTCCTGCCCGCGGGGACCCGCTGTCCCAAGTGCGGCGGCGGCGAGTTCCGCAAGGAGACCGACATCCTCGACGTGTGGTTCGATTCCGGCTGCAGCCACGCCGCGGTGCTCGAGCAACGCCCCGAGCTGCGCTGGCCGGCCGAGATGTATCTCGAGGGCTCCGACCAGCACCGAGGGTGGTTCCACTCCTCACTCCTCGAAGCGGTCGGCACGCGCGACAAGGCGCCCTATCGCGCGGTCCTCACGCACGGCTTCGTGGTCGACGGCGACGGGCGCAAGATGTCGAAGTCGGTCGGCAACAACGTGACCCCCGACGAGCTCATCCCCAAGTACGGGGCGGAGGTCCTGCGCCTGTGGGTCGCGGCGGAGGATTCCTCCGAGGACATCCGGCTGTCGACCGAGATCCTGAACCGCCTGGCCGACGCCTACCGGCGCATCCGGAACACCAGCCGCTTCCTCCTCGGTACCCTCGCCGACTTCGATCCCGACCGCGACCGGCGGTCGTACGGGGAGATGGACGAACTCGATCGCTGGGCGCTGCTGCGCCTGGGCGGGCTCATCGCGCGGGTCCGCAAGGCCTACGAGGAATATCAGTTCCACGTGGCCTTCCACTCGATCCACAACTTCTGCGCGGTGGATCTCTCTGCGCTCTACCTGGACATCATCAAGGACCGCCTCTACGTCTCGGCCCCCGACGACCCGCGGCGGCGCGCGGCCCAGACCGTCTGCTACGAGATCCTGACCGCGCTGACGCGGCTGATGGCCCCGATCCTGACCTTCACCGGCGACGAGGTCTGGTCCTACATCGCCGGGCGCGGCAAGCCGGAGAGCGTGCACCTGACCGTGTTCCCGGAGGAGCGGGGCGAGTGGATGAACGAGCGGCTCGCCGGCGAGTGGGAGCGGCTGCTCGAGGTGCGCGGCGAGGTCTCGCGCGCGCTCGAGTCCGCGCGCCAGCAGGGCAAGATCGGCAAGGGCATCGACGCGGTGGTCTACGTGGTGAGCGCGCCGGAGGAGCAGTGGCTGCCCCTGCTCGAGACCAAGGGCGAGGCCCTGCTCACCACCGTGTTCAACGTCTCGGGCACGCGACTTCGGCAGCGGGCCCCGCGGGACGCGGTGCGCTACGAGAGCCAGGACATTCCCGGCCTCGTGCTCGAGGTGGTGCCCGCCCAGGCGCTGGGCTGGAAGAAGTGCGAGCGCTGCTGGACCTGGAGCGCGCGGGTGGGGGAAGACCCCGCACACCCGACGCTCTGCGAGCGCTGCGCACCGGTGGTGACGGCGCTCCAGCGGTGACCGCGGCCGCCGTCACCGCGCTGGCCGTCCTCGTTCTCGACCAGATCGCCAAATATCTGGCCCTGCAGCGGCTGCCGCCCGGCATCCCCGTCGCGGTGATCGACCGCTTCTTCTCGCTCACGCTCATCATGAATCCCGGGCTCGCCTTCGGCATGCTCTCGGGCATGCCCGCGGGCTGGCGCTGGCTCGTGGCCCTCCTCTCCATCGGCGCGCTCGGAGTTCTCGCCGCGGTGGGCCTGCGCATGCTGCCGAGCGGTGGGCGCCTCACCCCGCTCGCGCTGGGCCTGATCTTCGGAGGGGCGGTCGGCAACCTGATCGATCGCGGGCGATTCGGCGCGGTGATCGATTTCCTCGACTTCTACTGGCGCGGGTACCATTGGCCCGCCTTCAACGTGGCGGACTCCGCCATCAGCGTCGGGGTGGCGCTGCTCGCCCTGTGCATGTTGACGACGCCGTCGGCTCGTTGAGCGGGGCGTCGGCGGACGCGCCCAGCGGGCGCGAGTGGACGGGAACGGTCGGCTCGGGCGAGGCCGGCGCGCGCCTGGATCAGTGGCTGGCCGCGCGGCTCGGGGAGATGTCGCGCACCCAGGTGCGCGGCCTGATCGACGGCGGCCGCGTGCGCGTGGACGGGCGCGCGGTGAAGGCGGCGCGCCGCCTGCAGGTGGGGGAGCGCGTGGAGGCTTCCATCCCGCCCCCACCGCGCGAGGGACTGGCCGCGGAGTCCATCCCGCTCGCCATCGTGTTCGAGGACGAGCACCTGCTGGTCGTCGACAAGCCGGCCGGCATGGTCACGCATCCGGGCGCCGGCCGGCCCAGCGGCACGCTCGCCGCGGCCGCCCTCGCCCATGCGCCGGAGATGGCCGGCGTCGGCAGCGTGTCGAGGCCCGGCATCGTCCATCGCCTCGACAAGGGCACGTCGGGACTGATCGTCCTGGCCAAGACCCGGGCGGCCTACGATGGGCTCACCGCGCAGCTCGCCCACCGCACCGTGAGCCGTCGCTACCTCTGCCTGGCCCAGGGGCTGGTCCGGCGGGCCGAGGGCCGCCTCGACACCGCGATGGGTCGTGATCCGCGCTCGCGGGTGCGCATGGCCGTGCTGCCTGACGGCAAGGGCCGGCGCGCGATCACGCGATACCGGGTGCTGGAGCGGTTCGGGACCGGCAGCCGGGCGGTCACCCTGGTCGAATGCCGCCTCGAGACGGGGCGGACTCACCAGATCCGCGTGCACCTGGCCTCGCTCGGCCACCCGCTGCTCGGTGACGAGGCCTATCGCGGTCGGCGCGCGGAGCCGGCGGGCGATCCGGAGCTGACCGGGCTGATCGACCGCCTCGGCGGGGTGGCCCTTCACGCCGCCGGTCTGGCCTTCACCCATCCGGTGACCGGTGCCTCGATGGACTTTGCGTGTCCTTTGCCAGACAGAATCGACCGGATCCTGTCTCATCTCCGCAACAGCCGCAACTAGAGCGCGGGCACCGGCGCCCTCGAACGCGCGTCAACGCCTCGCCGCAGCTTCGGTTTTGGCTCGCGGCGAAGCCCCCGGAGCGTGGCACGCCACGTGCTAACATGAGCGGTACGATGGATCAGCTCACCGCGGTCATCCTTGCGGCCGGCGAGGCCAAGCGCATGCGCTCGGCGCGTCCCAAGGTGCTCCATCCCCTGTGCGGCCGGCCGCTCATCGCCTATCCGGTGCACGCGGCCCACGCCATCGGCGCCCGGATCGTCGTGGTGCTCGGCCGGGCGGCGGACGACGTGCGGGCCGCGGTCTCGGCCCAGGTTCCGACCGAGGCCGCCGCCGGCTTCGTCGAGCAGAAGGAGCGTCTCGGTACCGCGCACGCCGTGCTGCAGGCACACGTGGCCGCGGGCGACGGGGCGGGTACGATCCTGGTGCTCCCCGGCGACGTGCCGCTCCTCGGCGAGCCCACCCTCCGTCGGCTGGTCGAGCATCATCGCCAGACCGGCGCGGCGGCCACGCTGCTGACCGCGGTGGTCGCCGATCCGACCGGCTATGGCCGGGTGGTGAGGGAGCAGGGCCGGCCGGTAGGGATCGTCGAGCACCGCGACGCCACGGAAGCCCAGCGGCAGGTGCGCGAGATCGGCACCAGCGTCTACTGCTTCGACGCCCGGCGGCTGTGGCCGGCGCTGGCCCAGGTGACGCCCGAGAACGAGCAGGGCGAGTACTACCTCACCGACGTGATCGCGATTTTGCAGCGGCAGGGCCACCGACTCGAGGCGGTGATCGCGGCCGATCCCGTCGAGTGCCTGGGCGTCAACGACCGCAAGCAGCTCGCCGAGCTGGGCGCGATCATGCGCCGTCGCATCCTCGACCGGCTGATGGCGGGCGGGGTGACGGTCGTGGATCCGGCCAACGCCTACGTGGACGACACCGTGACCATCGGGCCCGACAGCGTGCTCCACCCGGGGGTGATCCTCGAGGGACGGACCACGCTGGGCGCCGAGTGCGTGGTCAGCACGGGCTGCCAGCTCAGCGACGCCACGGTGGGCGACCGGGTGCTGTTCAAGCCCTATTGCGTGATCGCGGCCTCGACGGTGGAGGAAGGGGCCCAGCTGGGTCCGTTCTGCCACCTGCGCCCGCAGAGCCACGTGGGGGCGAACGCCAAGATCGGCAACTTCGTCGAGCTGAAGAAGTCGCGCATCGGTCGCGGCTCCAAGGTCCCGCACCTCTCGTACGTGGGCGACACCCGGATGGGCGAGGGGGTCAACGTGGGCGCCGGCACCATCACGTGCAACTACGACGGCGTCAACAAGCACGAGACGGTGATCGCGGACCGCGTGTTCGTGGGGACCAACTCGAGCCTGGTGGCCCCGCTGACGATCGGCGAGGGCGCCTACGTGGCGGCCGGTTCGGTGATCACCAAGGACGTGCCGCCCGGCGCGCTGGCGGTGGCGCGGGGCCGGCAAGAGACGCGCGAGGGCTGGGCGGCGCGCAAGCAGAAGGACAAGAAGCCCAAGCACCAGGAGTAGGCCCATGTGCGGGATCGTCGGCTACGTCGGGGACAAGAGCGCGATCGAGATCGTGCTCGAAGGGCTCAAGCGGCTCGAGTACCGGGGCTACGACTCCGCGGGCGCGGCGGCAATCGGCGCGGCGCCGGCGGGGCTGCAGATCCGTCGTGCGGCGGGCCGCATCAAGGTGCTGGAGGGCCTCCTGCGCGAGCGGCCGCTCGAGGGCCACATCGGCATCGGCCACACCCGCTGGGCCACCCACGGCCGCCCGACCGACGAGAACGCCCATCCCCACACCGACGGCTCCGGCCATCTCGTGGTGGTCCACAACGGCATCATCGAGAACTACCTGCCGATCAAGGAGCGCCTGCAGGCCGAGGGCCACGTCTTCAAGTCGGAGACCGATACCGAGGTGATCGCTCACCTGATCGAGCGGCATCTCCACGACACCCCGCGGCTGGACGAGGCGGTCCGCCGCGCCCTTCGCGAGCTGCGGGGCTCCTACGCCATCGTGGTGCTGCACGAGCAGATGCCCGATCGCCTGGTGGCGGCCAAGCTGGGAGCGGGCAGCGTGGTGGTGGGCCTGGGTGAGGGCGAGACCTTCCTGGCCTCCGACATCCCGGCTATCCTCTCCCACACCCGCGACGTCGTGGTGCTGGAGGACGAGGACGTCGCGATCATCACCCGCGGCGGCGTCGAGATCACCGACCTCGACGGAGCTCCCGTGCAGCGGGCACCCTCGCGCATCCTGTGGGATCCGATCCTCGCCGAGAAGGGCGGCTACCGGCACTTCATGCTGAAGGAGATCTTCGAGCAGCCCCGCGCCGCCGCCGACACGATGCGGGGGCGGGTGCACCTCGAGGGCGGCACGGTGGTGCTGCCGGACGTGCAGCTCGATCCGGAAGTCGTCGCCGGCATCCAGCGAATCGTCCTGGTGGCCTGCGGCACGTCTTACCACGCGGCCATCGTCGGCCGCTTCATGATGGAGCGGCTGACCGGCATCACCGCCGAGGTGGACATCGGCTCCGAGTTCCGTTATCGCGACGCGGTGCTGGGTCCCGAGGTCCTGGTGGTCGCGCTCTCGCAATCCGGCGAGACCGCGGACACCCTGGGCGCGGTGAAGGCGGCCCGCGCCAAGGGCGCACCCATCGTCGGCATCACCAACGTGGTGGGCTCGGCGCTCTCCCGCGAGGCCACCGGCACGCTCTACACCCACGCCGGGCCCGAGATCGGGGTGGCCTCGTCCAAGACGTTCACCGCCACCCTGGTGGCCTGCTACCTGCTCGCCCTGTGGATCGGTCGGCGTCGCGGGACCCTGATCGCCGAGGACGGGCGCAAGCACATCCAGGGCCTCCTGGAGCTGCCGCGGCTCATGGAGCAGACCCTCGAGATGGAGAACGCGGTGGCCGAGCTGGCCCGCGAGGTCTCCCGCCACAAGAACTTCCTGTTCCTCGGGCGGGGGATCAACTACCCGCTCGCCCTCGAGGGCGCGCTGAAGCTCAAGGAGCTCTCCTACGTGCACGCCGAGGGCTATCCGGCCGGGGAGATGAAGCATGGGCCGATCGCGCTCCTCGAGGACGGCTTCCCGGTGATCGCGCTGAATCCGCGCGACTCCTCCTATGACCGGATGATGAGCAACCTGGAGGAGGTGCGGGCGCGCGAGGGGCGGGTGATCGCCATCGGCCACCAGGGCGATCGGGAGCTGGCCGCCAAGGCGGACATCATGCTGTCGGTGCCGGTGGCCGGCGATCTGCTCACCCCGATGCTGCTGTCGATCCCGATGCAGCTCCTGGCCTATCACATGGCGGTGCGCCTCGGCCGCGACGTCGACCAGCCCCGGAACCTCGCCAAGTCCGTCACCGTCGAGTAGACCGCCCCCGGCCGGACCCCGGTCCGTCGCTCGGTGGGCCGCTGTGGTATCGTTAGGGCCCATGCAGCGTCCGGCAGTGACCGCGGAGAGTCTTCTCGCGCCCCTGAATCCGCCGCAGCGCGAGGCGGTCACCACGACGAAGGGGCCGGTGCTGGTGCTGGCCGGAGCCGGCAGCGGCAAGACCCGCGTCATCGCCCACCGCATCGCGTATCTCCTCGCCGTCGAGGGCATCGACCGCCGCCACGTGCTCGCGGTCACGTTCACCAACAAGGCGGCCGAGGAGATGCGGACCAGGGTGGAGGACCTGCTCCTGCCCGCCGGGATCAGGCCGCCCCTGATCGCGACCTTCCACTCGGCGTGCGTGCGCATTCTGAGGGAGCGCGCGGCGCAGGCCGGGCTTCCGGCGTCGTTCGTGATCTACGACGAGGACGACCGGCAGAGCCTGGTGCGGGAGGCGCTCCGCGAGCTCGACTTCGACGAGCGCACGCTGACTCCGAGCCAGGTGGTGCATCGCATCAGCCACTGCAAGAATCAGATGCTCGCGCCCGCCGACGTGGAGCAGCTCGCCCGCACCCCGCGCGAGGAGCGCATCGCCTCCCTGTATCGGCTCTACGAGGACAAGCTGCGGGCCGCGGGCGCGCTCGACTTCGACGACCTGCTGCTGCGGGTGGTGCGTCTGCTCGAGACGGTGCCCGAAGCCCTGCGCTGGTACCGCACGGTGTGGACCCACGTGCTGGTGGACGAGTATCAGGACACCAACCGGGCCCAGTACCGCATCGTGCAGCTCCTGACCGAGGAGCACCGGAACCTCTGCGTGGTGGGCGATCCCGACCAGTCGGTCTACCGGTGGCGCGGGGCCGACCTGCGCAACATCCTCGACTTCGAGAAGGACTACCCGGACTGCCGGGTGGTGGCGCTCGAGCAGAACTACCGCTCGACCAAGCGCATCCTCGACATCGCCTCCGCGGTGATCGTCAACAACACCGCCCGCAAGGACAAGCGGCTCTGGACCGACAACCGCGAGGGCGAGCGGGCCCTCGTCTACCGGGCCTGGGACGAGAACGAAGAGGCGGGATTCGTGGCCCAGAAGATCCGCGGGGTGCACCGTGACGGGCGCGACTATCGCGACGTCGCGGTGTTCTACCGCACCAACGCCCAGTCCCGCGTCCTGGAGGACGCGCTCCGCCGCGCCGGCATCCCGTACCTGATCGTGGGCGGCGTGCGCTTCTACGAGCGGCGCGAGATCCGGGACGTGGTGGCCTACCTGCGGCTCGTCTCGAACCCGTTCGACGACGTGGCCTTCCGCCGGGCGGTGGCCGCCCCTGCGCGAGGCATCGGCAAGGCCACGCTCGATCGGCTGGCCGACGCGGCCCGGCCGGCCGGCGCGTCGTTGCTGGCCATGTGCGCCACGCTGCCGCCCGACATCACCGGGAAGCCGCGCCGGGCCCTCGAGGAATTCGCGCGCCTGGTCGCCCGGCTGGCGGAGCGGCGGGCCTCGCTCACGGTGCCGGCGCTGATCGACGAGGTGTGCGCCGCGTCGGGCTATCGCGACGCGCTCAAGGCGGAGCGGACCGCGGAGGCCGAGGCGCGACTCGAGAACCTGGAAGAGCTGGTCGCGGCATCCGAGGAGTTCATCGTCACCCAGCAGGCCGCCGGCGTCGAGGCGGTGACCCTCGCGGCCTTCCTCGACTCGATCGCCCTGGTCGCCGACACCGACGACCTCGAGGCGGAGGCGGGCGGGGTGACCCTGATGACGCTCCACTCGGCGAAAGGGCTCGAGTTCCCGGTGGTCTTCCTCACCGGGCTCGAGGAAGGAGTCTTTCCCCACTCGCGCTCGATGCAGGAGCCGGAGGAGCTGGAGGAGGAGCGCCGGCTCTGCTACGTGGGCATCACCCGCGCCAAGGAACACCTCGTCATCTCCTACGCGCTCCACCGCCGCATCCAGGGCTACGGAGTGGCCGAGCCCTCGCGCTTCCTCCTCGAGATTCCGGAGGAGCAGCTCGAGCTCCTGAACGCGCGGCGGCCGGACCCGGTCGTCCCCACCGTGTCCGCGGCGGCCGACGCGGACGGCGGGGACGACTTCCCGTTCCGCCTGGGCGCCAAGCTGCGCCACGCGCGGTGGGGCGAGGGCCTGCTGGTCGGGATGGAGCGCGAGGGCTCGGACGTGATCGCCACCGTCCACTTCGCCAGCGTGGGCCGCAAGCGTCTCTCGCTGCAGTACGCGCATCTGGAGGAGATCTAGCGTGGCCGGCGCCCCGAAGATCACGATCGCGGACGTCGAGCACGTGGCGCGACTGGCCCGGCTGGAGCTGTCGGCGCCCGAGAAGGAGCGGATGCGAAGGGAGCTCGACGGCATCCTCTCCTACATCGACAAGCTGCGGGCGCTCGACACCAGCGGGGTCGAGCCCACCTCGCACGCGGTGCCGCTCACCAACGTGATGCGCGACGACGTCGAGCGGCCGTCGCTGCCGCAGGCGGAGGCGCTCGCCAACGCGCCGGACCGCCAGGGCGAGCTGTTCCGGGTGCCCAAGATCATCGAGGAGTAGGTGTGGCCACGCTGGCCGGGCTGACCGTCCACGAGCTCGGGGCCCGCTACCGGAGCGGGGAGGCCACGCCCACCCAGGCCACCGCCGAGTATCTGGACCGCATCGCCGCGCTCGATCCCCACGTGCGCGCATTCCTGGTGGTCACGCGCGAGGCGGCCCTGCGTCAGGCGGCCGAGGCGGACGCGCGCTTCCGGGCTGGCACGCCGCGGGGCCCACTCGACGGGGTGCCGATCGCGCTCAAGGACGTGCTCTGCACGCGCGGTGTGCCCACCACCTGCGGCTCGAAGATCCTGGAGCGCTTCGTCCCGCCCTACGACGCCACCGTGGCGCGGCGTCTCTTCGAGGCGGGCGCGATCCTGCTCGGCAAGCTCAACATGGACGAGTTCGCGATGGGCTCGTCCACCGAGCACTCCGCGTTCTTCACCACCCGCAACCCCTGGGACCTCGCGCGCGTGCCCGGCGGCTCCTCCGGTGGCGCCGCCGCGGCGGTGGCCGCCGACCTCGCAGGGCTCACCCTCGGCACCGACACCGGCGGCTCCATCCGCCAGCCCGCCGCCTTCTGCGGGGTGCTCGGGATGAAGCCCACCTACGGCCGCGTGTCGCGCTACGGCCTGATCGCCTTCGCCTCGTCGCTCGACCAGCTCGGCCCCCTCGCCCGGGACGCCGAGGACGCGGCGCTCATGCTGCAGGTGATCGCGGGCTCGGATCCGATGGACTCCACCGCGGTGGACGTGCCGGTGCCCGACTACCGGGCCGCGCTGCGGCAGGGGATCGAGGGCCTCCGTCTCGGCGTGCCCGCCGAGTACTTCGTCGAGGGCACCGACCCCGAGGTCGAGCGCGCCGTCCGCGAGGCGATCGCGGCGCTGGAGAAGCTAGGCGCCCGCACCGAGCCGGTCTCGCTGCCCCACACCGAGTACGGTCTCGCCGCCTACTACGTGATCGCCCCCGCCGAGGCCTCCTCGAACCTGGCCCGCTACGACGGAGTGAAGTACGGGCTCCGGGCGCCGGGCGCGCGCGATCTCATCGACATGTACAGCAAGACCCGCGCGGCAGGCTTCGGAGCCGAGGTCAAGCGGCGGCTCATGCTGGGCACCTACGTGCTCTCCGCGGGCTACTACGACGCCTACTACGGCCAGGCCCTGAAGGTTCGCACGCTGGTGCGGCGGGATTTCGATCGCGCCTTCGAGCGGGTGGACCTGATCGTGGCCCCGACCACCCCCGGAGTCGCCTTCAAGATGGGCGAGAAGGAAGACCCACTGCAGATGTACCTGAACGACGTCTTCACGATCCCGACGAACCTGGCCGGCCTGCCCGGGGTGTCGATCCCGGGCGGCTTCACCCAGGCCGGGCTGCCGATCGGGCTCCAGCTCATCGGCCGGGCCTTCGACGAGGCCACGCTGCTGCGCGCCGCGCACGCCTACCAGACCGTCACCGACTGGCACACCCGCCGCCCCCCGCTCGATGTGCGGACGGTCGACAAGGCGCGCCGATGAGCGCCGCAGGCGCGAAGAGGCCGGACCGCAGACCGACATGAGCGACGCCGCGCACTACGAAACAGTCATCGGTCTCGAGGTTCACGCGCAGCTCGCGACCGCCACCAAGATGTTCTGCGGCTGCCGCGCCTCCTTCGGGGCCGCGCCCAACACCCAGACCTGCCCGGTCTGCCTGGGCCTGCCCGGCTCGCTACCGGTGATCAACCGTCGTGCGGTGGAGTTCGGCATCATGACCGCGCTCGCCATCGGCTGCGGCATCAACACGCACAACCGGTTCGCCCGGAAGCACTACTACTACCCGGACATGCCCAAGAACTACCAGATCACCCAGTACGAGGAGCCCCTCGCCGAGCGCGGAGGCCTCGCGATCGCGGTGGGCGGCGCGACGCGCGAGATCGGCATCGAGCGCCTCCACCTCGAGGAGGACGTGGGCAAGCTCCTGCACGAGGGCGCGCTCGAGACCGCGCAGGCGAGCAGCGTGGACTTCAACCGGGCCGGCGTGCCGCTGATGGAGATCGTCTCCAGGCCCGACCTCCGCAGCCCGGAGGAGGCCGCCGCCTACCTCCGGACGCTGCGGGCGATCCTGATCTATCTGCGGGTGTGCGACGGCAACATGGAGGAGGGCTCGCTGCGCTGCGACGCCAACATCTCGCTGCGCCCGCGCGGGCAGGCCGAGTACGGCACCAAGGTCGAGATCAAGAACATGAACTCGTTCCGGAACGTGCGCGACGCGCTCGAGCACGAGATCCGGCGGCAGACGCGTGCGCTCGAGACCGGCGTGCGCATCGTCCAGGAGACCCGCCTGTGGGATCCGGAGCGCGCGGTGACGGTGTCGATGCGCTCGAAGGAGTTCGCGCACGACTATCGCTACTTCCCGGAGCCCGATCTGCCGCCGCTGCACGTGCAACCCGACTGGGTGGGCGCGCTCCGGTCCGCGCTGCCGGAGCTGCCGGCGGCGCGTCGCGCGCGGTTCGAGACCGCGTACGCCCTCTCCGCCTACGAGGCCGCTCTGCTGACCCAGGGCCGGGGTCTCGCCGACTACTTCGAGGACGCCGCGCGCGCCTCCGGCAGGCCCAAGGCCGTCGCCAACTGGGTGCTCAACGAGCTGCTGCGCGAGCTGCCCGCGGACGACGATCGGGCGGTCGCCGCCTGCCCGGTCCCGCCCGCGCATCTGGCGGGCCTGCTGGGCCTGATCGACGACGGCACCATCAGCGGCAAGATCGCCAAGGACGTCTTCGAGAAGATGTATCGCTCCGGCGAGACCGCCCAGGCGATCGTGAGCCGGGAGGGCCTCACCCAGGTGGCCGACGAGGGCGCGCTGGTCGCGGCGGTGGACCGAGTGCTGGCCGAGCATCCCAAGGTCGTGGAGGATTTTCGTGGCGGCAAGAAGGCCGCGCTCGGCTTCCTGGTCGGGCAGGTGATGAAGGCGACCGCGGGCAAGGCAAATCCGGCCCTCGTGAACCGCCTGCTGATGGAAAAACTACCGAAAGTCTGAATAGTTAGGTAGAATGGTGCGCAGCCCATGATTCGGCTGCAGCACGTGTCGAAGGTGTTCGGCGAAGGCCATTCCCGCGTGGCCGCGCTCAGCGATATCTCCTTCAGCGTCGCCAAGGGGGAGTTCGTCGTCCTCAGCGGGGCCAGCGGCGCCGGCAAGACCACGCTGCTCCGCATGCTCTACCGCGACGAGACGCCCTCCGAGGGCGACATCGACGTCGCGGGCTTCGACGTCGCGTCCCTGCGCCGCTCCGAGATCCCCCGGCTCCGCCGCTCCATCGGCATCGTCTTCCAGGACGCCAAGCTCCTGGCCGGCCGCACCGTGTTCGAGAACGTGGCCTTCGTCCTCCGCGTGCTCGGGTCCCCGCGCCGGGACATCACCCCGCGGGCCTTCGCGGCCCTCAAGGCGGTCGGTCTCTCGGCGCGCGCCCAGGCCTACCCCAACCAGCTCTCCCAGGGTGAGGCGCAGCGGGCCTCGCTCGCGCGGGCCATCGTGAAGTCACCCGGACTGCTCCTGGCCGACGAGCCCACCGGGAACCTCGACGACGAGATGGCCGCCGAGATCCTGGGTCTGGTCAAGGACATCTGGAGTCGCGGCACCACGGTGGTGTTCGCCACGCACCAGGCGCGGCTCGTGCCTCAGCTCAAGCGCCGGACCCTCCGCCTCGAGGGCGGCCGCCTCGTGAAGGACGAGGGCTAGGTGATCAGCTTCATCTTCAACGAGGCCATGCGCGACCTGCGCCGCGCGGGCCGGGTGGGGGTGAGCGCGATCCTGCTCATCGCCCTGTCGCTCACCGCGCTCGGCGGGTTCTGGCTCCTCTCGCTCAACCTCGGTCGAGCCATCGACCAGTGGGGCGATCGCGTGCGGGTCGTCGTCTACCTGAAGGACGAGCCTCCCGCCGCCAAGCTCGACGAGCTCATGCAGCGGATCGAGGCGGTGGGGGGCATCCAGCGGCTCCGCTACATCTCCAAGAGCGAGGCGCTGCGCGCGCTCAAGCGCTCGCTGGGAAGCCAGGCCGACATCGCGGACCAGCTGCCGCGCAACCCGCTGCCCGCATCGGTCGAGGTGACGCCCGACGCGGCGATCGCCACGCCCGAGGGCACCCGCGCCCTCGTGGGACGCCTGATTGCGCTGCCGGAGGTGGACGAGGTCCAGGGCGGCAGCCAGTGGGTCGACGGGCTCGCCCAGTTCCGTCGGCTGTTCCAGGGGGTCGGCCTCGTGATCGGCGCGGTGCTCGCGATCGCCGCGATTCTGACCGTGACCACCGCCACCACCCTCGTGCTCCATCTGCGGCGCGACGAGATGGAGATCATGCGGCTGGTCGGCGCCACCGAGAATGTCATCCGCTTCCCCCGCCTGCTCCAGGGCATGGCCCAGGGCCTGGTCGCGGCCATCGTGGCGCTGGCCACGCTCGAGATCGCCTACGCGCTCGCGGTGCCGCGGCTCGAGCCCCTCCTGCCGGTCACGATCGGCCTCGAGCGTGTCACGTTCCTCTCGCCGCTCCAGGCCCTCGCCCTCATCGGCGCCGGCACTATGCTGGGGGCGGTGGGGGGCTGGCTCGCCCGCGGGCGGGTGCAGGTATGACGCGCGGCCTGCTCGCGGCGCTCACCCTGGCGGTCGTGACGATGCTGCTCGCCCCGGGGGCGGGCTGGGCGCAGGTGCCGAAGCGCGACAATCCCGACCTCGGCGACAAGCAGCGCGATCTGCAGCAGACCCAGAAGCGCCTCAAGGAAGAGCGCCAGAAGGCGTCCGAGGCGCGCAAGCGCGAGGCGAGCGTGCTGAGCGAGCTCGAGGCGATCGACCAGCGGCTCACCGACAAGCGCAAGCAGGTGGCCTCGATCGACGGCCGCATCCGCAAGGCGCAGTCCGACATCGTCGATCTGCAGGGCGAGATCGGCCGGCTCCAGTCCCGGCGCTCCGGGCAGGAGGAAGTGCTGGGCCGGCGGCTGCGCGCGCTCTACAAGCTGCAGGCCCAGGGCGGGGTGCTGCCCATCGTGCTCTCCGGCGACGATCCGGTGACCCAGGCGGTGCAGCTGCGCCATCTGACCACCCTGGCCACGGTGGACGCCCGCCTCATTCGAGAGTATCGTGTGACTTCCGAGGTCATGGCGGACCGGAAGAGCCGGCTGGAGGCGCGTGGGCGCGAGCTGGCCTCGCTCCGTTCAGAGGCGGACCAGGAGCGGGACGACTTCGATCAGGAGGCCGCGCGGCGCCGGGCGCTCCTGGCGCGGATCCAGGACGAGCGCGCGTATCACGACCGGATGGTCGGCGAGCTGTCCGAGGCCACCCGTCGGCTCGAAGCGTTCATTCGCGATCTTCAGGAGAAGCAGCGCCGCGCGGTGGCGAAGGTGCCCCCGCCCAGCCGGCCGCGGCCCGCCCCGGGAGAGACGGTCCCGGGCCCGACCGGCCCCGGCTTCGCGTCGTTGCGAGGGCGGCTGGCCTGGCCGGCGGACGGCCGGGTCGTCGCGGAGTACGGTCCGCAGGTCAATCCGCGGTTTGGAACGAAGACGTTCCGGAATGGCATCGACATCGAGGCCACCGAGGGCTCGAACATCGTCTCGGTGTTCCCGGGGCAGATCGTGTACACGGGCTGGTTCCGCGGTTACGGGAACCTGATCATCGTGGATCACGGCGGCGAGTACTATACCGTCTACGCCCACGCCGCCGACATCCGGGTCACGGAGGGCGACGAGGTGAAGCAGGGACAGATCATCGGGACCGTGGGGGACACCGGTTCGCTGCAGGGGCCGCGCCTGTATTTCGAGGTGCGACACGAAGGCAAGCCCCAGGACCCGGCGCAGTGGCTGCGACCCAAAGGCTAGAGACGCGAATACCGAGTCACGGAGGCGTACAACGATGCGGCCCATCCGGCACATGAAGAAGGTGGTCATGATCTCCGCGCTGCTCCTGATCCTCACCCTATCGCTGGGCGGCGGGGTGGCGAGCAAGGGCAACGACACCGCGGCCACCTACGAGAACCTACGGCTCTTCACCGAGGTCCTGTCGATCGTGCAGAGCCAGTACGTCGACGAGGTCCCGCCCAAGGACCTCATCTACAACGCGATCAAGGGCACGCTGCGGGGCCTCGACCCGCACTCCTCGTTCCTCGACCCGGAGATGTACAAGGAGATGCAGGTCGAGACGAGCGGCAGCTTCGGCGGTCTCGGGATCGAGATCACGCTCCGTGACGACGTGCTGACGGTGGTGGCGCCCATCGAGGGCACCCCGGCCTATCGGGCCGGCATCCAGCCGGGCGACCGAATCCTCAAGATCGAGGGCCTCTCCACCAAGGACATGCAGCTCGCCGACGCGGTCAAGCGCATGCGGGGCAAGCCGGGCAGCAAGATCACGGTCACGATCGTGCGCGAGGGGTGGACCGAGCCCAAGGACTTCCTGATCACCCGCGAGCAGATCCGGGTGCAGTCGGTGAAGAACAACCAGCTCGAGACCGGGATCGAGTACATCCGGCTGCGCCAGTTCCAGGAGCAGACCGCCAACGATCTGGACACCGCGCTCGAGAAGTACTCCAAGGAAGGCAAGATCCAGGGGCTCGTGCTCGACCTGCGCAACAACCCGGGCGGCCTGCTGACCTCCGCGGTGGAGGTGACCGAGAAGTTCCTGGAGCCCGGCAAGCTGGTCGTCTACACCGAGGGCCGCGTGCGCAACCAGAACATGCGGTTCTCCTCGAACGCCAAGCACGCCTACACCGAGTTCCCGATCGTGGTCCTGGTCAACCAGGGCAGCGCCTCCGCCTCCGAGATCGTGGCCGGGGCCCTCCAGGACTGGGGGCGGGCGGTCGTGCTCGGCACCCAGAGCTTCGGCAAGGGCTCGGTGCAGACCATCATCCCGCTCTCCGACGGCTCCGGGCTCCGTCTCACCACCGCCAAGTACTTCACCCCGAAGGGTCGCTCCATCCACGGCAAGGGCATCACGCCGGACATCGTGGTGGAAGGCCCGAAGACGACCGCCGCGGCCGCGGCCGGCGCGGAGACGGCGACGCCGCCGGTTCCTCCGGTGGCCGAGAGCGCGCAGGAGCAGCTCAAGCGGGATCCGCAGCTGCAGCGCGCCCTCGACCTCCTCAAGGCGATGAAGATTCTCGACAAGAGCCGGCCGGGGCCGGCGGGGTCGCAGGCGCAGGCCCGCTAGGACTGACTGGAGCGACGTCCGTGCCGGCGAGAGTCTGGCAGGCTCTCGCCGGCATCATCGCGCTGCTGCTGATCGCGTTGGTCGGGCTCGACCGGTGGCAGGCCCGTGAAGGGGAGGCGAGCCTGTTTGGTGACCTCTTCGGGTTGGCCCGGAGCCGGCCCGCGATCTCGATACCCACCGTCGTGCCGCGATCGAATCCCGCCGCTGAGACGACCCCGCCTCCACCGGGACCTCCCCGCGTGGCCATCATCGTAGACGAGCTGGGCGGCCGGCGCGACGTGTTCGACGCCCTGCGGGAGGTTCGCCGGCCCCTCACGGTGGCGGTGCTGCCCGCCCTTCCGCTCTCGGGGGTGATCGCGCGCGACGCCTCCCGCGCCGGCATGGAAGTGCTGCTGGATCTACCGATGGAGCCGTACCGGTATCCGGAGCTCGACCCCGGACCGGGAGTGCTGCTGATGTCGATGCCGCCGCGGGAGATCCAGCGGATGGTGGGGGCGCATCTCGAGGCGGTGGCGCCCGCGGTCGGGGTCATCAACCGGATGGGCTCGCGGCTTACCGAGAATCGCCCGCGGATGCAGGCGCTGCTCGAGGTGCTGGCCGCGCGCCGGCTGTTCCTGGTGGACGCCTACACCTCGAGCCAGTCGGTGGCCTTCGACGAGGCGCGCGAGGCCGGAGTGCGCGCGGCGCGCCGGCAGATCCTGGTGGATCACGGTCGCGGCGAGACGGGTGACCGGGCTCGCTGGGACGAGGTGGCGGCCTGGGCCGAGCGAAAAGGTGAGGTGATCGCGGTGGCCCACGGGCACCCGATGACGGTGAGGCTCTTGAGGGAATACGTGCCACGGTGGGAAGCACGGGGGCTGAAGCTGGTACCGGTGTCCCAGCTGGCGCGCTAAGCTATACGACATGCTCGTGCTGGGGATCGAGACGTCGTGTGACGAGACGGCCGCCGCGGTGGTGGACGGCGGCCGCAAGATCCTGTCGAGCACGGTGGCCTCCCAGGACGACGTGCACGCCCCCTTTGGCGGCGTGGTGCCCGAGCTGGCTTCCCGGCGGCATCTGGAGGTGCTGATGCCGGTGGTGCGCCGCGCCCTGGGCGACGCCGGCGTCCGGCTCGACGACGTGGACGGCATCGCGGTGACCTACGGGCCGGGTCTGGTCGGGTCGCTGCTCATCGGCTGCTCGGCGGCGAAGGCCTTGGCCTACGCGCGCCGCCGGCCGCTGGTAGGGGTCAATCACCTCGAAGGGCACATCTACGCGGCCTTCCTCGAGGGCGATCCCCCCGCCCATCCGTTCCTCGCCCTCGTCGTATCGGGCGGTCACACCGCGCTGTACCTCGCCCGGGAGCCGCGCCGCTACGAGCGGATCGGCCAGACGCGCGACGATGCGGCGGGCGAGGCGTTCGACAAGGTGGCCAAGCTGCTCGGCCTCGGGTTCCCGGGCGGCCCTGCGATCGAGCGGGTGGCGCGCGACGGCGATCCGCGCGCCATCGCGTTTCCGACCGCCAACATGAGCGACGGTCTCCCCGACTTCTCGTTCAGCGGCATCAAGACCGCGGTATCGCTCCACGTCCGCCGGACCGGGCCGCTCGATCCGAGACAGGTGGCCGACGTGGCCGCGTCGTTCCAGGCCACCGCGGTGAAGATGCTGGTGCGCAAGACGGTGAAGGCCGCGCTCCGGCTCGGCGTGCGGCGGGTGGTGCTCACCGGCGGGGTCGCCGCGAATACCGCCCTGCGGCTGGCCATCGAGGGAGAGTGCCGGGAGCGCGGGTGGAGCCTGCACGTGCCGTCGCGTCACCTCTGCACCGACAACGCGGCCATGATCGCCGCCGCCGGCCACGATCGCCTGGAGGCCGGTGAGCGGGCGCCGCTGTCGCTCAACGCCGTTCCGGACCTGGTCCTGGCATGACCACCGGTCGCTGAGCACGCCATGCCCCGCCTCGACTACGAGACCCTCCTGGCCGGACTTCCAGACGCGGTGGTGGGTGTGGACGACGAGCTGCGCGTGATGCTCTGGAATCCGGCAGCGGAGGCCCTGCTGGGGCGCTCCGCGCGCCGGACCCTGGGCCGGCCCCTCAAGGAGCTGTTCCCGCCCGACACCTCGCTGGTGCGGCATCTCGGCGACACGCTCGCCACCGGCGAGAGCCGATCGGAGTCGGAGGCGGTGATCGAGGGCGGCGACGGCCGGCCCGTGCACGTGAGCGTGGTCACCGCCCCGCTCGCGGTGCACAGCGGCGCGGTGGAAGCGGCGGTGGCGGTCATCCGCGACATGACCCGGCTGCACCAGCTGGAGGCCGAGGTGCGCCGCGGCGAGACGCTCGCGGCCGCCGGCCAGATCGCGATGGGGATCGCCCACGAGATCCGCAATCCGCTGGGCGCCATCCGCGGCGCGGTGCAGCTCATGCGACGCGAGCTGGCCGACGACGCGCGCCTGGGCGAGTACACCGACGTGCTGCTGAAGGAAGTGGACCGGGTCAACCGGATCATCGAGATGCTGCTCGACATCGGCCGGCCGGTGACGCTGCGGCCGGTACCCCTCAACGTCCACCAGCTGCTCGAGCGCGTGGCGCTGCTCGCCGAGGAGATGGCCGGCCAGCGGGGTGTGCAGATCATCCGACGCTACGATCCGAGCTTGCCCCCGATCCTGGCCGACGAGGATCGCATTCTCCAGGTCTTCCACAACCTGGTGCGCAATGCGATGGAAGCGATGGCCAACGGTGGGCGGCTGACGCTGGTCACCCGGCTCAGCATGAATCCGCTCTTCGCCAAGGTGGACCTGGGCCACGGCCAGCGCAGCATGGCCGAGATCGCCGTGGTGGACGAGGGGGAGGGCATTCCCGAGGCCACCCGCGCCCGCATCTTCACCCCGTTCTTCACCACCAAGGACAAGGGACTCGGTCTCGGCCTGGCCCTCTGCCACCGGATCGTCGAGGAGCACCGAGGGGCGATCCAGGTCGTGAGCGAGCTCGGGCGCGGTACCACCGTCTCCTGCTTCCTCCCCATCGCCCGATGAGGGCCGCCCCGCATGGCTGAGGGTCGCATCCTCATCGCCGACGACGAGGACAGCCTGCGCTGGGTCCTCGAGAAGGGCTTCCGCGGTGCGGGCTATCAGGTGACCGCGGTCAAGGACGGCTCCGCCGCGCTGAAGGAGGTCGAGGGCTCACCGTTCGACCTGATCCTGCTCGACGTGCGCATGCCCGGCATCGACGGGCTCTCCCTGCTCAAGCAGGTGCGGGCGCAGCGCGCCGACGCGCAGGTGGTGATCATGACCGCGCACGGCACGATGGAGACCGCGGTGCAGGCCATGCAGCAAGGCGCCTACGACTACCTGGCCAAGCCCTTCGACCTCGACGAGGCGCTCCTGCTGGCCGAGCGGGTCCTCACCGCCCGCCGCCTCACCCAGGAGGTCACCGCGCTGCGCTCCGGCCTCAAGGAGGTCTGGGAGTTCGGCGCGCTGGTCGGGCGTCACCCGACCATGCAGGAGGTCTACAAGGCCATCGGGCGCGTGGCGGCCAGCGACGTGTCGGTGCTGCTCCGTGGCGAGTCCGGCACCGGCAAGGAAGTGGTCGCGCGCGCGCTCCACCACTACAGCCGCCGCGCGGGGCGGCCGTTCGTGGGCATCTCGGCCGCGGCCATTCCCACCACGCTGCTCGAGTCCGAGCTGTTCGGTCACGAGAAGGGCGCGTTCACCGACGCCAAGGAGCGGCGGCTCGGCAAGCTCGAGCTGGCCCACGGCGGCTCCGTCTTCTTCGACGAGATCGGCGACATGCCGCCCGAGCTGCAGGTGAAGCTCCTGCGCGCGCTCCAGGAGCGCTGCTTCGAGCGGGTCGGTGGCCACGAGCTGATCCGCATGGACGTGCGCGTCCTCGCCGCCACCCACCGCGACCTCGAAGGCATGATGAAGACCGGGCGGTTCCGCGAGGACCTGTTCTACCGCCTGAACGTGGTCATGCTCTCGCTGCCCGCCCTGCGGGACCGGCGCGGCGACGTCCCACTGCTCGCCGAGCACTTCCTGGCCAAGTACGCCGAGACTCTGGGGGAGCGGGTCGTCGCCGCCGACGCCATGGATCGCCTGGTGGGCTACGACTGGCCGGGTAACGTGCGCGAGCTCGAGAACGTCATCCAGCGGGCGATGGTGATGGCCTCGGCGGGCGTGATCCTGCCCGAGCACCTGCCGATCGGCCCGGTCTCGGCGGCGGCCGCGGTGAGCACGGACGCTTCGCTCGAGGAGATCATCGAGCGCAAGATGCACGAGTGCGTGCGCGGCCTGCGCGGCCACGCCTCCGCCAACCTCCACGGCCTCATGGTGGGGCTGGTGGAGAAGCCGCTCCTGCGGGCGGTGATGCGGGAGACCAAGGGCAACCAGGTGCGGGCGGCCCAGCTCCTCGGCATCAATCGCAATACCCTGCGCAAGAAGCTCAAGGAGCACGGCATCGATCCGGACGCCGTGTAGGAGCCGATGGTGACCCGATGTGGGTGGGCGAGCGGAGGCCCGCTCGAGATTGCGTACCACGACACGGAGTGGGGCGTCCCGTCCCGCGACGACCGTCACCTCTTCGAGATGCTGATCCTCGAGGGCGCCCAGGCCGGTCTCTCCTGGTCCACGATTCTGAGGAAGCGGGAGAACTACCGGAAGGCCTTCGCGGGCTTCGATCCCGCCCGGGTCGCCCGCTTCGACGCCCGCAAGCGGGCGGCCCTGATGCGGGACGCCGGCATCGTGAGGCACCGGCAGAAGATCGAGGCCGCCGTCGGCAACGCGCGAGCCGCGCTCGCGGTGCAGGACGAGCACGGCAGCCTCGCGGCCTACCTGTGGCAGTTCGTGGACGGCCAGCCGATCCGGAACGCGTGGACCGCGCTCAAGCAGGTGCCCGCCGAGACCGCGGAGTCCCGCGCGATGAGCGAGGCTCTCGTCACGCGCGGGTTCCGCTTCGTCGGCCCCACCATCTGCTACGCGTTCATGCAGGCCACCGGCATGGTGAACGACCACCTCACGACGTGTTTTCGATATCCCAAACGGAGGAGTCGACGGACATGAGGATCGGGGTCTTCGGCGCGGGCGCCATCGGCTGCGTGGTCGGCGGGCTGCTCACCAAGGCGGGGCACGACGTCACGCTCGTGGATCAGTGGCCCGAGCACATCGAGACCATGAAGCGGCGCGGCCTCAAGCTCTCCGGCACCTGCGGCGAGCACACGATCCCGGTCCGGGCGCTGCACATCCACGAGCTGCAGGGCGTCTCCACGCCGTTCGAGGCGATCTTCGTCGCGGTGAAGTCCTACGACACCGAGTGGGCGGCCCAGATGGCGCAGGCATATCTCGCGGCCCCCGACGGGGTGGTGGTGGACTTCCAGAACGGGGTCAACGACGAGCGGGTGGCCGCGGTGGTGGGCAAGGCTCGCTGCCTCGGCTGCGTCATCACGATCGGCGCCGGGATGTACGAGCCGGGCCACGCGATGCGAACCGACTCCGGCTCGGTGGGCTTCAAGATCGGCGAGCACGACGGCGGGGACACCCCGCGGGCGCGGGACCTGGTCCGGGTCATGAACGACGTGGCCCCCACCAAGCTCACCACGAACCTGTGGGGCGAGCGGTGGTCCAAGCTCGCGATCAACTGCATGGCGAATCCGCTCGCGGGGCTGAGCGGCCTGGGCTCCGCCGAAGTGCGCACCGAGCCGGTGCCGCGTCGCATCGCCATCCACGTGGCCGCCGAGGTGATCCAGGTCGGCCGCGCCGCGGGTCATGAAGTGGAGCCGATCTACGGTATCGAGGCGCAGCGGTTCGTGGACGCCGCGCGCGGCAAGGGCTGGGACGCGGTCGAGGGCGACATGGCGGCGAGCGTCAAGTTCCTGAGCGGCGGGCGCCCGTCGATGCTGCAGGACGTGATGAAGGGGCGGCGAACCGAGATCGACTATCTCAACGGGTACGTGAGCCAGCAGGGCCGGCGGCTGGGCGTCCCCACGCCGGTGAACGACGCGGTGGTCGCCGCGGTGCGGAGCCACGGCGTGGGCACGCTCAAGCCCGACCCGAAGAACCTCGATCCGCTGCTCGCCGCGCTGCCGCGCTGAGTTGTTCGGAGGGGGCCTCCACCTCGCGCGGGACTACGAGGCGATGGCGGGCTTGCGGGCGAACCAGGGCCGCGCCGCCTCGAGCTGAGCGCCCAGGCGGAAGAGGGTGGCCTCGTCGCCGAAGCGAGCGACGAGCTGGACCGCGACCGGGAGCCCGCTCGCCGAATGGCCGAGCGGCAGCATCATGGCGGGCTGTCCGGTCAGGTTGAACCAGACCGTGAACGGCGAGAAGGTGAAGACGCGCCGCCAGTACTCCTCGACGTCGTCCATCATCATGTCGATCCAGCCGAGCTTGACCGGGAGCTGGCCGAGCCCCGGGGTCAGCAGCACGTCGTAGCGCGCGTGGAAGACCGCCATCTGCCGGCCGAGCCGGTGCGCGGTCTGGGTGGCGCGCACGTAGTGCGCCGAGCTGGTCCGCTCACCGATCTTGGCGGTGTTCCACGTGACCGTCTCCACCTCGCCCTCGACCGCGGGCCGCCCCGCGGTCGGGTGGGTGGACAGGTTCACCACCGTGTTCACCGCGGCGAGGGTGATGAAGGTCGGGATGATCGCGCCCCGCTCCACCTCCGGGTTGGCCTCCTCGACCTGGTGCCCGAGCTGGGCGCAGAGCTTCACGGTGTCCTGCAGCGTGGCGAGGCTCTCGGGATCGACCGCGGCCCCGTTGGGGGTCACCGTGGTGTAGGCGATCCGCAGGGGGCGCGCCGCGGCCGAGACCTCTTCCAGGTACGGCCGTGCGGGCGGCGGTGCGGTGTAGGGATCGCCGGCCCCGGGCCCTCGGGTCGCGTCGAGCAGCGCCGCGCTGTCTCGGACCGAGAGCGTCACCGCGTGCTCGGTGGAGCAGCCGCCGAGCCCCTCGCCGGTGACCGGCGCGAAGGTGTTCCGGCCCCGCGTGGGCTTGAGCCCGACCAGCCCGCAGCTGGCGGCGGGGGCGCGGATCGAGCCGAAGCCGTCGCTGGCGTGCGCCATCGGCAGCATGCGAGCGCCCACCGCGGCGGCGGCCCCGCCGCTCGAGCCCGAGGAGATCCGGGTCGGGTCCCACGGGTTGCGGGTCGGCCCGTAGAGCTGTGGCTCGCAGGTGAGCGAGAGGCCGACCTCGCAGCTGTTGGTGCGCCCGAAGATCACGAGGCCGGCTCGCTTGAGCCGGGCCACGTTCTCGCTGTCGAATGTCGACGGCGGGGTGTCGGCGAAGAAACGGCTCCCACGCGTCATCGTGACCCCGGTGAGCGGGGCGCCGAGGTCTTTCAAGAGAAATGGCACGCCGCGGAACGGCCCGTCGGGGAGCCCGTCGGCGATCACGCGGCGGCCGTAGTCGTAGAGCGGCATGATCACCGCGTTCACCTTCGGATTGCGCGCTTCCACGCGCTCGATCGCCGCGTCGAGCAGCTCGGTCGGCGTCACCTTGCCGCGTCTGACCAGATCGGCCAGTCCGAGGGCGTCGTACTGCTCGTAGTCGGCGAATCCGGCCATGGCGACTAGGGCTGTTTCACGTAGAGCTGACCACCCGTCTTCTTGAACTCGGCGGCCTTCTCCCGCAGGCCCTGCACGACCGCGGCGGTCTCGTCGCCGATGCCGTGCTTGGCCGCGTAGTCGCGCACGTCCTGGGTGATCTTCATCGAGCAGAAGTGCGGGCCGCACATCGAGCAGAAGTGCGCGACCTTGGCCCCCTCGGCGGGCAGCGTCTCGTCGTGGAAGGACCGCGCGGTCTCCGGATCGAGCGAGAGGTTGAACTGGTCCTCCCACCGGAACTCGAAGCGGGCGTGCGAGAGCGCGTCGTCCCACTCACGCGCCTTGGGGTGGTTCTTAGCCAGGTCGGCGGCGTGGGCCGCGATCTTGTAGGCGATGACCCCGTCCTTGACGTCCTGGCGGTCGGGCAGGCCCAGGTGCTCTTTCGGCGTGACGTAGCACAGCATCGCGGTGCCGTACCAGCCGATCATGGCCGCGCCGATCGCAGAGGTGATGTGGTCGTAGCCGGGGGCGATGTCGGTGGTGAGCGGTCCCAGGGTGTAGAACGGCGCCTCGTGGCAGACCGCGAGCTGCCGGTCCATGTTCTCCTTGATAAGGTGCATCGGGACGTGACCCGGTCCCTCGATCATCACCTGGCAGTCCTGCTCCCAGGCGACGGAGGTCAGCTCGCCGAGGGTGTCGAGCTCCGCGAACTGGGCGTCGTCGTTGGCGTCGGCCTGGCAGCCGGGCCGCAGCCCGTCGCCGAGCGAGAACGACACGTCGTAGGCGGCCATGATCTCGCAGATCTCGCGGAAGTGGGTGTAGAGGAAGCTCTCCCGGTGATGGGCGAGGCACCACTTGGCCATGATCGAGCCACCGCGCGAGACGATGCCGGTGAGGCGCTTGGCGGTGAGCGGGATGTAGCGCAGCAGGACGCCCGCGTGGATCGTGAAGTAGTCCACGCCCTGCTCGGCCTGCTCGATCAAGGTGTCGCGGTAGACCTCCCAGGTCAGGTCTTCGGCCTTGCCGTGCACCTTCTCGAGCGCCTGGTAGATCGGTACCGTGCCCACCGGAACCGGCGAGTTGCGCAGGATCCACTCGCGCGTCTCGTGGATGTTCGCGCCAGTCGAGAGGTCCATCACCGTGTCGGCGCCCCAGCGGGTCGCCCACTG
>DATMMH010000340.1:0-4353 GCA_035569855.1 Candidatus Dormiibacterota bacterium
CGAGGGGCCGGTCCACGGCTATCGCGAGGCGGCGGCGCGCGCCGGTCGTGACCTCGCGCTGGGCGAGGATCTCTGCCTCGGGATCTTCTTCCATCTGGCCGAGACGCGGGAGAAGGCGGTCCGCGAGATCACCCCGTACTACGAGGAGCACGTCAAGATGTTCGCCCCGCTCGGCTTCGTGCCGGGCGCCACCCCGTCCCAGGTCGAGGCTTCCGCCCGTCGGGGCGGCTGGGGCGCCGCGGGCGTGCCCACCGTCGAGCACTACATGAAGACCGGCGCGTGGTTCGCGGGGCCGCCCGAGGAGCTGGTCGCGCACCTTCGAGATCTCCAGTCGCGCTTCCCGGGGCTGCAGCACGTCAACATGAGCCTCAGCATGGGCACCCCGAAGGCGGTGATGCTCGAGCAGCTCCGCTGGTTCGCGGGTGAGGTCATGCCCAAGGTTTCCGGGTAAGCCCTACCTCCCGCGTCGTCAGACGCGGCACGATCTGCCCGATCCCGCCTTCTCGCGGGCGTCTGCGGGGCCGCGCCTCCTTGCACAGGAGTTGCTTCCCTCCCGTGATCAAGGAGGTGCACCCATGGACGCGATCCAGTTTCTCAAGCACCAGCACCAGGAGGCGAAGGCCGCCTTCGGGAAGCTCTTCGACGCTGCGCCGGCCCGGCGCGGCCCGATCTGGAAGAAGCTCGAGCCGGAGCTCAAGCAGCACGAGCAGATCGAGGAGATCTGTCTTTACCGACCCATCGCGCGTGAGGGTGGCGCGGCCGATGCCCAGCTCTCGGGATGGGTGGCAGAGGGGCACCCGGAAGAGGTCCACGAGGTGGAGGGGTTGCTCCAGGAGGCGAAGGGGCTCGATCCGGAGGATGAGCGGTGGCTCGCGGCAATCTTGCAGATCCGCGCCGCGCTGGAGAAGCACATCGGGGAGGAAGAGCAGGACATCTTCCCACGCGTCGCCCGGATCTGGGATGGCGCCCGGCTCCGGCGGGCCGGCCACGAGATGAGCGAGATGAAAGAGAAGAAGGCGGCGAAGGCCGGGCGGCGGTAGACGGGCTCGTTCGATCAGCCGGGCTGCGCGCCCGGCTGATCGCGCCGCTCGGTCACGCCCGCGATGACCGAGATCAGCTCCTCCGGGTCCACCGGCTTCTCGACGAACATGTTGAAGCCCGCCGCGACCGCGCGGGCCCGGTCCTGCACCCGCACGTAGGCGCTGAGCGCGATCGCCGGCGTCCGGCGTCCGCTCTCCTCTTCGATCGCCCGGACGTCGCGGATGAACGAGTAGCCATCCTCGTCGGGCATGGCCAGGTCCGAGACGAGCACGTCGGGGCGAATCCAGCGCAAGAGCGCGAGCGCATCGCCCGCCGAGGCCGCGGTCCGCACGCGGGCGCCCGCCGCCGAGAGCGCGACCGTCAGCATATCGAGCGCGTCCCGGTCGTCGTCGACTACCAGCACGTGGACGTCGCGCAGGGGGGACGTTTCCTTCACGTCCCGGGCCGGTGCGGCCGGATCGCGAGCCGGACTCAACGGCAGCCGGATGGTGAACGCGGCGCCGTAGCCCGGGCCCGCGCTCTCCGCGTCGACGGTACCGTCGTGTAGCGCGACCAGATGCCGGACGATGGCCAGCCCCAGGCCGAGCCCGCCGTGGCGGCGGGTGATCGTGGAATCGGCCTGGCGGAATCGGTCGAAGATGAACGGGAGGAAGTCGGCGGCGATGCCCTCGCCGGAGTCGGTCACGCGGATCTGGGCAGAGTCGCCCGCCCGGGTCAGCCGTACCTCGACCCGCCCGCCCCGGTGGGTGAATTTGACCGCGTTCGACACGAGGTTCCACACCACCTGCTGCAGCCGGCTCGCGTCGCCGTCGAGGTGGCGGGCCGTGGGGTCGAGGGCGACCGCGAGCTCGATGCCTTTGCCCTGAGCGGCGAGCCGGACCGAGTCGACCGCGCGGTTGATCACGGTGGCCAGGTCCACCGGACCGCGCGTGAGGCGCAGGCTGCCGGTGATCACGCGCGAGGCGTCGAGAATGTCCTCGATGAGCTGGGCCTGGGCTTGCGCGTTGCGCTCGATCACCTCCACGCCCCGCGCGACGATCGCCTCGTCGGGCAGGCCGCTGCGGAGGACGTGCGCCCACCCAAGGATCGCGTTGAGCGGCGTGCGCAGCTCGTGGGACACGGTGGCGAGGAACTCGTCCTTCATCCGGTTGGCGGTCTCCGCTTCGGCTCGCGCGAGGTGCTCGCGGGCCAGCGACTGCTTCCGGTCCTCCAGCTCCTGCTGCAGGCGCCGGTGGAGCCGGGCGTTCTCGATCGAGTCGGCCGCGATGCGCGCGTAGAGGTCCATCAGGCGGACCTTGCGCTCCGCCGGCCGGTGCGGCTCCGTGAAGTGCACGGAGAGGACGCCGATGATGTCGCCGTGGCGGGTGAACAAGGGCGTGCTGTGGCAGGCCCGGAAGCCGCCGAGCCGCGCCGTCTCCCGGTAGGGCGCGAAGATCGGATCCGTCTCGACGTCCTCGATCACGAGGGGCCGGCGATCCCGATAGGCAGTGCCGCAGCCGCCGCTTCCCGGCGGCACGAGCTCGACCGTCTTCAGGAACTCCTCGCGGAAGCCGGCGTGCGCGCCCAGCACCAGCCCGGGCCGCTCCGGATCGCAGAGGGACAGCAGACCGAGCTCGGTGCCCTCCACCGCCATCGCCCCGTGCAGGATCTCTCGGAGCAGCGACGCGAAGTCGAGGGTGCCGGTCAGGCGGACGGTGAGGTCGTGCAGGCGTCGCAGGTCCTCGACCTGAGTCTCGAGCTCCTCCTTGAGCACGCGCAGCGCCGCTTCGACCGCGTGCCGCTCCTCCACCTCGGTCTGGAGCGAGGAGGCCTGCTGCTGCAGCCGCACGATCGCCCGCAGGCGCTCGTCGGCGGAGGCGTGACGCGGAAAGCTCTCCGCCGGAACCACTCGCGAATGCTGCGTGCAGATCTCCGCGATGGGCCCGGCGAGCCCGCGGTCACCGAGCCGGCTGATCGGGTACGCGCAGAAGAGCCGGAACGGATGAATCTCGCGCAGCCCGTTCCAGAGCGCCTCGAGACGGAGCGTGGCCTCGATGCTCCCGCGGGTGAGCAGCAGGCCGACCATCTCGCCGAAGACGCGCTGCTTGCGACCGGGGCCGACCCTCGCCAGCAGCTCGTCCATCACCTGGGCGAGCCGCCCCGCATCGGGCACGCCGTCCACCGTGATGCGGGCGACGGTGAGGGCGGCGTCGAGCGCGACGTACGCGCCGGTGGCCCGCGCGCGATCGAGATCGACGCCCGCCTCGCCGAGACGCGACTCGAGATCCTCGCGGTGCTCCGAGGTGGCGATCACCAGGCACGCCTCTCCGATGGAGAGGCCGGTGGCGACGAAACCGGTGAGCGCGTCGATGAGTGAGGCGTCGCCGTCGTAGAACTGCACGACGTGCCCGTCATCCAAAGTACGCTCCTTCATCGCAGGGATCTGTCAAAAGAGCAAACCCTGTGCCACGCCGGCTTTCGTGGCACAGGGCCGCGTGGACGCTCGGTTGCTCTCGGGTCGTGTCCAGCGAAGACCGCGGACCGGGCCGGGCACGGTAGTTTCTTCCCAGTAAGTGTTACCCGTCTGTTGCCGGGTCAACACTCCTTCCGCGCCCGCCTCGCGGCGGGCGCGACGATCACCGCGAGGCCGAGCAGCACGAGGCCCATGCCGACCAAGCGGAGTGGGCCGAAGCGCTCGCCGAACACGAGCGAGGACGCGCCGGCGGCCACGAAGGGAACCAGGAGCGCGAACGGAGCCACCGTCGCGGCTGCGTAGTGACGCAGCAGATGGCCCCAGATCGCGTAGGCGATCACGGTGGCGACAAGCCCGAGATAGAGCGCGGCGCCGAGGGCGAGCCAGGACGCGGAGGCGAGCGCAGCCGCGAGCGCGCGCGGGCCGTCGAGCGCGGCGGACAGAAGGAGCGACGGGAGCGGGGGCACCAGGCTCAGCCAGACCATCAAGTGGAGCGTGTCCACCGGAGGCAGGCGCTTGACCAGCACGTTGCCGATCCCCCAGCTCACCGCCGAGACCGCGGTGAAGCAGAAGCCGGCGACGGTCAGGTCGCGGCCGACGGTGGCCGCGACGAGCGTGAGGCCCACGAACGCGACCGCGGTGCCGGCCCATTGTCGACCGGTCGGCCGCTCGCGCAGGGCCACCGCCGCGAAGAGGATCGTGAAGAGGGCCTGGGTCTGGACCACGACCGACGCCAGGCCGGGGGGCATGCCGGAAGCGATGCCGAAGAACTGGAACAGGAACTGGCCCGCGAAGAGAGACAGGCCGATGACGACGAGCGTTCGCCAGGGCAGACGCGGCCGCGTCAGGACCACGACCGG
>DATMMH010000341.1:0-20789 GCA_035569855.1 Candidatus Dormiibacterota bacterium
CCGCGGGGCCATCTGGTCATCATCGACCGGGCCAAGGACGTGGGGGCCCTCGCCGACGGCACGCCGTTCGCGCCGCAGTTCTTCGAGAACAAGCTCAAGTTCAGCCCCTACATCCGCGAGGCGGTCGCCTTCGGCCACGAGAAGCCCTTCGTCTCCGCGATGATCGCGATCGACCCGGGCACCGTGGGGAACTGGGCCGAGCGCCGGGGTCTTCCGTATACCTCCTACATGGACCTCTCCCAGAAGGAAGAGGTGCGGGAGCTGATCCGCGAGGAGATCCAGCGAGGCAACGAGACGCTCCCGGAGTCGACGAGAATCCGGCGCTTCCTCCTGCTCACGAAGGACCTGGAGGCCGACGACGCCGAGATCACGCGCACCCGGAAGGTGCGTCGCCGCTACGTGGCCGACAAGTACGCGGCGGTCATCGCCGCACTGTACGGCGGGGCGGACGAGGCCGAGCTCTCCACCAGCATCACGTACGAGGACGGCCGACAGGCGACCATCCAGTCGCGGGTACGGATCGAGGACGTCGCGGAGGCCGCGGCCCGTGTCTGACGACTTCGGATTCTTCCTCCTGCTGCTGTCCAACGGCATCATGATCGGCCTGATGTACACGCTCATCGCGCTCGGTTTCGTCCTCGTCTACAAGGCCACCGACGCGGTGAACTTTGCCCAGGGCGAGTTCGTGATGATCGCCGGCCTCGTGGTGGCCGGGGCCCTCGACGTCCTGGGGGCGCCGCTGTGGGTGGCCATCCTCATCGGCCTGGCCGTCATGGTGGCCTTCGGCTTCGTCCTGGAGCGGATCATGTTGCGCCGCCTCATCGGCCGGCCGGTGATCTCGGTGGTCATGGCCACGATCGGCCTCGCCTCGATCCTGCGCGGCATCGGACCGTCCACCCTCGGAGCCGGGACCAGGACGTTGCCGCTGCCCATCCCGGATGAGCCGATCGTGCTGGGTCCTCTGTTCATCCCGCCCATCCAGCTCCTCGGCGCGGTGGTGAGCCTGATCTTCCTGGGCGGCTTCGGATGGTTCTTCCTCAGGTCTCGGAACGGCATCGCGATGCGCGCCATCGCCGACAACCAGCAGGTCGCGATGGCCATGGGGATCAACGTGGAGCGCTACTTTGGGCTCGCCTGGGCGATGACCGGGGTCGTCTCCGCGCTCGGCGGCATCATCTGGGGGAACCTGCTCGGGGTCGACATCAATCTCTCCCTGGTGGGCCTGAAGGTGTTCCCGGTCGTGATCCTGGGGGGGCTCGACTCGATACCGGGAGCGGTCGTAGGGGGGCTGATCGTGGGATTGGTCGAGAACGTGACCGCCGGGTACGTGGACCCGTACGTGGGCGGCGGCACCAAGGACTTCGCACCGTACGTCCTGATGATCTTGGCCCTCATGATCCGGCCCTACGGCATCTTCGGCAAGAAGATCATCGAGAGGATCTAGAGCGATGATCCATCGCGAATGCGGGGTGCTCAAGACCACGTACGAGGCCGACATGGCGCTGTACCCGTTGCCGGTCGCCCGCTGGGCGGTCGGGGCGGTCGCGGTGGTCTTCTTCGGGATCGTTCCGTTCGGCCTGGGGGAGTACTACCTGTCGGTCGCCAACCTGGTCTGGATCGCGGTGATCGGCGCCCTCGGGCTCAACATCCTGGTCGGCTACACCGGGCAGGTGTCGATCGGCCACGGGGCCTTCATGTCGGTGGGGGCGTACACCGCGGCCAATCTCGCCAACCGGCTCGGCTCGCCCTGGCCGGTGAATCTCCTGGCCGGGGGGATCATGGCGGCGCTGGTGGGCGTGGTGGTCGGAATTCCGTCCCTCCGCATCAAGGGGCTCTACCTGGCCATCGCGACCCTCGCCGGGCAGTTCATCATCGAGTGGGTTATCAACCACGTGACCTTCATCAGCGGAGGAGTGCAGGCGTCGATCGAGGTTGCCCGGCCACGACTCGGATCGATGGTCCTCGGCAGCCAGCGCGACATGTACTTCTTCCTCCTCTTCTTCGTGGTCCTCGCCATCCTGGGCACCATGAACCTCGTGCGGTCCCGGGTCGGGCGGGCCTTCATCGCCATCCGCGACCAGGACATCGCGGCCGAGATCATCGGGATCAACATCTTTCGCTACAAGCTTCTCGCGTTTGCCATCTCGTCCTTCTACGCCGGGGTGACCGGGGTGGTGTATACCTACTTCCTCGGGATCGCGAACTACGAGCAGTTCCAGCTCGGGGTGTCGGTCGACTATCTGGCCATGATCATCATCGGGGGGCTGGGGTCGGTCCAGGGCTCGATCTTCGGCGCCTTCTTCATCACGCTGTTGCCGATCGTGATTCGGCGTGCGATGGAGAGCTTCGGCGGGCTGTTCTTCGACCAGGGGACCGTCCTCAACCTCATCCCGAATCTCCGCGTCATGCTCTTCGGCGCTCTGATCATCTTCTTCCTGATCGTGGAGCCGGAGGGCCTCAACCGCCTGTGGCGGAACATCCGAAACTACTTCCGTATCTGGCCATTCGCGTACTAAAGGTACGCGATGAAAGGAGAACGCTCATGAGACACGTTCTGGCAATCGTGATGGCGCTCGTGCTGGGAGGGAGCGGCCTGCTCATCCCCGCCCCGTCCATCGCCCAGTCCAAAGGCGACATCGTGATCGGGGTGCAGTGCGACCGCACGGGGCCGACCCAGATCGTTGGCACCGTCCTGTGCCCGGGCTTTCACGACTACATCGCCCTCGTGAACAGCAAGGGCGGGGTCGAGGGCCGCAAGATCAACGCCCTCGAGGTCGACCACGAGTACAAGGTGCCGCCCGCGGTCGAGTCGTACGAGCGCTTCAAGAAAGAAGGAGCGGTCTCGATCGCGGTCTACGGGACGCCCCAGATCTACGCGCTGGCCGCGAAGCTGACCGAGGATCGGATCCCGGGCACCTCGCCGGGGTTCGGCAGCGCGGCCGCCGCCGACGGGACCCGGTACCCGTACATCTTCCCGATCGCGGCGACCTACTGGTCGCAGGCCACCGCCTCGGTCGACTTCGTCAAGAAGCAGCTCGGCGGCAGCCTGAAGGGCAAGAAGATCGCGTTCATCTTCTATGACAATCCCGCGGGGCGCGAGCCGATCCAGGTGCTCCAGGATCTGGCCGCGCGGGAAGGCTTCCAGCTCAAGGAGTTCGCGGTTCCGCCTCCCGGCGTCGAGATGGGCGCGCAGGTGCTCGACATCGCCCAGCGGTTCCGGGCCGACTTCGTGATCTCCCACCTCTTTGGCGGGGCCCCCGCGGTGTCGATCAAGGAGCTCAAGCGGGTGGGCTATCCGCTGAAGAAGGTCATCGGGTTCGTGTGGGCCTCGGCCGAGGCCAACATCGAGGCGGCCGGCGGCTTCGCGGCGGCGGAGGGCTACTACACGATGCAGTTCGCGGGGGTCGGCACCGACTACCCGGTGCTGAACGAGATCCGCGAGATGTACAAGAAGGAAGGCAAGCCGGCGCCGAAGGAGATGGCGTCGACGGTGTTCTACAACCGCGGCGTGCTCGTCGCGGCCCTCCACGTCGAGGCCATCCGGAATGCCCTGAAGGCCAAGCCGAACGGCAAGATCACCGGGGCGGACGTGAAGGACGGCTTCGAGAAGATCTCCAACTTCACCCTCGGGGGGCTGGTCCCGCCGCTGAAGATCTCCCCGACCGATCATGAGGGGGGCGGGCTCGTCCAGATCTGGCAGGTGAAGGGCGGTAAGTTCGTCAAGACGACCGACTGGTTCTCCGCCTATCCGGACGTGCTGGCCAAGCACATCAAAGACGCGGCGACCAAGTCGTAGCCGTCGGCTCCCATCACGCGGCGACGGGCCGCGAAACGGAGGACAGGCACCGGAGGGGGCCCGGCCCCCTCCGGTGACACCACATCATGCTGAGTCTCAACAACATCGAGGTGATCTACGACGGCGTCATCCTCGTCCTCAAGGGGGTGTCGCTGGAGGTGCGCGAGGGCGGGATCACCACGCTTCTCGGCGCCAACGGGGCGGGCAAGACCACCACGTTGAAGGCCATCTCCGGGCTGCTCCGGACCGAGCGCGGGGACGTGACCAAGGGCTCCATCGAGCTCGGCGGCCAGCGCATCGATCGGCTCGCGCCCTACGAGGTGGTGCGGCGGGGCGTGGTCCAGGTCTTCGAGGGGCGGCGGGTCTTCGAGCACCTGAGCACCGAGGAGAACCTCATCGCGGGCGCCCACATCCAGTCGGATCGTCAGCGCGTCGCGGCCGGCGTGGAGCGCGTCTACCAGTACTTCCCCCGGCTCAAGGAGCGGCGCTCGGTCGAGGCCGGCTACCTCTCGGGCGGCGAGCAGCAGATGCTCGTCATCGGTCGCGCCCTCATGGCCGATCCCCGGGTCATCCTGCTCGACGAGCCGTCGCTCGGCCTGGCCCCGATGCTCGTCGAGGAGATCTTCGAGATCGTGCAGCGCCTCAATCGCGAGCAGAAGCTGACCGTGCTCCTGGTCGAGCAGAACGCGACCCTGGCCCTGGGCATCGCCGAGCACGGATACGTCATGGAGAACGGCCGGATCGTGCTGGAGGGCGCGGGCGAGGCGCTCCGGGCGAACGCCGACATCAAGGAGTTCTACCTGGGGCTCACCGAGGTGGGGGCCCGCAAGTCCTACCGCGACGTCAAGCACTACAAGCGGAGAAAGCGATGGCTGAGCTGAGCGTCCGCGCCTTCACCGTCTACGACCTGATCGACCGGGCTGAGGCGGTCCACAGCGTCGCCCCGGCGGTTATCCAGGGCGAGCGGGTGCTCTCCTTCCGCGACTTCCGTCGGCGGGTGGACGAGCTGGCCGCGGGTCTGGTCGGGCTCGGGCTGGGACCGGGCGACCGCGTCTGCGTGCTCGCCCAGAACGACTCGGCCTACCTCGAGCTCTACGGCGCCTGCGCGCGGCAGGGCATCATCGCCTATCCCATCAACTGGCGGCTCACCGGTCCCGAGGTCGAGCGGGTGGTGGAGCGGGCGCAGCCGAAGATGATGGTCGTGGATGCGGTTACGCGGCCGCTGGTCGCGGACTGGCTCGACGGTACCGCGGTCGCGCACCGCTATCAGCTCGGTGCGGCGGCCGAGTCCGGCTTGGCCCCGTTCGGGTCGCTCTACCGGGCGGGCGAAGCGCCCGCCGCGGCCGCGGTCTCGCCGGACGATCCGTTCGCGGTCATCTCCACGGCGGCGGTCGACGTGATCCCGCGCGGGGCCGTGCTCACCCACGCCAACGTGATCACCGCCAACCTCACCGCGATCGGCAGTCTCGGGCTCACCGAGCGGGACCGCTACCTGGCCGTGCTTCCGCTCTTCCACGTGACCGCGCTCGGCATGGCCATGGCCCACATGCACGCGGGCGGCGCCAGCGTGATCGTGTCGCGCTTCGACGCCGAGGAGGCGGTGCGGCTCATCGACCGGCACCGGGTCACCCACCTCTCCGACTTCCCGCCGGTGCTGGCGAGCGTGCTGGACGCGGCCGAGAAGCTCGGCAGCGCGCTGCCGAGCCTCACCCACGTCTCCGGCCTCGACTCGCCGCAGACCATCCAGCGGCTGCACGAGAAGACGGCCGCCCAGTTCTGGACCGGCTTCGGACAATCCGAGACGAGCGGCTTCGTGACCATCCAGCGGGTAGCCGAGAAGCCCGGGGCCTCCGGGCGCCCCGTGCCGGCCGCCCAGGTGCGCCTGGTGGACGACTACGACCGCGAGGTGCCGACCGGTACGCCTGGCGAGATCGTGGTGCGCGGCCCGCTCGTCTTCCAGGGCTACTTCGGCCAGCCGGACGTGACCGCCCACACCTTCCGGAACGGCTGGCACCACACCGGCGACGTCGGGCGCTTCGAGCCCGACGGCTACCTCCACTACGTCAAGCGCAAGCCGGAGAAGGAGCTGATCAAGCCGGGCGGCGAGAACGTCTACCCGGCCGAGGTCGAGACCGTCATCGTGCAGATGGACGAGGTGACCGGGGTCTGCGTCTACGGCATCCCGGATGCGCGCTGGGGCGAGGCGATCAAGGCGGTGGTGGAGATGAAGGCCCCCGGCCGGATCAGCCCGCAGCAGGTGAGCGACTTCGTGGGGTCGAAGATCGCCCGCTTCAAGCGCCCGCAGGTTGTCGTGTTCACGGATGCCCTGCCCCGCGGCGCCGACGGCGCGGTCGACCGGGACGCGGTCAAGGCCAAGTGGGGCGCATGAAGATCTTCGAGGACCACCACGAGATGTTCCGGCAGGCGGTGCGGGCCTTCGTCCAGAAGGAGGTCGAGCCGCACGTCGAGGCGTGGGAGGATGCCGGGCAGATCCCCAAGTCGATCTGGCCGCGGATGGGCGAGCTGGGCTTCCTGGGTGTCGAGTACGACGAGAAGTACGGGGGAGCCGGAGCCGACGTCCTCACCACCGCGGTGCTCTGCGAGGAGATCGCCCGCTCGCGCTGCGCCTCGCTCGCGATGGCGGTGGGCGTGCACACCGACATGGCCTCGCCCCATCTCTACTGGACGGGGAGCGAGACCCTCAAGGCGAAGTATCTGCCCGCGATCTGCCGCGGCGAGGCGCTCACCGCGATCGCGGTGACCGAGCCGGGCGGCGGCTCCGACGTGGCCGCGATCCGGACCCGCGCGGTGCGGGACGGCGATCACTACGTGCTGGACGGCTCCAAGATGTTCATCACCAACGGGGTGATGGCGGACCTGTACTTCGTGGCCGCCCGGATCGTCCCGCCCTCTTCCGAGCGGGGAGAGGGAGAGAAGAAGCACCGGGGGATCTCGATGTTCCTGGTCGAGCGGAGCACGCCGGGCTTCTCGGTGAGCCGCAAGCTCGACAAGATGGGCAATCGCGCCTCCGACACCGCGGAGCTGGTCTTCCAGGAGATGCGGGTGCCGGCCGAGCACCTGCTCGGGCAGGAGGGCGGGGGCTTCTACGAGGTCATGCGCGTCTTTCAGCGCGAGCGGCTGGTGGCCGGACTGCACACGGTGGCGGGCTGCGAGCGGGCGCTCGATGACACCATCGCCTACGTGCAGCAGCGCCAGGCCTTCGGCGAGCCGCTCGCCAAGAAGCAGGTGGTGCGCCACAAGATCGCCGACCTGGCGACCCTCATCGAGGCGGCGCGGTGGCTCACCTACGCGGCGTGCCTGAAGTACCGGGACCGGGAGGACGCGGTCAAGGAGATCTCCATGGTGAAGCTGTTCACCGCGGAGATGGCCCAGAAGGTGGCCTACGACTGCGTGCAGCTCCACGGGGGCTACGGCTACATGCGCGAGTACCCGATCGAGCGCTTCTTCCGCGACATCCGGCTCATGACCATCGGCGGCGGGACCTCCGAGATCATGAAGGAGATCATCGCCAAGCAGCTGGCCCTCTGAGCGCGGCGTGGACTTCCTGGCCGTCGGGCACGTCACGCTCGACCAGACGCCGCGCGGGGTGCGACCCGGAGGCGCGGCCTACTACGCCGCGGTGACGGCGCACCGGCTCGGACTCAGCACCGGTCTCCTCACCGCCTTCGGCCCCGACTTTCCCCGCGAGGCGATTCCCGAAGGCATCAGCGTGGTCGGCGTGCCCTCGAAGCGCACCACCACCTTCCGGATCGGTCGCTCGGCCCGGTCCGAGCCGGGCGGACGGGAGCTGGCGGTGCTCGCGCGGGCCACCGACCTGGAGGCGGCCGCGTTGCCCGAGGAGTGGCAGGCCGCGACGCTCGTGGCCCTCGGCCCGGTCACCGGCGAGGTGGATCCCGCCTTCGCGGCCGCGTTCCCGGAAGCGTCGATCGTCGCGATGCCCCAGGGTTGGATGCGGCAGCGCGGGGCCGGCGGGGTCGTTTCCCCGCAGCCCTGGGAGGACGCCGATCTGGTGCTGCCGCACGCTCAGGCCGTGGTGGTGAGCCACGAGGACATCGAGCCCTTCCCGAAGGACGCGCTCGAGTGGTTCCAGCGCGTGCCCCTGGGAGCGGTCACCCGCGGCGCGGCGGGGGCCATCCTCTTCGTCAACGGCGAGCGCTACGGCGTCGAGCCGGACCGCGCCGTGGAGGTGGACGCCATCGGAGCCGGCGACGTCTTCGCGACCGCGCTGCTGGTGGCCTACAACCGCGAGGGCAACCCGTGGGATGCTGCCGCGGCGGCGGCCTGCTGCGCGGCGGCCTCCGTGGAGGCCGAGGGCGTCGCGGGCATTCCGGACCGCGCCGCCCTCGAGGCGCGCATCGCCCTCTATCGCCGCCGCCAGGCCGGGTGAGCCGCGCGGCGCGCCGGCCTTCGCCTTGCTGCCGGTGCGTCGCCGAGGCTACACTCGACGGCAGGTGAGCGCATCGATGGCCGAGCGAAAGATCCGGATCACGGCGGGGAGCGTCGCGGCGGAGGCCGTGCTGAACGGCTCGGCCACTGCCTCCGCGGTCTGGGACGCGCTTCCGTTGAGCATCCCGGGCGAGACCTGGGGTGAGGAGATCTACTTCGGTATTCCGGTGCAGGCCAAGCCCGAAGGGCCGCGCGAGGTCGTCGAGCTGGGGGACCTGGGCTACTGGCCGCCCGGCGCGGCCTTCTGTATCTTCTTCGGTCGGACCCCGGCGAGCCGGGGCGACGAGATCCGACCCGCGAGCCCGGTCAACGTCTTCGGTCGCCTGCTGGGCGATCCCACCGTCTTCAAGAAGGTGCGCACGGGGACCACGGTCCGCGTCGAGCGCGCCTGAGCAAGGGAGGCACCGATGAAGATCTTTCTCGACAGCGCGAACGTGAACGAGCTGCGCGAAGGCGTGGCCATGGGCCTGGTGGACGGCTGCACCACCAATCCTTCGCTGATCGCCAAGGAGAAGCGTCCATTCCGGCCGCTCGTCGAGGAGATCTGCAAGGTGGTCCCGGGCGACGTGAGCCTGGAAGTGGTGGCCACCGACTTCGACGGCATGGTCAAGGAGGGCAAGGAGCTGGTGCAGGTGGCGCCGAACGTGGTGGTCAAGTGCCCGCTCACCAAGGACGGGCTGAAGGCGGTGAAGTACCTCAGCGGGGAGGGCATCCGCGTCAACCAGACACTCTGCTTCTCCGCGCCGCAGGCCCTGCTCTCCGCGAAGGCGGGCGCGGTCTACATCAGCCCGTTCCTGGGCCGGCTCGATGACATCGGGCACGTGGGCATGGATCTGGTGCGGGACATCTGCGAGATCTACCGGAACTACGGCTACAAGACCCAGGTGCTGGCCGCCTCGATCCGCAACCCCCTGCACGTCATCGACGCGGCGAAGGCGGGCGCCCACGTGGCGACGATGCCGTTCAACGTGCTCGAGATGCTGATGAAGCACCCGCTGACCGACATCGGCCTCAAGAAGTTCCTCGACGACTGGGCCAAGCTCGGCGAGAAGATCTAGCTTTTCTTCGCGCTCCTTTTCAGGAGGCGGTTGGCGGTACGGCACTTTTAGATGCGGGGGCCCCGAAATGGCCCCCGCACGCCCCCCGGCCGCGGACGCTCCGAAGATGGCCCCCGCATGGCCATGCGGAGCGGTTCCACCCGTTCGATGGCTCCGTGCGTATGACTGGGTGAGAGGCCGACATGGACGCCGAGCGGGGGTTGATGCTGAAGGTGGCGCGCGGGGACCAGGGCGCCTTCGCCGAGCTGGCCCAGCGCTACGCGGGGCGGCTCCTGGCGGTGGCGGGCCGGCTGCTCGGGTCGCGGGCGGACGCCGAGGACGCGGTCCAGCGTGCCTTCCTCTCCTGCTACGCGGGAGCCTCGAGCTACAACCCCCGCTGGGCCGTCTCCACCTGGGTCTACCGCATCCTCACCAACATCTGCGTGGACGAGCTGCGGCGGCGGGCGACGCGGACGGCCCACGCCGAGCGCACCACGATGGCCGCCCTGGCGGCGGGCTCAGCGAATCACGAGCCGCCGGACGCCTATCTCGATCTGCATCGCGCGCTCGCCCGCGTGCCCCGCGAGGCGCGGGTGCTGCTGGCCCTGCGCTACGTGGACGGGCTCTCCTACGGGGAGCTGGCGCGCATCCGAGGTATCTCGATCAATACCGTGAAGAGCCAGCTCGCGCGGGGCAAGACGCTGCTCCGCGACGAGCTCGGCAAGCGAGGAGCGGGTCATGCGTGACGGCAAGCATCGGGCGACGACATTGGATCAGCTGGACCGGCTGCTGGCGGACTACTTCCGGCCGGGCGATGCGCCGCCCGCGCTGGCGCGGCGAATCACGGCAGAGGCGTGGCGCTCCGGGCGCGCCCTGGAGGCGCTCGAGGACCGCCTGGGCATCGAGGCGACGCCGCGAGGGATCTCGCTCATCCGGACCGGGCGGGCCGCCGGGAAGCCGGCCACCGCGGCGGCGCGGCATCTGGTCGAGCAGGCGCGCCTGGAGATCCACGAGTACCTGCGCGGCCAGCGGGCCTTCTTCCGGGTGCCCGTGGACTTGGAGGCGGTGCCGGACTTTCAGCGCCGCGTGCTCGAAGCGGCGCGCCAGATCCCGTTCGGCGAGGCGCGGCCCTACGCGTGGATCGCCGCGCGCGTCGGGCATCCGCGGGCGGTGCGCGCGGTGGGCACCGCGCTGGGCCGCAACCCGGTGCCGCTGATCGTGCCGTGTCACCGCGTGTGGCGGAGCGACGGTGGGGTCGGCGGCTACATCTTCGGCACGCCGGTGAAGGATCGGTTGATCGCGCTCGAGCGCATCACGCCGGTGCTGGAAGGCTGTACGAGCACGCGCATCGTCTGCCGCGTGGGGTGCGTGCACGGACGCCACATGCGCCCGGACAACCGGGTGGTGTTCGCCTCGGTCGACGACGCCCGCTCGGTCGGCTACCGGCCGTGCAAGGTATGTCGGCCCGCGGCCTGACGCGCGGCGTCTCCGTCGGGGCGCGCCTCGAGCGGCTCGACTGGGCGGCGGTGGCCCGCGGCCTCAGCGAGCGGGGATGGGCCACCACGCCGCCGGTGCTCAGCGCGGCGGAGTGCGCGGAGCTGATCCGCCTCTACCCCGACGAGCGCCGCTTCCGCAGCCGAGTGGACATGGCGCGCTTCCGTTTCGGCGAGGGCGAGTACAAGTACTTCGCGGACCCGCTGCCGCCCGTCGTGGCGGAGCTGCGTCGCGGCGCGTATCCGCATCTGGCGCCGGTCGCGGCCGAATGGGAGGCGGCGCTTGGCGGCGGGCGGCGGTATCCGGGCGATCTCGAGGGCTTCCTCGCCGTCTGCGCCGAGCACGGGCAGACCAAGCCGACGCCGCTGTTGCTGCGCTACGAGGCGGGCGGCTACAACTGCCTGCACCAGGATCTCTACGGGGAGATCGTCTTTCCCCTTCAGATGACCTGTCTGCTGAGCCGGGCCGGCGAGGACTTCACCGGCGGGGAGTTCCTCCTGGTCGAACAGCGGCCCCGCGCGCAGTCGCGCGGGGAGGTCGTGCCGCTCGAGCGTGGCCAGATCGTGATCTTCACCACGCGCGACCGGCCGACACGCGGGGCGCGGGGGGCATATCGCGTCACCCTGCGCCACGGGGTGAGCCGCGTGACCTCGGGCGAGCGCTACACCCTCGGCGTGATCTTCCACGACGCCAAGTAGCGGCCCGGGCGATCCCCCGCTAGACCAGCGGCCGGATCTCGCGCGCGAAGGCCTCGAAGGTGCCGAGCATGTCGGGCAGGTCGCGATAGCGCGCCTCGAGCAGCATCGTGTCCACGCCCAGGTCGCGGTAGGCCGTCAGGTCCGCGATCACCTGATCGCGGGATCCTTGGAGCGGCTTGCGCTCCGGTCCGAGCGGGGCATCCCGAAGTGACAGCCCCGCCCGAACCGAGATCGTGACGCGCTCGAACGGCCGCTTCGCGCGAACGCATTCCTGGCGCAGTCGCGCCAGATCGTCCCGCAACGCCTCGGGCGTGATGAAGGCGGCGTGCCAGCCGTCGCCCAGCTCGGCCACCCGGCGCAGGGCGCGGGGCGTGTGGCCACCGATCCAGATCGGGATGTCGCCTCGCGCGGGCTTCGGGAAGACACCGATCTCGTCGAGGTGGAAGAACCGACCGTGATGCGCGGTGCGGGCATCGCGCCAGCAGGCCCGCATGACCGCGATGGCCTCGTCGCTCCACGGGCCGCGGTGAACATAATCGCCGCCCAGCAGCTCGATCTCCTCGCGCATCCAGCCCACGCCCACTCCGAGCACGACCCGGCCGCCGGAGAGGTGGTCCAGCGTGGCCGCCGTCTTGGCGGCCAGCACCGGATTGCGGTGGGGCAGCACGAGGATGGTCGTGCCGAGCCGCACGCGCTCGGTGACGCCCGCGACCAGCGCCAGCGTGGTCATCGGCTCGAGGAAGGCCACGTCGGCGGCAAGGGGAAAGCTGCCGCTCGGATTGTAGGGATAACGCGATGCGATGTCGTAGGGGAGCGCGACGTGATCGCTGGCCCACAGGGAGTCGTAGCCGAGGGCCTCCATGCGCCGCGCGAAGGTGAGCACGTTGTCGCGGGTGCCGATGGGGCCGAACATCGGCAGGTGGCAGCCGAACTTCATGGGGCGGCTCAGGCGCCCGAGCCGTGCAGCAGGCTCTCGCGCAGCTCGTCGCGAACGATCATCTCCCCGAGCCGGGAGCGCTGGATCTTCCCCGACGAGGTCTTGGGTATGGTGCTGGGGCGCACGAGGAGCACCCGGGCCGGGCGGTGGCCGCGATGCTCCCGGACCCGCCGGACGATCTCGCGGGCGAGCCGCGACAACTCGTCCGCGGTCGCGGCCTGCTCGCGGACTTCGGCGACCACGTGCAGGCGCTGGGTGCCGGTCCGCTCGCTCTCCACGCCGACCGCCGCCGAGTACCGCACCCCGGGCACGTGGTCCACGATCTCCTCGATGTCGGCCGGGAGCACGTTCTCACCGCCGATGATGATCACGTCCTTGAGCCGGCCGGTCACGAAGAGATAGCCCTCCGCGTCGATGAACCCGAGGTCGCCGGTGCGCAGCCAGCCGTCGGGGGAGAGCACCTGCCGGGTCGCCTCGGGGTTGCGGTAGTAGCCCTGCATCACCCCGGGGCTCTGCACGCAGATCTCCGCCTCCACCCCGGCCTTGACCTCCTCGTCGTCGGCCATGATGCGTACGCGCACCCCGCGGCAGGGGCGGCCCACCGAAAGGAACTTGCCCGAGGTGTCCAGCCGGAGCGGCGTGCGGCGGGGCCAAATCGCGACGGCGAGGGTGGCCTCGGCCAGCCCGTAGCAGGGGGTGATCAGGTTCGGGGTTCCGAATTTTCGCTCGAAGGCGTCGATGGTGCTGGGGCGCACCGGCTCGGCTCCGGAGAGCGCCTGCTTGAGCGGAGAGAGGTCGAGGCCGGCCGGGTCGTGGATGTTGCGCACGCAGTTGCGGTAGCCGAAGTCGGGCGAGACCGTGAAGGTAGCGCGGACCCGGCCGATCAGCTCGAGCCAGGCGCGCGGGCTCTTCAGGTCGGGCGGCAGCAGGTGCAGCGCCGCGCCGCTCCAGGGCGGCGTGAACGAGCAGCCGATCAGGCCCATGTCGTGGTAGAGCGGCAGCCACGATACCACCACGTCCTCGCGGGTGAGCTGGGCCGCCTCGGCCATGAACTCGACGGTGCGCACGACGTTGGCGTGGTTCAGCACCACGCCGCGCGGGTGGCCGGTGCTCCCCGAGGTGTACTGGATGAAGGCGGTGTCCTCGGGGCCGACCGCGGGGTAGGCGGGCTCCCGGGCGTCCACTTCCAGGTCGCTCGGCTCCAGCACGTGCCGCATGCCAGGGGCGGCCGCCTGCGATTCCTCCACGCCCTTGCGGAACCACCCGATCGTGACCACCGCCTTCGCTTCCGAGTCGCGGAAGATGTTGGCGGTGGCTTCCACGCCCAGGGTGGGATAGAGCGGCACCGGCACCGCACCCAGGCGGAGCGCGCCCAGGAAGGTGTAGAAGAACTCCGCGCAGGTCGGATAGATCAGGCAGACCTTGTCACCGCGGTCGATACCGGCGCGCTTGAGCCCGGTCGCGTAGCGCGCGCTCTCCCGCCACAGCCGACCGTACGTCACCGCCTCGTCGAAGAGGTGGAAGTACGGGGTGTCTGGATCCTGGGCCGCTCTGCCCCCCATCAGCCCGGTCAAGGTGGCCGGGATGGGCGCTCCTGGCTTCACGCCTGGCATTCTAGCGAAGCGGGCCGGGGCTGGGAAGGTTTCTCGGTGGGCCGCTTTGTGCGCCTCAACCCGGCCGGGGCTCGTGTAGACTGACAATGCAGATGACAAGCACCCGTTGCGCGCCGCCCGCCCCGATTCTCCCCGTACCTGTCGACCCGGCGGCACCACGGAGCACGTGATGCGCGCCGCGATCACCGCGACCGGGCACTACCTGCCGCCCGACGTCTACCCGAACGCGTACTTCGAAAAGCAGCTCGAGACGACCGACGAATGGATCCGGTCGCGCACCGGGATTGCCAAGCGCCACTTTGCGTCGGCGGGCGGCACGTCGGACCTGATCGTGCCGGCGGCGCGCCGCTGCCTGGATGCCCGGGGTGTCTCGGCGGCGACCGTCGACTGCATCATCGTCGCGACCATGACGCCGGATCGCCTGTGCCCATCCACCGCGGCGATCGTCCAGCGCAAGCTCGGGTGCCCCCACGCCTGGGGCTTCGATCTGGCCGGGGCCTGCTCGGGCTTCGTCTACGGGCTCATCGTGGCGACGAAGCTGGTGGAGTCGGGGGCTGCGCGCCGGCTGCTGCTCTGCGGGGCGGATCGGATGAGCAGCGTGGTCGACCCCGAGGATCGCGCGACGGCGGTATTGTTCGGGGATGGCGCCGGCTCGGTCCTGATCGAGGCGGTGGAGGACGAATCGGTCGGGATCCTCGACCACGTCTTTCACATGGACGGAGAGGGGGAGTTGTCCCTCTACATCCCTGGTGGGGGGAGCGTCGAGCCCGCCAGCGCCGACTCCGTCGGCAAGCGACGGCACTACCTCGTGCAGGACGGGCCGGCCGTGTTCAAGGCCGCGGTCGGAGGGATGGCGGACGTGACCGCGGAAGTTCTGAAGCGCAACGAGGTGGCGGTCGACGACGTGACCTGGCTGGTCCCGCACCAAGCCAACCGGCGCATCATCGAGGCGGTGGCCCGGCGTCTGGGGCTCGGTCTCGATCGCGTCGTCATCAACCTCGATCGCTACGGCAATACGGTGGGCGCGACGATTCCCATCGCGCTGTCCGAGTGGAACGAGCAGGGGCGCTTCACGCGCGGTGACCGCCTCGTGCTCGCGGCATTCGGGGCGGGGTTCACCGCGGGCAGCGTCTACCTACGCTGGGCGATCGCCTAGGGCCTCCATCCAGGCGAGCACGGCGGGCAGGTGGCGGTCGAGCGCCCGCCGGTTGAGGACCAGGCCCCAGTGCGAAGCGGCCTCGAACTCCACGTAGGCGCCGCGGAACAGGTCGGCGACGCGACGGCAATAGGCAGGCCGCATCGTGTCATCGCGCTCGCCGCCCACGACCAGCACCGGACCGGTCATCTTGTCCGGGTCCACCACGATGCCGCGCTGGCGGTCCTGCCTGGCCATGATGGACTCGGCGCCGAGACTCGACAGCGCGATGGCGACCTCCGGGGCGTCCAGATCGGGCATCGTCGGCTGGGCCGCCGCGGTCCGGTCCACGATGCCGTAGACCTCGGGCCCGAAGACGCCCGGGGTCAGCGGCGCGCGGCGGGGTGAGTCCAGGAGCTGGCGCGGAGCGCTGGGTCCCAGCGCCACGATGCCACGCACCGGGTGGGCCGCGCCGTACATGAGCGCGGCGAGCCCGCCCATGCTCCAGCCGACCACGATCGGCGGCTCGGCGAGCCCGCGCGCGGCCGTGCTCACGTCCTCCACGTAGTCGGCCATCATGACCCGGCCAAGGTCGGAGCAGGGGGCGCGGCCGTGGCCGCGGAGATCGGGGCTCAGCACCCGGTGACCGCGGGCCTCGAGTCGCTCCCGCCAGAAGCGCCAGACCGCCGAGGAGTTCGCCGCGCCGTGGACGAGGACGACGCTAGCGCTCGAGGACGATGGGGTCGAAGGTCTCGGCGTAGGCATACCCTTTGGGCTTGCCGAGCTGAGCCGACCGCTCGCGGACGCGCCGCTCCAGCGCCGCGAAGTCCTTGAACTGGCTCACGTGGCAGGCCAGCGCCTTGAGCTTGAGGTCGATGGTCTCGCTGATGTCGACCACGATCTCCGGGTTTTCCCACCACATCATGTGGACCTCGCGCACCTTGTGCGGCTCGAGCCCCTGGGCCAGCAGCTCGGGGAAGGCCATGTGGTCGCGGGCCAGCGGGTAGACGCAGTCGAGCGCGATACCCGCCACCGTGCGGTGGTCGCGGTGCGAGGCGCCCAGGTTCTTGGTCCGGTGCGGATTCTGGATGATGAGCAGGTCCGGGCGATGGCGCCGGATCGACGCGGTCACCGCCATGCGGCTCTCGCGGGTGTCCTCGACCTCGCAGTCGGGAAATCCCAGGAACTCGACGGTCTCCACCCCGAGGACCTGGGCCGCGTTCCGCTGCTCCTCGGCTCGGATGACCGCGAGCCGCTCGGAGGTCATCCCGCGGTCGCTCGAGCCCTTGTTGCCGTTGGTGACGATGCAGTAGGCGACGTGCTTGCCTTGGCGGGCGAGCTTGGCGACGGTGCCGCCGGCGCCGAACTCCGAGTCGTCGGGATGAGCGGTCACGACCAGCACGCGCTCGATGGGGGGTCGCGGGGGCGAATCGGGCATGGACAAAACTCCTTTCGTGCCGGCTATCTTACCACCGCCGCTATAATGCCTCCGGTGACCACGAGGACCGCCGGTGTCGTGCTGCTGCTCCTCCTGCTCGCGGGTTTCCTCCTGCTCGGCGCCTTGCCCAATCAGGCGGCCTCGATCCGTATCGCCGGCCTCTCGCTGATGTGGTGGTACGGCGGGATCGTGGCGCCGGCGCTCGGCACCTTCGTCGCGATACGCTGGCTGGCGGGTCCGTCGCGCGAGGAATGACCTCGGCCTCGCGCGCCCTCGCCGTCTGGCTCACGCCGGCGGTGGTTCTGGCCCTGCCCGCCGCCCTTGCCGCACGAGGACCCGACGGCCTCTGGCTCGGCCTCGTGCTCGCCTTCACGCCGCTCATGACGCTCGGGCTCGCATCTACCTATCCCGAGACGACTTCCTCTGGTAGTCGGGGTGGTGGCGGTGAGCCCCTGTTCCCGGTCGTCACCCTGCTGATCACGGTCGGCGTGTTGCTCTGGGCCAACATCGTGCTGGCCGGAGACGCGGCGGCGTGGCTCGGTGCGCGCCGCTGGCAGGGCATCGTGGTCGTGGCCGTGACGGGCTGGCTGCTCACCACCTGGCGGCCGCTGCGTCGCACCGCGCCGGCGCTGCTGGCGGTCGCGCTGGTTGCGGCCATCGTGCCGCTCGCACAGCTGGGATGGACCACCGGGCTCGGCCCCCTGGCTGCGTGGGATCGTGTCGCCACCCAGCCCGCGTTTCGCTTCCCGCCTTCGAGCCGCTGGGTCACCGCGGGCCGCGACCTGGCCGCGGCCCGCGGCGGCAAGCCGCTCGTCTTCGAGGAGGTGCACCGGCTCACCGCGCCCGCGGGGGGCCTCCTTCGCGCGCGCACGCTCGACGGCAGCCGCCTGGCCGAGATCGAGTGGTCGCTGACGCCCGGGCAGACCGTGACCCTGCGCGCGGGCGACGAGCTCGTGCGGGGCTCCGCGGTCCGGCTGCGATTCGAATCGGACAAGCGGGTGCCGGGCGCGCCGTCCTCCGGCATGACCTGGGCGGAGGACCGGCCGCGGCGCTGGCTCGATCGAGTGGGCTTGCTCGTCACCTTGGTGGCGGGCGCGGCGGCTCTCCTGCGCGCTGGGCTGACCGTGCGCCTCTCCCGCCGGGGCTTCGCGGTCGTGGCGGGGGGCCTCCTGATCACGCTCGTGTGGGCGCAGGGGTGGGCGATCTACTCCACGTTGCAAGCGCCCGACCTGTTCCTGGGCGGGGTCACGCTGGAGCGACTGCTCGAGCTGCCCGGCCCCGCGCTCTTCGCCGGCCCGGTGCGCCGCGCCCTGCAGGCGCTGCTCCTGGTGGCAGGGCTGGCCGCCTTCCTCGCTTCGACGGTGGCGCTGCGCGAGCGGCTCGGCGCGATGGATCGCACCGGCGGCGGCGAGATCGGCCACGATCCCGGCCTCTGGGCCGGGCTCTTCGGGGGCGCCGCGCTCGCCAGCCTCTGGCCGGTGGACCCGTGGGCGCTCACGCTGCTGGCGCTCGGCGGCGCCGGCTGCGCGCTCGGCCCGGCCGCGCTGTGCTCGCCGCCGCCCGGCCGCACGATCGCCACCACCGCGGGCGTGGTCGGGCTCATCGTGTTCGCCACCGTCGCCGCTGCGCAGCTCCGCGGGGCGGGCGGTGGTCTCCTCGGCGCGGTCATTGGCTATCCCGCGCTCGCCGGCGCGCCCGCCGGCGCGCTCGTGCTCTGGCTCGGCCGGCGCTGAGCGCGTCGCGCCCGGCCGCCGCGTTTACCGCGCCGGGTGCCGGGGGTATGATGTGACGTCATGGCCAACGATCGCATCGTCATCCGGGGTGCCCGCGAGCACAATCTGAAGGGAGTCGACCTCGAGCTGCCGCGCGATCAGCTCGTGGTGATCACCGGGCTGTCCGGCTCCGGCAAGTCCTCGCTGGCCTTCGACACCATCTACGCGGAGGGGCAGCGCCGTTACGTTGAGTCGCTCTCCGCCTACGCACGGCAGTTCCTCGAGCAGATGGAGAAGCCCGACGTGGACTCGATCGAGGGGCTCTCGCCCGCGATCTCGATCGAGCAGAAGACGACCTCCAAGAACCCGCGCTCCACGGTGGGCACGGTCACCGAGATCTACGACTACCTGCGCGTGCTGTTCGCCCGCGTCGGCATCCCGCACTGCCCCCAGTGCGGCAACGTCATCTCGGCGCAGACCGTGCAGCAGATGGTGGACCGCATCGGGACTCTTCCGGTGGGGACGCGGCTCATCGTGTTGGCCCCGGTGATCCGTGGGCGCAAGGGCGAGTACCGCAAGCTGTTCTTCGACCTGCGCCGGCAGGGCTACGTGCGGGTGCGGGTCAACGGTCAGGTCCGCGAGCTGACCGAGGACATCGAGCTGGCCAAGACCAAGAAGCACACCATCGAGGTGGTGGTGGATCGGCTGATCGTGAAGGATACCCTGGGCGGTCGGCTCGCCGACTCGCTCGAGACCGCGCTGCGGCTGGCCGACGGGGTGGTGCAGGTCGAGGTGCCGGACGGGGCTTCATTCCTCTTCTCGGAGCGGCTCGCCTGCGCGGCCTGCGGCATCTCGTTCCCCGAGGTGTCGCCGCGGATGTTCTCGTTCAACAACCCGTACGGGGCTTGCCCGGAGTGCGGGGGCATCGGCACCCGCTACGAGATCGATCCCGACCGGGTGGTGCCGGACCAGGACAAGACCCTCGCCGGCGGAGCGCTCCTGCCCTGGGCCGGGCCGTCGGCTTCCAACGTCTTCAAGCAGACGCTCAAGGTGCTCGCCAAGCGTCACGGCTTCAGCCTGGAGACGCCGTGGGCCAAGCTGCCCAAGAAGGCGCGCGACATCCTCCTTCACGGTGAGCCCGACGACGGCTTCGAGGGGGTGCTGAAGCTCCTGGAGCGGCGCTACAAGGAGACGGTCTCCGAGGAGACGCGCTCGGAGGTGGAGCACTTCATGACCGAGCGGCCGTGCCCGACCTGCGGCGGCTCGCGCCTGCGGTCGGAGACGCTGTCGGTCAAGATCGCCGGCCGCTCCATCGCCGACGTGGTGCGTTTCCCGATCAAGGCGGCGCGGCAGTTCTTCGACACCCTCACGCTTTCCGAGCGGGATATGGCGATCGCGCGGCGCGTGCTCAAGGAGATCCGCGAGCGCCTGGGGTTCCTCTCGCAGGTCGGGCTCGACTACCTCACCCTCGACCGGCCGGCGGCGACGTTGTCCGGCGGGGAAGGGCAGCGCATCCGGCTCGCCACCCAGATCGGCTCGAGCCTGGTCGGCGTCCTCTACATCCTGGACGAGCCCTCCATCGGCCTCCACCAGCGGGACAACGGCCGGCTCCTCGACACCCTCAAGCGCCTGCGCGACCTCGGCAACACGGTGCTGGTGGTGGAGCACGACGAGGAGACCATGCGGGCCGCCGACTACGTCGTCGATCTGGGCCCCGGCGCGGGAGAGCTGGGCGGCCACGTCGTGGCGGTGGGCACCCCGGACGAGGTGATGGCCAATCCCGACTCGCTCACCGGCCGGTTCCTCTCGCGCGTGGAGCGCATCGAGGTGCCGCCGGCTCGCCGGAAGGGCAACGGCAAGTTCGTGACCATCCACAATCCCCGAGAGCACAACCTCAAGGGGATGAGCGTGAAGATCCCGCTGGGGACCTTCACCGCGGTCACCGGCGTCTCCGGCTCCGGCAAGTCCACCCTGGTCAACGACATCCTGTTCCGGGCACTGGCCTCGATGCTCCATCGGGCCCAGGACCGGCCGGGCGCCCACGACCGCATCGAAGGAGCCCAGCACCTCGACAAGGTCATCGACATCGACCAGTCGCCGATCGGGCGCACCCCGCGATCCAACCCCGCGACCTACACCGGCGTCTTCACGCTGATCCGCACCCTGCTCGCCCGCACCCCGGACGCGCGGGTGCGCGGCTACCAGCCGGGCCGCTTCTCGTTCAACGTCAAGGGGGGCCGGTGCGAGGCCTGCCAGGGCGACGGGCTCGTGAAGATCGAGATGCACTTCCTGCCCGACGTGTACGTGACGTGCGAGGTGTGCCGCGGGAAGCGGTACAATCGGGAGACGCTCGAGGTCCGTTATAAGGGCAAGTCGATCGCAGACTTGCTCGACCTGACCGCGGCCGACGGCCTCGAGTTTTTCGCGAGCCAGCCGCGCACGTTCGCGAAACTCGACCTGCT
>DATMMH010000342.1:0-2437 GCA_035569855.1 Candidatus Dormiibacterota bacterium
CGAGGCCCCCGCCCGGGCCGAACAACGCGGCCGGCGTCGACGATCGCAGCTCGATGCGGCCCACCACGAGGTGCGGGCTCGAGACCGGCGAGCCGCCCAGGGCCATCGGAGTCAGGAATCGCACGCACTCGTCGGTGGTGAGGCCCAGCGCGATGGTCAGGCGTTCCACGCCCCGGCGCGCGAGGGCGCGGATGAACTGCTGGTGATAGAGGCTTCCGGAGCGCAGCGGCTGGTTTTCCAGCACCAGGTCCTGGCCCACCACGAGGAAGGTGAGCGCGTCCTTGTCCCGCTCCGCGCAGGCCGCGGTGATCGCCTCGAGGATACGGTCGACGTGGCTCGACAGCGCGGGGTGCTCGGCCCGGTAGAGCGAGCGCATGTTGATCCCGGCGACGAGGCTCACGATCAGGCGGTCGACCGCCGAGAGCGCGCCGGGCAGGGTCGGCTGGCTCATGCCCTCTCCGGAGCGGGGGCGGCCGACTTCACCAGCCCGCGGCAGATCTCGCGAATCATCGCGTCGCGCGAGCGCGCGCCCCGGGCCGCGTACGGTGCGCGCGCGACCTCGTCGTAGCCCGAGAGCAACCGGTAGGCGGCCCGGCGCTCTTCGAGGGCGATGATCGGGATCGGCCAGTCGCGAAAGAACCGCCCGATCCGCGGCAGCACCGCGGCGTCCCCCAGATCGGACAGCGCGCGGAGCGCCTTGAGCCGCAGCGACCGTTTCCGGCCGAGCGGATCCCAGCGCAGCAGGATCTCGACCAGCAGATCGATGGCCTGGGTGATGCCGTGCTGCCCGGTGAGCAGCACCGCGGCCTCCGCCAGCCTCGGATCCGGGTGGTGGATGGCGCGCGCCAGCAGGTCGCGCGGGAGCTGGGTGTCGAAGGCGAAGAGAGCCCGGATGGCCTCGAGCCGTACCCGGAGGTCGGCATGGTCGGCGCACCGCCGGATCTGGACCATCGCGGTACGGTCCTGCACCCGGCGGAGCAGCAGCACCATGTTGCGCACCACGTACCATCGCGGATCGGAGAGCATGCGCGTGGTTTCCGGAACGATCGCGGGGCCGATCGAGGCGGCCAGATCGAGCAGGCGCAGGCGCCGCACCCGGTCCGGCTCCTCGGCCAGCGCGCCCAGGACGCCGCGCGCGCCCCATGCACCCAGCGCGAGCACGATCGATTGCACCTGCACGAAGGGAGGCCCGCCCGGCTGCCGGCTCGCGGCCACGAGCGCGGCGAGGATCTGGGCGTCGGCGAGGCGATCGAGAAAGTCGGCGATGGGCCGGCGCTGTCCGCCTTCAGCCGGGACCTCGGCGATCTCGCGAACGCCGCGGATGATCGCGATGGCCTGATCGAACCGCCGGACCTGGAGCGCGCGGACGAAGAACTCCCGCAGCCGGCCGAACACGAGCGGGTTGTCCGCCTCGGGGAAGGCCGCGGCCAGGTCGAGGAGCGTGGCGAGCATGCGGCGATCGACCGCATCGTCGCTCTCGGACTCGACCCCGACCGCGTCCGGCTCGGCCGCCGCGTCCGCCGAGACCGAGGCCAGGTCCACCGTCGGCGTCTGATTCAGGAGCACCCGGTGATCCTCGGGGTTGTACCGGTCGACGTCCTCGTCGCGGAACAGCTCGGCCAGCTCCGCGAAGTTGACCGCCGGGTCGGCCAGGACGGCCGCCCCCACGGCCCCGCCCTCGTCCGCTGCGGCGAGCGTCTGGACCATGTGGAGTGCGTGGCTCGAGAGCTGCGCCTGCTCGCGGGCCAGCCGCCGCAGGCCACGGAGCACGTCGGCGGGCGGGAGCGAGGCGGCCAGGCGCGCCAGCTGCGGGCTCGCCGCGTCGTCGGTGGCGATGACCTTGAGCGCTTCGGCCAGCACCGGCTCGCGCACCTCGCCCGGGAGCGCGCGGAGCAGCTGGATGATCTGCGGGACGAGTACCTCGCGGTCCGGAGCCTCGGCGCGGGACAGTCGCACACCCACCGCCGAGGCGAGGGTCTGCGCCGCCGCGGCTCCGAGCCGGCCCGAGGCGGCCTGGCCCGCCTCGAACGAGCCGACACTCGCTGGACCCCGTCCACCCATGTCGTCGCCTGGAGCGCCGATTCCCGTCCCGGCACCGCCTGCCCCGCCGGGGCCCGCGCCCGATCCACCGGGTCCCGCGCCACCCCGGCCGGTGCCCGATCCTCCGGTCTCCGCACCGCCGCGGCCGGTGCCCGACCTTCCGGTATCCGCATCCCCCCAACCGGTGCTCGAGGCCCCGGCTCCCGCTCCGGGCCCCCGACCGATGCCCACTCCCGATCCGCCGCCGCCCGGCCCCACTCCGGCGCCGCCTGGGCCGGCGCCGCCTGGGCCGGACCCGCCCGTGCCGGGCCAAGAGGTCCCCGTCCCGCCCGAGCTCCCAGGGCCCGTGCGGAAGAGAGAGGCGATGGTCTCGGCCGAGTAGCGCTCGCGCGGAAGC
>DATMMH010000343.1:0-14379 GCA_035569855.1 Candidatus Dormiibacterota bacterium
CCGTTCGGGAAGATGGAGTGGTTGCCGAGCTGCACCCGGCGCGCGCGGAGCGTGCCGAGCCTCCGCTCGACCTCGGGCATCGTGGCGTCGTGGTACTCCTGGAAGATCCGGAACGTCTCGCTCGACACGCCGTGCACGTAGCGGGGAACGTTGTCGTCACCGTCGCGGAAGGTGATCGAGTGCCCGTTGACGAAGGCGTGCTTGTTCGGGCTCTCGAACTGGTCCTTGTGCGAGAGGCGCGGGCGGCCGAGGTAGCGGGTCTGGACCCGGGCGCTGGAGAGATGGGTGGTGGGGACGTGGTAGTTGTCCGAGCAGTTGTCCACCATCGTCTTCCAGTTGACCGGCTCGAGCCACTTCATCGGACCCAGGGCCTGCATGCCGCCGTCGCGCCGGTTGAACACGGTGTCGAGGTACCAGCGCGCGTCGCCCAGATAGGCCTCGAGGCTCGGGGCGTCCTTGGCCCAGGTCGCGAACACGATTCCCGCGTAGGTCTCCACCCGGGCCTCGATGAGACCGAGGGAGGCCTGGTCCAGCGCGTCGTAGTAGGCCTCGGACTTCCCCGGGACGTGCTCGAGTGCGCCGTCGTTGCGGTAGGTCCAGCCGTGATAGGTGCACATGAAGCGCTTGGCGCTGCCGTCGTCGCAGCGCACCACGCGGTTGCCGCGGTGCCGGCACATGTTCAGCAGCGCGTGCAGCCGGCCCTGCCCGTCGCGGGTCAGGATGACCGGGTCCTCGCCCATGTAGGTGTGGAAGAAATCGTCGGGAGCGGGCACCAGGCTCTCGTGCCCGATCATCAGCCAGGCGCGCCCGAAGATCTTCTCCATCTCGTCGTCGTAGACCGCCTGCTCGCTGAAGATGCGGCGGTCGATCTTGCCGGTAGCGGGGTCGATGACGACGTACTTCTGAGTGGCGCCCATACCGGGATCCTCCCTCTCGCGGTCATTATAGGCCGACCGGTGGCGCCTCATCACGGCGGTTTCGGCGTGCTATGATCCGCGACAGATAGTGCGACGCAGAAGAGCAGGCTCGCGCGGAGGACGCGCCCATGACGACATCGCCGCCCGTCTCGTTCAGCCACTTCGGGATCTACGTGACCGACCTCGCGCGAATGGAGGATTTCTACACGCGCGTGCTCGGTCTCCTCGTGAGCGACCGCGGCCAGGTGCCCGGCGGATCCGATCTGGTCTTCCTCTCCCGCGACCCGGACGAGCACCACCAGATCGTGCTCGCCACCGGTCGCCCGCCCGGGGTCGAGTTCAACGTCGTCAACCAGATCTCGTTCAAGCTGCCGACGCTCGCCGGCCTCAAGGCCATGCACGCCCGGGCGCGCGGGGAGGGCATCAAGCAGTTCCGCGTCGTGACCCACGGCAACGCCTGGTCGGTCTACTTCGCGGACCCGGAGGGCAATCGGGTCGAGGTCTTCGTGGACACGCCCTGGCATACCCCGCAGCCTGTGGTGGAGCCCTTCGACATCGAGGCACCGGTCGAGGCCATCGAGCGGGAGACCGAGGCGCTCTGCCGGAATCGCCCCGGGTTCATGTCTCGCGACGAGTGGAGGACCGCGCAGGTGGCGAGGATGGGCGCGGCCCGGTAGCCGGGCGCGCCCGCGCCTCCCGAGCGCACTGCGGTGAGCTTCCGCGTCATCGGCAAGGGGACCCCGAAGCGCGACGGGGCCGAGAAGGTCACCGGGCACACCGAGTTCCTCCACGATCTCACCCTCCCGCGCCTGGCCCACGGCGCCATCCTCCGGACCCGGTATCCCCACGCGCGCGTGCTGCGCATCGACACGAGCGCCGCGGAGGCGCTGTCCGGGGTGCTCGCGGTGGTCACCGCCGACCGCGTGGAGCAGCATCCGTTCGGCTTCGCCAAGGATCACCTGGCGCTGAAGGGCGGCGCGGCCGACGGCGGCAAGGTGCGCTGCATCCGCGACGAGATCGCGGCGGTGGCCGCGGTGACCGAGGAGATCGCGCAGGAGGCGGTGCGGCTCATCCGGGTGGACTACCAGGAGCTGCCGGCCGTCTTCGACCCGGAGTCGGCCCTCCGCCCGGGCGCCCCTCTCGTCCACGACGAGCTCGGCTCCAACCTCGTCAACCTCCGCTACCAGTTCGTTCACGGCGACGTGGAGTCGGCCTTCGCGCGGGCCGACGTCGTCGTCGAGGGAGACTATCGGCTCAACTACGTCACCACCGCCTGCCTCGGCACGATGGTGGCGATCGCGTCCTGGAGCCCGCCCGAGACTCCCGAGGCCTCCGTCACCATGTGGAGCACGACCCAGGTGCCGTTCCTCTACCAGCGCGACCTGGCCGAGGCCCTCGGCATCACCGGCGATCGGGTGCGGGTGATCCAGCCGCCGGTGGGCGGCAACTTCGGCCGCGGGCTCGATCTCTACCCGATCGACATCATCGCCGCGCTCCTGGCCCGCCGCGCCGGCCGGCCGGTGAAGGTCGCGTTCGAGCGCATCGAGGAGTTCATCGCGAGTCCGACCCGCGAGCCGTGCCGGATCCACCTCCGGACCGCCGCGGATCGCGACGGGCGGCTGCTCGCCCGCGACGCGCGCGTGGTGATCGACAACGGCGCCTACGTCTCCTGGGGCTCGACCACCCCCTACGTGATGCTCTCCACGACGGCCGGGCTCTACCGCGTCCCCGCGGTGCGCTTCGATACCAGCATCGTCTACACCAACAATCCGTACTCCGGTTCCATGCGTGGTTACGGCAACCTCGAGAGCACGTTCGCCATCGAGGCCCAGATGGACGACCTGGCCGAGCGGATCGGCCTCGATCGCGTCGAGATTCGCCGCCGCAACGCCACGCAACCGGGCGACGTGAACCCGCAGGGCAACGTGATCACCTCCTGCGCCATGACCGAGTGCCTGGACGTGGTCGAGCGCGAGATGAGGAAATCGGCGGGCGAGGCTCCGCGGCCAGGCTGGCGGCGCGGTGTCGGCTACGCGGCCATGTTTCACGTGGGCGGCGGCGCGCGCGTCTACCGCTCCGATGGCTGCGGGGCCGTTCTCCGGCTCGACGACTTCGGGAAGGTCTCGCTGCTCACCGGGGCCAGCGAGATCGGACAGGGCTCGGAGACGGTGCTGGCCATGATCGTCGCCGAGGAGCTCGGCGTTCCCCTCGCGCGGATCGAGGTCATCAACAGCGACACCGCGGTCAAGCCCTGGGACGTGGGCGTGCACGCCAGCCGCACCACCTTCATCGCCGGGAACGCCGCGCTGATGGCGGCCCGCGCGCTCCGGGGCAAGCTCCTCGCGCTGGCCGCCTCGGTGATGGACGAGCGCGAGGAAGACCTCGAGCTCGCCGACGGCCTCGTGCGGGTCAAGGGGCATCCCGAGCGCAGCATGGAGTACGATCGGGTGGTGCGCGCCGGCCATTTCCGCGAGGGCGGCTGCACGCTCACGGCCGAGGCCTTCTACGATCCGCCCAACGAGATGCTGTCGAAGGACCTGCGCGGAAACGTCTCGGCCGCCTACGGCTTCGCGGCCCAGGCCGCGCTGGTGGAGGTGAGCGAGGCGACCGGCCAGGTGCAGGTGCTCAAGGTCGCCTCGGCCCATGACGTGGGACGGGCGCTGAACCCGCTCGCCGCGGAAGGGCAGATCCACGGCGGCATCCACATGGGATTGGGATATGCCCTCTCCGAGGAGCTGCGGATCGAGGAGGGGCGCGTGATCAATCCGCAGTTCATGGAGTACGCGCTGCTCACCGCCGCCGACATGCCCGACATCGTGGTCCACCTCATCGAGACGGTGGACGCCGCGGGTCCGTTCGGCGCCAAGGGGCTCGGCGAGTCCGGGGTCATCCCGGTCGCCGCCGCGGTGGCCAACGCGGTGAAGGACGCCGTCGGCGTGCGGCTCACCGAGCTGCCGATGACCCCCGAGCGCGTCTTCCGGGCGCTGGCGACCCGGCCTCCCGTCCCGGACCGGTGAGATGAGCGCGCCGATGTGGGAGGCGCAGGCCGAGTCTCTCCCACGGGAAGGGCTGGAGCGGCAGACGCTCGACGGGCTGCGCCGGACCCTCGGTCGCGTCCTCGGCAATCCGGCCTGGCGCCGCCGCCTCGAGGGCGTGGCGCCCGCCGACATCCGCGCGATCGCGGACTGGTCCCGCCTGCCGTTTCTCACCAAGGACGAGCTGCGCGACGCCTATCCCTTCGGCCTGGCCGCGGTCGACCCCGAGCGCGTCCTGCGCGTCCAGATGTCCTCGGGCACCACCGGTAACCCGGTCCTCAACCCGTACACGCGGGCCGACGTGGAGCAGTGGGCCACGGTGATGGCGCGCTGCTACGTGGCGGCGGGCGTCGGGGCACGGGACGTGATCCAGATCACCCCGTCCTTCGGGCTCTTCACCGGCGGCTTCGGCTTCCACTACGGCGCCGAGCGTATCGGGGCGATGGTCGTTCCGATCGGAGCCGGCCGGACGTCGCTCCAGCTCCGGCTCATGCGCGATCTCGGGACCACCGTCCTGACCGGCATCTCGACCTACCCGCTGCGCATCCTGGAGGTCGCGCGCGAGGAAGGGTTCGACCTCGGCTCGCTCCGGCTCCGGGTGGCCATCCTGGGCTCGGAGATGTGGTCCGACGAGCTGCGCCGGCTCATCGAGCGCGACCTCTCGGTCACCACGTTCGACATCATCGGGATGACGGAGACGGGTGGGCCGGGCCTGGGCATCGACTGCCCGGCGCGCGAAGGGATCCACGTCTGGGAAGATCACTACTTCTGCGAGGTGGTGGATCCGACGACCGGCCGCCGCTGCGAGGACGGCGATGAGGGCGAGCTGGTGGTGAGCACGCTCACTCGCGAGGGGCTGCCGCTGATCCGCTACCGTACCCACGACGTCACGCGCGTGCTGAGCCGGGAGCCGTGCTCCTGCGGCCGTACCCACCTGCGCCTGGACCGGCTGCGCGGGCGGACCGACGACATGGTGATCTTCCGGGGCGTCAATTTCTACCCCCGCCAGATCGAGTCACTGCTCCTCAAGCAGCCGGGCGTGAGCCACGAGTACCAGATCGTGCTCGACCGGGCTCCCGGCGGGAGCGACCGGCTGGCCCTGCTCGTCGAGGCGCACGACGGCTTCGCAGAGGCCGGCCTGGCCCGGCTCCGAAGCGACCTCCGGCAGTTCCTGAACCTGACGCCCGAGATCAGCGTATTCAAGGAGGGGGAGCTGCCCCGCGGCCCGGGCAAGTCCGTCCGGGTCATCGATCGGCGCCAGGGATAGCCGCTTGACGCCGCGCCCGGAAGCCACGACACTCCCCCCGGGGACCACACCGTGACGACGCTCAAGTGGGGACAGGCCGCGCCGGACTTCGAGCTGCCCAGCACCGAGGGCCGCGCGATCACGCTCCGGGAGTTCCGGGGACGCGACGTCGTCCTGGGCTTCTACTGCTATGACTTCGGCGGCATCTGAACGCCGGAGCTCAGCGGCCTGGGACAGGCCGCGGCCGAACTCGCCCGGCGCGGCGCGGTCCTCCTCGCGATCAGCGGCGACAGCCCGTTCTGCCACACCGCCTTCCTCAAGGCGCACCCGTTTCCGTTCCCCCTCCTGAGCGACGTGCACCGCACCGTCGTCTCCGCCTACGGCGTCCTGGACGCCGACCGCAACGTGGCGTACCGCTCCACGTTCGTGGTCGATCGCGACGGGATGCTGCGCTGGGGGCAGGCGGGCGACCGGCAGATGGTGCGCGACGGCAGCGAGCTGGTGCGGGTGGTGAGCCTGATCCAATCACTGAGGCAGTCTTCCTAAGGAGACGTCCATGGCCTTCCCGCTCGCCGCCGCCACCCCGTCGTCCCTGGATCTCGATCCCCGCGCGCTCGATCGCCTGCAGGAGCTGATCACGCGGCACCTGGCGGAGGGGCGGTACCCGGGCGCCCAGATCGCGCTGGCCCGCCACGGCAAGCTGGCCCTGTTCCGGACCTTCGGCGACGCGCGCCTCGATCCGGCGCGCGTGCCGGCCCGCGAGGACTCGCTCTGGCTGCTCTACTCGAACACCAAGGTCATCACCGCCTGCGCGGTGTGGGTCCTGGCCGAGCAGGGCGCGTTGCGCTTCACCGACCGGGTCGCGGAGCACGTGCCGGGCTTCGAGGCCAACGGCAAGGGCGACATCACGATTCTCCAGCTCCTGAGCCACCAGGGCGGCTTCCCGAACGCCGACGTGCCCAAGGCCGCGTGGGAAGACCACGAGCTGCTGCGCCGCGCGGTGTCGGGCTTCACGCTGGAGTGGACACCCGGCTCGCGGGTGTACTACCACGGGCGCGCCGCCCACTGGGGGGCGGCGGTCCTGATCGAGGCGCTCTCCAAGACCGACTACCGCGCCTTCATTCGCGAGCAGGTGGTCGAGCCGCTCGGGCTCGGCGACGACCTCTTCGTGGGGCTGCCGGACGCGCGGCACGATCGGGCGGTGGACATGCACGAGCCGGCTGCCTCGGGCCAGGTCCGGCGCGCCGACGAGAACAACCCCGAGTTCCGCCGGGCGGGCACGCCGGGCGGCGGCGGCTACGCCACCGCCCGTGCCATGGCCGCGTTCTACCAGATGCTCGCCGCCGGTGGAGTGCTCGACGGGCGCCGGCTCCTGTCGCCCCGCATGGTCCAGTACGTCACGCGCAGCGTCACCGGCGAGCGGGTGGACGGCTACATGGGGATGCCCATGCACCGGGCCCTCGGCCCTCACGTCCGCGGGACCACCGAGACCATCCGCGGCCTGGGTAGCATCGCCTCGCCGAGGACGTTCGGGCACGGCGGGGTCGGATCGTCCTACTGCTGGGCCGATCCGGATTCGGGCGTCTCCTTCGCATATCTCACCAACAGCCGCGTCCCGGACCCCTGGCACACGGCCCGGCTCGACGTCATCAGCAACGCCGCGCACGCCGCGATCCTGCCCGCTCGCTGATCGGGATCCCGCTCGGTTGGCGGCTTGTGAAAGGTGTGCCATAATGACGCCGCCCGAGGGGCAAAGGACAATAGTGATGGGAGTTTCCCTACCACTTCTCGACGCCAAGCGACCGGCCGATTCGCCCAAGCCGCCATGGCTCAAGGTGCGCGCGCCGGGCGGACCCAAGTACATCCGGCTCAAGGGCCTGATGCGCGAATGGAACCTTCATTCCGTCTGCGAGGAGGCGCACTGCCCGAATATCGGCGAATGCTGGGAGGACCTCACCGCGACTTTCATGATCCTGGGCGACGTCTGCACCCGGAACTGTGGGTACTGCGCGGTGACCCACGGCCGCCCGGTCTGGGAGGATCGGGAAGAGCCGGAGCGGGTGGGGCGCGCGGTGGGGGAGCTGGGGCTGGAGCACGTGGTCATCACGTCGGTGAACCGTGACGACCTGGCCGACGGCGGGGCCGCCCACTTCGCGGCGACCACGACGGCGATTCGGCGTTACGCGCCGGGCTGCCGCGTGGAGCTGCTCATCCCGGATTTCCAGGGCAACGGCGACGCGCTCGAAACGGTGATCGCGGCTCGGCCGGACGTGCTCAACCACAACACCGAGACGGTGCCGCGGCTCTACAAGGTGGCGCGCCACGGCGGCCGCTACGAGCGGACGCTCGAGCTGTTCCGGCGGGCGCGTCGCTCGGCACCCGGCCTCGTGACCAAGTCGGGCATCATCCTGGGGCTCGGGGAGGAGCGGGACGAGCTGCTCGCCACCATGGCCGACCTGCGGGCGGCCGACGTGCACATCCTCACGCTCGGGCAGTACCTGCGCCCGTCGGCCCAGCACCTGCCAGTCTCCCGCTTCTATCACCCGGACGAGTTCGCCGAGCTGGCGGTCCGCGGCAAGGAGATGGGCTTCGCCCACGTGGAGTCCGGCCCCCTCGTCCGCTCCTCCTACCACGCCAAGAAACAAACCGACGCGGCAGCGGGAAGTCCGCCGCCGTTGCTTGGCGAGGTGCCGCCGAGGGCGAGCCGGCAGTTGCAGGGCGAGGTGCAGCCGAAGGCGAGCCGAGCGGATTAATGGACTACGTCCCGATCCTGATGGTGTTCGCGGTCGCCGCGGTGGTGGCGGGTGCCCTGCTGGGCATCCCGTCGCTCATCGCGCCCCGGCGGATCTCGCCCGTCAAGCAGGAGCCCTTCGAGTGCGGAAAGGACCCGGTCGCGCTGCCGGAGGGCCGCTTCGCCATCAAGTTCTCGACCATCGCCATCTTCTTCATCCTCTTCGATATCGAGCTGGTGTTCGTCTGGCCGTGGGCCGCGATGTTCCGGAACCTCGGCTGGTTCGGCTTCGTGGAGATGGCGGTATTCCTCGGCATCCTCATGCTCGGCTTTCTCTACATCTGGAAGAAGCGAGGACTCGAATGGGAGTAGGGACCTTCTTCACGTCGAAGCTGGACGAGGCCATCGGCTGGGCCCGGAAGTACTCCATCTTCCAGTACCCGTTCGTGACCGCGTGCTGCGGCATGGAGTACATGGCCACCGCGTGCTCGCACTATGACGTCGACCGCTTCGGAGCCGGGCTTCCCCGCTTCTCGCCGCGCCAGGCCGACGTGCTCTTCGTGGTCGGCACCATCAGCCACAAGATGGCGCCCGTGCTCAAGCGCATCTACGAGCAGATGTGCGAGCCCAAATGGGTGGTGGCCTTCGGAGTCTGCACGTGCACCGGGGGCTTCTACGACAACTACGCGACGGTCCAGGGGATCGACACCATCATCCCGGTGGACGTGTACATCCCCGGCTGCCCCCCGCGCCCCGAGAGCGTCATCGACGGCCTGATGAAGCTCCAGGACAAGATCGCGGCGGGCGCCCAGCGCTTCTGACCCCGACGCCCACGACCGCCATGGACGGAACCGCCATCCTCGCCCGGCTGCGCGAGCAACTAGGCGATCGCGTGCTCGCGACCCACGACTACCGTGGCGACCACACCGCGCTCTTCTCGCGCGAAGGGATCGCGGCCGCGCTCGCCTTCTGTCGTGACGACGGCGCGCTCGGCTTCGACATGCTGGTTGACGTCACCGCGGTGGACTACCTGCGCTTTCCCGGCCGCGAGGACGGGCCGCGCTTCGAGGTCGTCTATCACCTGTACTCCACCGCGCACAACCACCGGCTCCGGCTGAAGGTGCCGGTGGAGCAGGACGAGCCGACGGTTCCCACCGCCACCGGTCTCTGGCCCATCGCCAACTGGCTGGAGCGCGAGGTGTGGGACATGTTCGGCATCCGCTTCGAGGGCCACCCGGATCTGCGGCGACTCCTGCTCTACGAGGAGTTCGAGGGCCACCCGCTCCGCAAGGACTACCCGATCAACCGCCGCCAGCCCCTGATCGGGCCGAAGGTGTAGGGCGAGGTGCAGCCGAAGGCGAGCCGAGCGGATATGAGAATGACTGTCGAGCGCAGCGAGGGCCGGTGGGCGAGGCGCAACCAAAGGCGAGCCGAGGGAAATGTGACAATGCCTTTAGGGGGGAACGAGACATAAGCATGGCCGACAACTTCACCCGCGAGCTGTTCCTGGGCGAGGGAAACGCCCCCGGCGCGACCGGCAGCCAGCACCTCTACGTCAACATGGGGCCGGCCCACCCCGCGATGCACGGCATCGTCCGCATCTTCGCGGAGCTGGACGGCGAGACGGTGGTCAAGACCGACGTGGAGATCGGCTACCTCCATCGCGCCTTCGAGAAGGACTGCGAGGCGGGCCCCTACAACAACGCGATCCCCTACACCGACCGGCTCAACTACGTCTCCCCGCTCATCAACAACTTCGCCTACACCTCGGCGGTGGAGAAGCTGCTCGGCATCGAGATCACCGAGCGCTGCAAGTACATCCGGGTGATCATGAGCGAGATCTCGCGGATCTGCGACCACCTCACGTGCGTGGGCGCGGGCTCGATGGAGCTGGGGGCCTTCACCGTCTTCCTCTACATGATCAAGGCCCGCGAGTTCCTCTGGGAGCTGGTGGAGGACGTCACCGGGGCGCGCCTCACCATCTCCTATGGGCGGGTGGGCGGCGTGAAGGCGGATCTACCGGCCGGCTTCGATCTGAAGGTCAAGAAGGCGTTCGCGGAGACGCGCCAGGTGCTCGAGGAAGTGCACGCCCTCGTCACCGGCAACCGGATCTTCATGGACCGGATGGTGGGCGTGGGCGCGCTCTCGAAGGAAGACACCATCGCGTGGGGTATCACGGGGCCGCTGCTGCGCGCGGCCGGCGTGCCCTTCGACCTCCGGAAGACGCAGCCCTACTGGGCCTACGACCGCATCCCGTTCGACATCGCGCTCGGCAAGAACGGCGACAACTTCGACCGCTACCTGGTGCGGATGGCCGAGATGGAGCAGTCCATGCGCATCGCGGAGCAGGGCCTCGACGGCCTGCCCGGCGGCGCCATCCAGGTGGACTGGGAAGGCAAGGCCATCGATCCCGCGACCTACGTGGACCTGGGCAAGCAGGGGAAGACCGAGGGCCTGCTGCTCGTCCCGATCACGCTGTCGCCGAATCTGTTGGGTCAGGATCGCGGGGCTCACGATCGGATCAACGTGGCCGACAAGCGGGTGGTCCTGCCCACAAAGGCCGCGGCCTACGGGTCGATCGAGGGTCTGATGAACCACTTCATGCTGGTCATGGAGGGCTATGGCATCCGCCCGCCCGCGGGAGAGGCCTACTTCGCGGCGGAGGGCGCCAACGGCGAGCTCGGGTTCTACGTGGTCTCCGACGGCAGCGACCGGCCGTATCGGGTCCACTGCCGTCCCCCGTGCCTGCCGCCGGTGGCCGCCCTGCCCAAGATGATCGAGGGCGAGATGGTCGCCGACATCATCCCCACCTTCGGCTCCGTCAACATGATCGGCGGCGAGCTGGACAGATAAAAAATGCGTGACCCCAAGCATCCCGAATTCGCCGCGGACCAGATCGCCGAAGTCCGGCGGCTGCAGGGCCTCTACCCGGACAAGCGCGGCGCGCTGCTGCCGGTGCTGCGGCTCGCCCAGGACGTATTCGGATACATCTCCCTGGAGATCGAGGAGTACGTGGCGGGCCTCTTCGATGTCTCCCCGGCCCACGTCCACGAGGTGGTCACCTTCTATACGCTCTTCTTCCAGCGGCCGCCGGGCCGTCACGTGGTCGCGGTGTGCCACAACCTCTCGTGCCACCTGCTCGGCGCGAAGTCCATCATCGAGCACCTGGGCCGGCGCCTGGGCGTCGAGGTCGGGGAGACGACCACGGACGGCCGCGTCACCCTGCTCTCGGTGGAGTGCCTCTGCGCCTGCGAGCAGGCTCCCATGATGCAGGTGGACGACCGTTACGAGGGGTTGCTCACGCCGGAGAAGGTGGACCGCATCCTGGAGGGCCTCCGCTGATGGTCGACACCGCGGTGGAGAAGATCTTCACCCGCAACTTCGACCGGCCGAACTCCCACACCCTCGCGGTCTACCGTGAGACCGGCGGCTATACCGCGCTGCCCAAGGCGCTCGGGATGGAGCCGGCCGCGATCACCGAGGAGGTGAAGAAGTCCAACCTCCGCGGCCTCGGCGGCGCCGCCTTCCCGACCGGCATGAAGTGGAGCTTCATCCCCAAGGGCTCGACCGCGCCCAAGTACCTCGTGATCAACGCCGACGAGGGCGAGCCCGGTACCTTCAAGGACCGCTACCTGCTGGAGCGCGATCCGCACGCCCTGATCGAGGGCATGATCATCGCGTCGCGGGCCATCGACTCGCACCTGGCGTTCGTCTACATCCGGGGCGAGTACGTGAAGCCGTGGCAGGTCTTCAGCGGGGCGGTGAAGGAAGCCTACGAGGCGGGGCTGCTCGGCAAGAACATCCAGGGCTCGGGCTTCGACCTCGACGTCGTGGTGCACCGCGGGGCGGGCGCCTACATCTGTGGGGAGGAGACCGGGCTCCTGTCCTCCCTCGAGGGCAAGAAGGGCTGGCCCAAGATCAAGCCGCCGTTCCCCGCGGTGAAGGGCGCCTTCGGGCACCCTACCATCGTGAACAACGTGGAGACGATCGCGGCGGTGCCCCACATCATCAACCGGGGCGCGGAGTGGTTCGCGGGGCTCGGCACCAAGACCCAGGGCGGCACCCGCCTCTACTCGGTGTCCGGCCACGTGGTGAAGCCGGGGGTGGTGGAGGCGTCGGTCGCGGTGACGCTGCGCTCGCTGATCTACGACCACTGCGGCGGCATCCGCGCCGGGCACCGGCTGAAGGCGGTGGTGCCCGGCGGCGGCTCGGCCCCGATCCTCACCGCCGACGAGATCGACGTCACGATGGACGCGGACGGACTCAAGGCGGCCGGCTCCATGATCGGCTCCGCGGGGGTCATCGTGATGGACGAGACCGTCTCGATCCCGGAGGCCCTGATGGTGCTGGCGCGCTTCTACGCGCACGAATCGTGCGGGCAGTGCACGCCGTGCCGCGAGTCCACCGGATGGATCTACAAGATGTCGCATCGCATCGTGGAGGGGAAGGGACGCAAGGAAGACCTCGACACGATCCTGGACGTGTCCAAGCGCGGGGCCGGCACCACCATCTGCGCCTTCTACGACGGCGCGGTCGGCCCCTACGTCAGCTACATCGAGAAATTCCGTGGCGAGTTCGAGGCCCTGATCCCGCGCGATGCCTGAGCCCGATGCCTAAACTCACGATCGACGGCAAGGAAGTTGAGGTCGCCCCGGGCACCAACCTCATCGAGGCCGCGCGGCAAGCCGGCTCCGAGGTGCCCCACTACTGCTATCACCCCGGGCTGAGCATCGCCGGGCAGTGCCGGCTCTGCATGGTGGACATCGAGAAGAACCCGCGCCCGCAGATCGGCTGCAACACCCAGGCCGCGGACGGGATGGTCGTGCACACGCAGACCGAGCGCGTGCTCGAGACCCGCAAGTCCATCATGGAGTTCCACCTGGTCAACCACCCGCTCGACTGCCCGGTCTGTGACCAGGCGGGTGAGTGCTGGCTACAGATCTACTACATGCGCCACGGCCTCTACGATCCGCGCATGGTCGACGAGAAGGTTCACAAGCCGAAGGCGGTGCCGCTCGGCCCCCACGTCATCCTGGACGCGGAGCGTTGCATCCTCTGCTCGCGCTGCGTGCGCTTCTGCGACGAGGTGACCGGCACCGGCGAGCTCGGTATCTTCAACCGCGGCGACCACTCGGAGATCGGCCTCTTCCCGGGCAAGGCCCTCGAGAACAAGTACTCGGGCAACGTGATCGACATCTGCCCGGTGGGCGCGCTGACCGACCGCGACTTCCGCTTCCAGGTTCGGGTGTGGTACCTCGACACCGCGCGCTCGGTCTGCAACGGCTGCGCCCGCGGCTGCAACGTCGAGGTGCACACGAGCCGGCGGCGGCTGCACCACAACCAGGGGCGGCGCATCGCGCGCATCAAGCCGCGGTACAACGCGGACGTGAACCGGTGGTGGATCTGCGACGAAGGCCGCTACGGCTTCCGCTGGATCGACGACGACACGCGGCTCCTCGCCCCCGCCCGGCGGACGAGCGGCCAGGACACCCAGGTCGGCTGGGACGAGGCGATCGCCGCCCTCGCGGAGGCGCTCAAGCGCTACCGCCCCGAGGAGATCGGGATCCTCGCCTCCCCGCAGATGTCCAACGAGGACCTGTTCGTCCTGCAGCGCCTCGCGGGGCAGCTCGGGGTGAGGGCGGTCGACCACCGGGTGCCGCCGCGCGTGCCGGGCGACGAGGACAATCTCCTGATTCGCGGCGACAAGAATCCCAATCGCCGCGGGGCCGAGCTGATCGGTCTCGGTCCGGCGGAGACGCGCGCCATCCTGGACGGGGCGCGGGCGCGCCGGATCAAGCTCCTGTGGGTCTTCCAGCACGACCTGCTCGACTGCGGCCTGCCGCCCGCCGACGTCACCGCGGCCCTCGCGGGCGCGGAGATGGTGGTGTTCCAGGGGCCGAGCGCGAACGGCACCAGCGCGGGCGCGCATCTCATCCTGCCGAGCGCCGCCTACGTCGAGCGCGAGGGCACGTTCACGAACTTCCAGGGCCGCGTGCAGCGCTTTCGCACCGCGGTGGAGCCGCTGGCCGAGGCGATGGCCGACTGGAGCATCCTCGGCCGGCTCGGGCGAGCGCTGGGCGGGACGGATCCGGCCTTTGCGGCCACGCGCGCGGAGCAGGTGTTCGCGGCCCTCACGGGCCAGGTGCCCGCCTTCGCGGGCATGAGCTATCGCGGGCTCGGCGACGCGGGCTCGATGGTGAAGGCATGAGCGGGCTCGCCCTCGATCTGCTGCTCCAGGCCATCCCGGTCGGCTTCGTCATGTTCCTGGTGCTGAACTTCGGCGGGCTCTTGACCTGGGTCGAGCGCAAGCAGTCGGCGATCATGCAGGACCGCATCGGGGCCAACCGCGCCTCGATCTTCGGCGTCCGGGTGCTGGGCCTGCTCCATCCGCTCGCCGACGCGGTGAAGATGCTGACCAAGGAAGACTTCACCCCCGCTCGCGCGGACCGG
>DATMMH010000344.1:0-7462 GCA_035569855.1 Candidatus Dormiibacterota bacterium
CCGCGAGATGCGGGAGGTGCGCGGCGGCGACATCGCGCTGATCTTCCAGGAGCCGATGACCTCGTTCAGCCCGGTGCACACGGTGGGCAGCCAGATGATCGAGACCATCCGGCTCCACCAGGAGCTCGACAAGAAGGCGGCGCGGGAGAAGGCCATCGAGATGTTCGGCCTCGTGGGCATCCCGCGCCCCGAGCGGCGCATCGACGAGTACGCCTTCCAGCTCAGCGGCGGTCTGCGTCAGCGCGCGATGATCGCGCTCGCGCTCTCCTGCGCGCCGCGCATCCTGATCGCGGACGAGCCGACCACTGCGCTCGACGTGACCACCCAGGCCCAGATCCTCGCGCTGCTGACCCGGCTGCAGCAGCGCGAGGGCATGGCGATCATCCTGATCACCCACAACCTGGGCGTGGTCGCGGAGATGTGCGATGAGGTGGCGGTGATGTACCTGGGCCGCGTGGTGGAGCAGGGCTCGGTGGACGCCATCTTCCACGAGCCCCGGCATCCGTACACCCGCGCCCTGCTGCGCTCGATCCCGAGCATCCACGCGCCGGTGCGCACGCGGCTGCCCACCATCGCCGGCTCGGTCCCGCACCCGTACAATCGCCCGCCGGGCTGCCCGTTCCACCCGCGCTGTCCGGATTTCATGCCGGGCCGTTGCGATCAGGCCGCGCCGGCGCTGCTGCCGGTCGGCCGGGGCCAGCACGCGGCGTGCTTTCTGTACGAGGGAGTGCGCCCGTGACGCCCGCGCCGGGCGCGGCGGATCCCCGCCCGCGCCTGCTCGAGGTGCGGAACCTCCGGAAGCTCTTCCCGATCCGCAAGGGCTTCCTGCGCCGCGTGGTCGGCCACGTGCGCGCGGTGGACGGGGTGACCTTCCACGTGGAGCGGGGCGAGACCCTCGCGCTGGTGGGCGAGAGCGGCTGCGGCAAGACCACGACGTCAAGATGTGTCTTACGGGCGGTCACGCCCACGGCAGGGGAGATTCTCTTCCGTACCACCGAGGACACCGTGCTCGACGTGGCCACGCTGCCCAGACGGCAGCTTCGGCCGCTGCGCCGGCAGATGCAGATGATCTTCCAGGACCCCTTCTCCTCGCTGAACCCGCGCCGGACCCTGCTCGACATCGTGGCGGAGCCCCTGGTCGCCAACCGGGTCGGCACGCGCGCCGAGCGGGTCGAGCGCGTGGCCGAGCTGCTCCGGCTGGTGGGCCTGCGCCCGGAGTACATGCGGCGCTACCCGCACGCCTTCAGCGGCGGCCAGCGGCAGCGCGTGGGCATCGCGCGCGCGCTCGCCCTGAGCCCGCGGCTGGTGGTGGCGGACGAGCCGGTGTCCGCCCTCGACGTCTCGGTGCAGGCGCAGATCCTCAACCTGATGCTGGACCTGCAGGCGAAGCTCGGGCTCACCTATCTCTTCGTCGCGCACGATCTCAGCGTGGTCAAGCACGTGAGCGACCGGGTGGCCGTGATGTACGTGGGCCAGATCGTGGAGATGGCCGAGACCGAGCCGCTCTACGCCGCGCCCCGGCATCCCTACACTGAGGCGCTGCTGTCCGCGGTACCCAAGCCCGACCCGCGCTCGCGCGCCCAGCGCATCGTGCTGGAGGGCGAGGTGGCGGACCCGGCGCATCCGCCCTCCGGCTGCTACTTCCACCCCCGCTGCGCGTACGTCGTGGATCGCTGCCGCGTCGAGACGCCGGCGCTCGAGCCGGTCGCGCCCGGCCACTTCGTCGCCTGCCACCGGGCCCGCGATCTCACCCTGCGCGGCATCTCGTCCCCCGCGCGCCCGGCTTCTCTTGACACGTCGCACCGGCGCGACCCATAGTCGCTCCACCATGCCCGACGTCCCCCGGATCCGCCGCGTCGCGGTCGTCCTCTTCGAGGGCTTCACCGTGCTCGACGTCTACGGTCCCGTGCAGGCCTTCGCGAGCACCCGCGTCGCCAAGGCCGACGGCTCGCCGCTGCGCCTGTTCGAGATCATCTCGCTCGGCGAGAAGGCGGGGGCCATCAAGAGCGGCGAGGGTCCGACCACGTACGCCGAGCACGCCTTCGCCGACGCCCCGCCCTACGACATCCTGCTGGTCCCGGGCGGCTTCGGCACGCGTCAGGCGGTGAACAACGCGCCGCTGCTGCTGGCGCTGACCGCGGCCAGCCGGAAGGCCGCCATCACCACCAGCGTGTGCACCGGCTCGGCCCTGCTGGCGCGCACCGGTCTCATGGACGGACGCCCGGCCACCTCGAACAAGATCGCGTGGGACTGGGTCGTCCAGCAGGGCCCGCGCGTACGCTGGCAACGGAAGGCCCGCTGGGTGGACGACGGCGATCTCGTCACGTCCTCCGGCGTCTCGGCCGGCATCGACATGGCGCTCTCGGTGATCGCGCGTCTGCACGGCATCGAGATGGCCCGGCAGGCGGCGCGATTCATGGAGTACGTGTGGCACGAGGACGCAGGGGACGATCCCTTCGCCTGAGCGGTCGGTGCGGCACCTTCCGCTTCCGGCCCTGAGCGAGCCGCCCGCGCTCCCGTCGCCGCCCGCGCCGACGCGCTAGAGCGTCCGGTAGACCTCGCTCTCGAACTTGCCGAGCAAGTCGATCGCGGTGTCGTCGTAGAAGGGGAAGAGCTGTGAGAGGAAGACGCCGCACACCTTCCGGGTCCGGTCGATCCAGAAGTAGGTGTTGGCCAGGCCGGCCCACGCGAGACTGCCTGCGGAGCGGCCGGTGGACGCCTTCTCGGTGTTGATCAGGAAGCTCAGCCCCCACTTCTTGGACATCCCCGGGAACAGCTCCACGTCGTTGGAGAGCCCGGGCATCGCGCTCACCATCTTGCCGATCTCGAGCTGGCCGATGTGGTTCTGCGCCATCAGGTCGACGGTCTCGCGCCGCAGGACCTGCGCGCCCTTGTAGGTGCCGCCCTGCATGATCATCTGCGCGAAGGCGAGGTAGTCGCCCGCGGTGCCGTAGAGGCCGCCGCCGCCCATGTGGAACTCGGGCTCCTGAGGCAGCTCGAACGGGAACACGGCCAGCTTGCCGTCGGCGCCGCGCGCGTGCACGCTCGCGAGCCTCGCGCGCTGGGAGGCGGAGAGCTTGAACGAGGTGTCCTTCATGCCGAGCGGCTCGAAGATGTGCTGCTGCAGGTAGCGATCGAGCTTCTGGCCGCTCACCGCCTCGACCATCTTGCCGGCCCAGTCGATGTTGATCCCGTACTCCCACTTGTCTCCGGGATCGAACACGAGCGGAGTGGTGAGCGCCGCGTTCGTGCACGTGGTGATGCCCGGCGTCCCGGTGGCGGTCTGGTACTGGGCGATCGAAGGGTTCCAGATCTCGTAGCTGTAGCCGCCGGTGTGGGTCAGCAGGTGTCGGAGGCTCAGGGGCCGTTTCGGCGCGCGCAGACGCGGCTTGCCCGCGCCGTCGAAGCCCTCCAGCACGCGGACCCCGGCCAGCTCCGGCACCACGTCGGCCGCGGGGCGCTCGAGCGCGAGCTTGCCGGCCTCCACCAGCTGCATGGCGGCGGTCGCGGTGATGGCCTTGGTCATGGACGCGATCCACACCACGGTGTCGATCGTCATCGGCTGGGGCTTGCCGACCTCGCGCTTGCCGTACGCGCCCTCGAAGAGGGTGCCCTTGTCGGTGGCCGCGGCCACGACGATGCCCGGCATGGCTCCCGACTCCACCGCCTGGGTCATGATCTTGTCGACGTTCTGAATGGTCGCCATGGCTGACCTCCTCGTGGGTTGTTCCATCCCGCCGTGACAGGGTGCGCGCACACGCTAGCGCCGCCGCGCCGGTTGGTCAAGCGAAGGTCCGGTTGCGCGCGCCGGCGCCTCTGGCCCGTCTCGCCGCGGTGCGGTAAGGTACGACGACATGGCCGACGTCGCGCCCGCCCCGCCCGAGAGTCTCCGGGCCCTCGAGGCTCTCCAGCAGAAGGTGCTCTGGCTGAGCACCTACCTGGTGCACCACGCCAACAACGTGCGGCCGAACCCGGACGGCACGAAGGTGGGCGGCCATCAGTCCTCCTCCTCCTCGGTCGTCGGCCTCATGACCGCGCTCTACTTCCACGCGCTGCGCCCCACCGACGTCGTCGCCACCAAGGCGCACGCCTCGCCGGTGCTCTACGCCATCGAGTACCTGCGCGGGCGTCTCACCGCCGAGCAGCTCCGGAGCCTGCGGACCCTCGGCGGGCTGCAGGCCTATCCGAGCCGGCGCAAGAATCCGGAGATCGTGGATCTCTCCACCGGCTCGATGGGGCTCGGGGCGGCGAGCGCGGCGTTCAGCGCGCTCGCCACGCGTTACGTGAGCCAGCACCGCGGGGGAGCCGGCGGGCCGGTGACCCCCGAGCGCTTCATCGCGGTCGTCGGCGACGCGGAGCTCGACGAGGGCAACGTGTGGGAGGCTCTGCTCGAGGAGGCGGTGCGCGAGCTCGACAACCTGCTCTGGATCGTCGATCTCAACCGCCAGAGCCTCGACCGCGTCGCGCCCGATTCGCGGCGCGGGCAGCTTCGCGACTGGTTTCGCGGGGCGGGGTGGCACGTGATCGAGCTGCGCTGGGGCTCGCGCCTCCGCGCGCTCTTCTCGCGACCGGGCGGTGAGCGGCTGCGCGCGAGGCTCGAGGCCATGGGCAACGCGGAGTACCACGCGCTGCTGCGGCTGCCGCCGGCCGGCACGCGCAAGGCGATGATCGCCACCCCCGGAGGTGAGGTGGACCCGGCGGTGGACCGGCTGCTGGCCGACATCCCCGACGAGGCGATTCGCGCGCTCGTCGCCGACGTGGGCGGGCACGATCTGCCCGCCGTCCTGGCCGCCTACGAGGACGCCGCGCGGCCGCGCGGCGGCCCGTGCGTCATCCTGGCCGACACCATCAAGGGCTGGGGCTATCCCTTCGGAGCCGACCCCATGAACCACAGCGCGCTGCTCACTCAGGGCCAGCTCGAGGAGCTGCGCGCCGCGCTCGGCGTGACCGCGGGCGACGAGTGGGCGGGCGTGGCGCCGGAGAGCGCCGAGGCCGAGCTGATCCGCCGCGCCCCGAAGCCCTACGCGGCACCGGGTTCTCGGCCGGCCACCGGCGGGCGCGACGGTGTGCACGACGCCGCGCTCGAGGCGGCGCTCGACGTCCCCGAGTCGCTCGAGGAGTCGTATCCGCCGCAGAGCTCGACCCAGGAGGCGCTCGGGCGCATTCTCGGCCGGCTAAGCCGGCTGCCGGTGGGCGATCGCGTGGTGACGCTCTCGGCCGACGTCTCGATCACCACGCACCTGGCCGGGTGGATCAACCGCAAGAACGTCTACTTCCCGCGTCTCCGGCCCGGCTTCGCTCCGGATGCGCCGCAGGCGATGCAGTGGCGCGAGTCACCCGAGGGCCAGCACGTCGAGCTGGGCATCGCCGAGCACAACCTGTTCCTGGCGCTCGGCGCCTTCGGCCTCACCCACGAATTGTCCGGCCACACCCTGCTGCCGATCGGCACGCTCTACGATCCGTTCGTGAGCCGCGGCCTCGACGCGCTCTACCACGCGCTCTACGCGGGGGGGCGGTTCATCGTGGCGGCCACGCCGTCCGGGGTGAGCCTTTCCCCCGAGGGCGGCGCGCATCAATCGGTGATCACGCCGGGCATCGGCATCGCGCTGCCCGCCATCACCTACTACGAGCCCACCTTCGCGCAGGAGCTGGAGTGGATCCTGCTCGAAGGTCTGCGCGGGCTGGCGCGCCGCGGGGACGCGGAGAGCCTCTACCTCCGGCTGTCAACCAAGCCGATCGAGCAGGCCCTCGCGCCCGCGCCGACGCCGGCTCACCGCGAGGCGGTGCTGCGTGGAGCCTACCGGCTGATCGACGCACGCGAGCTGCCGGGCTACGACCCCGACGACAACGCGGTCCACATCTTCGCGACCGGCGTCATGGTGCCGGAGGCGGTGGCGGCGAGCCACGCGCTGCGCCGCGAGGGTATCTGCGCCGGCGTCTTCGTGGTGACGAGCCCCGATCTGCTGCACCGGGGCCTGCGGGCTACGCGCCCCTACGTACTCGACCTGGTGTCGGCCGATGAGGAGGGTGTGCCGGTGGTGTCGGTGCTCGATGGCCATTCCCACGGTCTGGCGTTCCTCGGCTCGGCGCTGGGTGTGCCGCAGCTCCCGCTCGGCGTGGACCACTTCGGTCAGTCGGGCACCCGGGGCGATCTCTATCGCCACTATCGCGTCGACGCGACCGCGATCGCACAGTCGGCGCACACACTGCTTGCCCGCTGACCGGCGCTGGGGTAGCATTCGCCCATCCCTCGCCGCTCCACGAGCTCCAAAGGAGGAGTCTCCATGGACCCCCGTCTCAGAAACCTGGCCGACCAGCTCGACGCCGGCCTGATTGCGCGTCGCGAATTCCTTCGCAAGGCGGCGGTCATCACCGGCGGCGCCGCCGCGGGCCTGCACGCGCTTCGAGGCATGGCCCCCGCGCAGGCGAAGACCAAGCTGCGCCTCTGGCTCTTCAAGAGCTTCGTCACCGCGGGCAACGACGTGGTGGCCAAGCAGATCGAGACCTGGGCGAAGGACAAGAACGTCGAGGTCGAGATGGACTGGGCGACGTTCGGCGACCGTGAGCAGAAGTTCGTGGCCGCCATCGAGGCGGGCAACCCGCCCGACATGGCCGAGATGAATCTCCTGGGCCCGATGCGCTACAAGGCGGTCCTGCGCGACGTCACGAAAATTGCGAGCGACCTGGCCAACGCCAAGGGCGGCCTGCTGCCCTTCGCGGAGCGGGCCATGAAGTTCGACGGCAAGTTCCTCGGGGTCGGCCGGTACTCGATGACGACGGTGTTCTTCATCCGCAAGGACATCATGGAGGCCAAGGGGCTCAAGCCGCCCAAGGTCTACGATCCCGACGTCGTCGAGTTCGCCAAGAAGACGCAGGACTCGACGAAGGACGTCTGGGGCTTCGGCCAGACCCTGAACCGCTCCGACGACGGCGACGGGTTCATGGCCAACATTCTCTGGGACTACGGCGGGGGCGTGTTCGACAAGGAGGGCAAGCCGGCGCTCGGCACGAGCTTCCTCAAGCAGAACACGGCCGCGCTGCAGTTCGCGGTGGACACGATCAAGAAGCACCACATCCAGCCGCCGGGCGTGATGGGCTGGACCGACGTGTCGAACAACGAAGCGTACATGGCGGGCAAGCTGGTGACCACCAACAACGGGGCCAGCCTCTACTACGCGATGGTGTCGAAGAAGCACGAGCTCGCGCCCAAGACGACGCTGGTGCTGACGCCGGGCGGCCCGGCGGGCAGCTTCGTCGGCTCGTCCTGCTACAACTGGGCCATCTTCCAGAAGTCGCAGAAGGCCGACCTCTGCGAGGACCTGATCCGCTACGTCGAGGACGAGAAGCGCTTCGCCGAGTACATGCAGGTGTCGGTGGGGCAGGCGGGGCCGGTCTACAAGGGCCGGGTGGACAATCCCTACTGGAAGTCCGATCCGAATTTCGACGCGATCCTCCAGAACAT
>DATMMH010000345.1:0-12219 GCA_035569855.1 Candidatus Dormiibacterota bacterium
TCGTGCTTGCGCGCGTCCTCGAAGGCGTGGAGCCCCAGCCCCTCGTTGGTGACCGTCTTGAGGAATCGGGCCGGGATGATCCGGTCGGTGTCGATGTCGTTGCCGGGAACCGGGATGCCCCGTCCTACGATCTGCGTCCGCGCGTTCTCGCTCATCGCATCATCTCCCGGACGTCGGTGACCGCGCCGGTCAGCGCCGCCGCCGCCGCCATGGCCGGACTCATCAGCAGCGTGCGGCCGGTGGGGCTGCCCTGGCGCCCGATGAAGTTCCGGTTGCTGGTGGAGGCGCTCATCTCACGGCCCCGCAGCTTGTCGTCGTTCATGCCGAGGCACATCGAGCAGCCCGCGTTCCGCCACTCGAAGCCCGCCTCGCGGAAGATCTCGTGGAGCCCCTCGGCCTCCGCGTCCTTGGCCACGAGCTGCGAGCCGGGCACCACGATGGCCCGCACACCCCTGGCCACCTTGCGGCCCCGGGCGACCTGGGCGGCCACCCGGAGATCGGAGAGCCGGGAGTTGGTGCACGAGCCGATGAACACCACGTCGATCCGGGCGCCCGCGATCGGCTGCCCCGCCTCGAAGCCCATGTGGGCGAGGCCCTCGCGGTGGGTCGGGCGCTCGGGCTCGGCCACCGACTCCACCGGCGGGATGCGCTCGCTCACGCCGACCGATTGGCCGGGATTGATGCCCCACGTGACCATCGGCTGCATCGCCGACCCGTCGAGCCGCTTGACGTCGTCGTAGGAGGCGCCGGCGTCGGACGCGATGGAGTTCCACCACGTCACCGCGCGGTCGAAGGCTGCCCCCTGGGGTGAGTACTGACGGCCGCGCAGGTAGTCGAAGGTGGTCTGGTCCGGGTTGACGTAGCCGAAGCGCGCACCGCCCTCGATCGACATGTTGCAGAGGGTGAGGCGCTCCTCCATCGTCATCCGCTCGATGACCAGCCCCGCGTACTCGTAGGCGTAGCCGACGCCGCCGTTGACGCCGAGGGTGTGGATGATGGCCAGGATCACGTCCTTGGCGTAGACGCCCCTGGGAAGGGCGCCGTCCACGCGTACCTGGCGCAGCTTGGGCTTGGCCATGGCCAGGCACTGGGTGGCCAGCACATCGCGCACCTGGCTCGTGCCGATGCCGAAGGCGATGGCGCCGACCGCGCCGTGTGTCGCGGTGTGGCTGTCGCCGCAGGCGATGGTCATGCCGGGCTGGGTCAGTCCGAGCTCGGGCCCGATGACGTGCACGATGCCCTGCCGCCCGCTGTCGAGGCCGAAGAAGGGCACCCCGCTCTGCTGGGTATTGCGCGTGAGATGGACGGTCATCTCCTCCGCCACCTCGTCGGCGAAGGGCCGTTGCTGGGCGGTGGTGGGGATGATGTGGTCCAGGGTCGCGAAGGTGCGGGCCGGCATGCGGACCGGCAGCTTGAGCTCCCGTAGGGCCTGGAAGGCCTGCGGCGAGGTGACCTCGTGGACCAGATGGAGCCCGATCAGGAGCTGCGTCTGCCCGGAGGGCAGCGTACGCACCGTGTGGGCGTTCCAGACCTTGTCGAGCAGTGATGACGCCATGTCGGACTCCTTTGTCTTCGTACCCGCGGTCGCCCGCTTCGCGAGTCTCGTACCTCGCGACCGTTAAGTATAGTGAAATATTCTTTCCGGTCACGTAAGATCCGCTAATGCTCGACGCCACCCTTCTCCCCGCCCTGCTGAGCCTCCTCACGGTGGCCCGCAGCGGGTCGGTCGCGGCGGCGGCGCGCCTGCAGCACCGCACCTCTTCCGCCATCAGCCAGCAGGTCCGAAAGCTCGAGCGGCACGTCGGCGTGAAGCTGCTCGAGCGGGCCGGGCGGGGCGTGCGTTTGACCGCCGCCGGCGAGGCCGCCCTGCCCGGCATCCTGAAGCTCGGCACCGAGACCGAGGCCCTGTTCGCCCACCTGGGCGAGCTGTCGGGGCGCCCGCCCGCGACTCTGCGGGTGGCGGTCAGTGATTATCTCGGCCGGGCCCTGCTGGTGCCGGTGCTCCGCGAGCTGCTCGATGAGAAGGCGGCGCTGCGCTTCGAGATCGCCACCACGCACTCGCGCGAGGCGGTGCGCCTGGTGGAGCGCGGGGAGGTGGACTGCGCGGTGGTCACCGGCCAGCAGGCGCCGCCCGGGATCGAGGCCCAACATCTCTTCGACCAGCCCTTCGCGTGGGTGGGACCACGACGATCGGTCGGGCGCGTGGCGCTCACCCAGCGCCTGGCCCGTGAGCCCCTGCTGCGGCTCGGCGCGGAGAGCCAGGGGCGGCGATTGCTCGAGGACTACCTGCTGCGGGAGCGGATCCAGCCGGTCTCCACCATCGACGTCCCGAGCGTGTCGCTGCTGCTGGCGTACGTCTCGGGCGGGCTGGGCGTCGGCCTCGTCCCCGCGCTCGCTCTGACCGAGCTGGGCCGAGCGGAACGAGCCCGCTACGACGCGGAGGCGGCCGCGGTGCCGGCGCTCTCGGTCACCCTGATCCACCGGGCCGGATTCAGGAGGGGCGCCGCCGCCGATCGGTTCGCCGCGCGGCTGATCGCGGAGGGAAGTCGGGCCGGCGCCCGGCTCGAGGCGGGAGCCGGAGCTAGCCCAGCACGCCGGGCAGCGCGCCGCTCTTCGCGGCGAACCCCGGGAACAGCGGCGCGGCCGGCGCGCCCAGGTGGCGCGTCGCGACCTCGGTGAACAGGCTGCGGAAGTCGGTGGTGACGGCCAGGTCGCGCCCTTCGTAGAGCTGATCGCGTCTCAACCCCGGCCAGCGGCCGTAGACCCGCCCGCCCTTGACCGGGCCGCCGATGGCGAGCATGGCGGTGGCGTGGCCGTGGTCGGTGCCACGATTGCCGTTCTCCCGCACCGTCCGGCCGAACTCGGACATCGTGAGCACCACCACGTCGCTCATCCGGGGACCCAGGTCGCGATCGAGCGCCGCGAGCCCCTCGGCGAACTCCTTGAGGCGCGCCGCGAGCTGCCCGCGCTCGTTGCCCTGGCCGGCGTGGGTGTCCCACCCGCCCACGTCGGCGAAGGCGACCTCGACGCCCACGTTCGCGCGGATGAGCTGGGCGATCTGTCGGAGGCTGTCGCCGAAGCGGCCGCGCGGATAGACCGCCCCGTTCGCGGGAGCGAGGCGTTGGGGCGCCGCGGTCTTCAGCATCTTGACCGCCTCGAAGGTCTCGCGCCCGGTGCCGTAGAGCAGGTCGCGCACGCCCTGCTCGTACATCGACTCGAAGCCCTTGCGGGTGCCGCCGCCGGCCGCCATCATCGCGGCGCCTTCCTTGACGTCGAAGTCGGACAGGCTGTTCAGAGCCACCGCGCCCACGTCGCCGCGCAGGATGCGCGGAAGCTGCTGGCCCAGCGCGACCGCCCGGAACGGCGAGGCCGGCTCGGGGGCCGGCGCCGCGGCGAGGCCGCGGGCGAGCCAGCCGTCGGCGGTGCTCTTCACCCCGGGGGTGCCCGATTCCATGTAGTCCTGCGCGTCGAAGTGCGAGCGCGTGATGTCGGGGGAGCCGCAGGCGTGGACGATCGCGAGCCGCCGCTCGTCCCAGAGGGGCTTGAGCGGAGACAGCGAGGGATGCAGGCCGAAGAACCCGTCGAGATCGACGGTGCTCTCCGCCGCGCCGGGGGTCGGGCGCGCGATCGCGATGCTGCCGCGCGAGCCGTAGTAGTCGGGATCACCGTGGGGCACGATCATGCTGAGCCCGTCCACCGCCCCGCGCTGGAAGACCGCGATGAGCACCTTCGGACGCCCGGTACGCTCCTCGGCGAGGGCGGTGCGAACGAGAAAACGCGGGACCGAGCCCAGCGCGAGGAGCGCGAGCCCGCCCCCCTTCATGAAGGAGCGCCGCGTGCAGTCGTGCATGGCCTACCTCCTCTGGAACTCGGGCGAGCCCAGCACGAGCGCGGTCAGCTTCTCCACGTCGGTGTCCTTCGCCACTCGATCGTAGGCGGTGGTGCGCGTGATCTCGGGGCTCTCGAGCTGGGAGGCGAGCACCGCGCGGGTGTCGGGCGAGGCTTCGCCGTAGAGCACGGTGGCGAGCAGACGGTCCAGAACCTGAGCCGGCTGCCCCCGATCGGCGCCCCCGACGAAGCGATTGAGATCCACGCTCGCGCCGCGGAAGCGGTTGTGGGCCAGGCCGAGCGCGAAGTTCATGCGGCCGAGCAGCGCGCCGGTGTTCACCCAGGCCTCCGCGCGATCGGGGTAGCCGGTGGGCGGCTGCGCCTCGTAGAGCGGCTCGCCGAGCTTCGCGACCTCGCGGGCCAGCACGATGCCACCGCCCGCGGGCCCCTCGCCGCCGGCCCCGGCCTCGCCGGCGGGAACCGGCCCGATCCGTCCGTCGAGCGTGCGCACCGCGCTCACCACCACCTCGAGCGGCGTCTTGATCTTGGCGCGATAGGTCTCGGCCGACCAGAACTCCGGCGAGGTGAAGATGGTCAGGAGCACCGCGCGGATGTTGCCGTCGGTGCGCTGGAAGGTGGCGGCGGCGCGCTCGACCAGGGCCGGCGGAGGATCGTCGCTCACGAAGCGGCGCGCGAGCTTGGTGGCGATGAAACGCGCGGTGGCGGGATGGCGTACCAGGATGTCGATGACGCGCTCGCCGTCCTGGAGACCGCCGCCGGCCGGGATCGCCTGCCCGAGCACGTGCTTCTCCCCCCGATCGTGCGCGATCGTCCGGAAGAGGAAACCGCCGCCCTGCTGGGGTCGGTCGATCGTCCACCCGGTGAAGCAGCGCGCCACCTCGATCACGTCCTGCTGCGTGTAGCCACCGTCCACCCCGAGCGTATGCAGCTCCATCAGCTCGCGCGCGTAGTTCTCGTTGAGCCCCATGCGCCGGGGCCCGTTGGGCCCGCCGGGCAGCGTGAGGTCGGCGCGGGTGCTGAGCCAGTTGTCGAGGTAGAAGAGCATGGCGGGATGACGCGCGGTGGCCAGGAGCAGGTCGCGGAAGGGGCCGAGCGCGTGGGGACGGATCGCCTCGCGCTCGTACGCGGGCAGCATCCAGCGCACCGCACCCTTCTGGGCGTAGACGTTGAAGTGATTGAACCAGAAGTCGACCATCACTTCCTCGAGCTGGCGCTCGCTCATCACCGCGCGGGTGATCCGCGCCGCCTGCATCTGCGCGGTGATCACGGCGGGGCGCCGCTCGGGCGGATACATCTGGACCGCGTCCTGGCGGGTCATCTGGCCGGAAGCCAGCTGCTGTCGCACCTGCGGGGAGGGCTGCGGGTACTCGCGCACGAGGGCGGCCGCGCTCAGGCCGAGCACGCGATACGCGGGCAGGGCCTGCTCCAGCGCCGGATCCGGGATGCTGCTCGGGCTGAGCTGCTGCTCGATGTAGGCGGCCACCCCGATCTGCCGCACGCGCTCCACGTCACCCGGCCGCGGACCGTAGCCCAGGCGATTGAGCGTGTGCAGGATCTGTTGATCGGCGGTGAGCGGTGAGGCCGGAAGGCGGATCGAGCTGGCGACACGGGGCGGGCTGACCGCCGGGTGGACTGCGGAACCCGCCGGCGGAACGGTCGCCTGAGGCTGCGCCCCCTGGAGTTGGGCCCCCTGCGGCCGGCCCGAAGAACAGGCGGCCACGACCACCGCCGCCATCGCCAATGACGCACCGCGTATTCCGGGCCGCATTCCACCCTCCTGAGCTGCAGACGTCTCCCCGTATCTTAATGTTTACGGGGCGCCGGATAAAAGCGCGTTGGGGGACGGCCGCGCCGACTAGGGCAGAACCGCGACCTTGATCGAGTCGGGCGAGCGATGGGCCTGGAAGGCGTCGTCGATGCGGGCCAACGGGAACGTTCGCGACAGGAGGCGGTCCACGCGCACCGCTCCGCTCGCGAGGAGGCGCATCGCCTCGGGAAACTCGTCCTGGTAGATCATCGAGCCGATGATGCGTAGCTCCCGGCGCACCACCCAGAAGAAATTGAGCGGGGTGGGCTCGTGGGGCAGCCCGGTGAGCACCACGCGGCCGCCCGGGCGGCAGAGGTTCACCGCCTGCTCCACCGCGGGCGCGGTGCCCGCGGTCTCGATGACGAGATCGACGCCCTCGCGGCCGGAGAACGCGCGGGCCGCCGCGGTGTCGTCGTCGGCGCCGGAGAGCGCGACCGCGTCGGCGCCCAGCTCCCGCGCGAGCGCGAGGCGCCGGGTCGACCGCGCGACCGCGAGGACCCGCGCGCCACGCGCCCTGAGCACCTGCACCGCGAGCAGGCCGAGCGAGCCCACGCCCAGCACCGCGGCGGTCTCGCCGGCTTGCGGCGCGGCGCGCCCGACCGCACGCACCACGACCGCGAGCGGCTCGGCCAGGAGCAGGCGCTCGTCGCCCAGGCCGTCCGGAGCGGGCCAGCAGCAGCGCGCGGGCACGGTCGCCTCTTCCGCGAAGCCGCCGTCCACGTCGATGCCGACCGCGACGCGCGAGAGGCACAGGTTGCGGTTGCCTTCGCGGCAGAGCGGGCAGGACCCGCACGAGTAGTTGGGCTCCACCGCGACGGACTGGCCCACCCGGAGCCCGGAGACGCCGGAGCCCACCGCGCGCACCGTGCCCACGAACTCGTGCCCCATCACGCGCGGATAGTGCACCGGACGCTCCCCGGTCCAGATGCGGTAGTCGGTGCCGCACAGGCCGGCCGCCCGGACCCGGATCACCGCATCGCCCGGACCCGGCTCGGGAGACGGCACTTGCGCGAGCTCGAGCGCGCGGGGACCACGCAGCACTGCGGCGATCATGCCCGTATCGTAGCGGAGCGGCCGGGGCCGGGGCAAGGCGCCGGCCGACCGGTTCGTGGTAGCATTAAGTGGCATGACGAGCGCGGCGTCTCCACCGTTCGCGAGGGATCGGCAGTCCGCCCCGTCGCTGCCGATCTGGCGCGAGGGCCTGGCCGGCCTCGACTGGCTGGCCCTGCGCGCCGCGCCCGTCTTCTACGGCTACGGCGTGCCCCGCGGGGACAGTTCCGCCGCCGTCCTCGTTCCGGGCTTCCTCGGCACCGACTGGTACCTGATGGAGCTCTACGGCTGGCTGACGCGCCTAGGCTACCGTCCCTATCTTTCGCGCATCGGACGGAACGCGGACTGTCTCGACGTCCTCTCCGGACGTCTGCTCGAGACGGTCGAGCGCGCGCGGACGAGCACCGGCCGGCCCGTGCACCTGATCGGCCACAGCCTGGGCGGCATGCTCGCCCGCTCGCTGGCCGCCCGTCGTCCGGACCTGGCCGCGTCGGTGATCACGCTCGGCTCCCCGTTCCGGGGGATCCGCTCGCATCCGTTCGTCCTCTTCGCCTCGGATCGCGTGCGGGCGCAGATCCGTCGCGACGATCGCCCCGATTGCTACACCGGCCACTGCCGCTGTCCGGCGGTGTCCGGCCTGGAGACCTCGTTCCCCGCCTCGGTGCCGCAGCTCGCGGTGTTCACCAAGACCGACGGCATCGTGGACTGGCGCGTGTGCGTGAGCGACGACGCGGCCGCCAACGTCGAGGTCGCGGGAACCCACGTGGGCCTCGTCGCCAATCCCGGCGCCTACCGGGCCATCGCGCATCACCTAGCCTTGGCCCGTCGACCGGTCGTGCCACCCGCCGCCTCGTAGACCGACTCGAAATCCCACCCGCGCGGGCATGACGTCCAAGGCGCTCCATCGCCGACTCACGACCCTCGACGCCTCGTTCCTCTACACCGAGAAGCCCACCCAGCCGATGCACGTGGGCGGCTCCATGCTGTACGAGGGGTACGTCTCGCGGGAGACGCTGGTCGAGGCGCTGGAGCGCCGGCTCCACCTGCTTCCGCGCTACCGACAACGGGTCGTGTTCCCGCCGTTCGCGATGGCCCATCCCACCTGGGAGGACGATCCCGCGTTCGACATGCGCCATCACGTGGACGAGGTGACGCTGGCGCCGCCCGGCGACGATCGGGCGCTCTCCGAGGCGGGTGGCCGCGCCTTCGCCGGGATGCTGGACCGCGAGCACCCGCTCTGGAAGCTGATCGTGGTCAACGGCCGCGCCGACGGCAACACCGCGGTGGTGTGGAAGGTGCACCACGCGATGATCGACGGCGTCTCCGGCGTGGATCTCACGATGGTGCTGCACGACCTCAAGCCGGATGCGCCCCCGCCCGAGCCGCCGGCCGCGCCGTGGGAGCCGCGTCCGATCCCGGATCCGCTGACCCTCCTGCAGGACGCGGTCCGGGATCGGCTCACCGAGACCGCGCAGACCCTCACCGACGACGCCTTCCGGCTCCTGCGCCCGACCGAGCTCGAGGCGCGGCTGCGCCAGCTCATGGGCGCGGTCAGCACCTCCGCGCCCAACGTCCTGCGCCCGGCACCGCGGGTGCCGTTCAACGGTCCGGTCTCCGCGGAGCGTCGATTCGGCTGGGCCGAGTTCTCGTTCGGGGAGTTCCGGCGCGCCAAGTCGATCCTGGGCGGCACCGTGAACGACGTGGTCCTGACCGTGATCGCCGGCGGAATCGGTCGCTACCTGCGTGCCCTCGGGCTCCCCACCGACGGAGTCGAGATTCGCGCGATGTGTCCGGTCAGCATGCGGCGACCCGACGAGCGGGGCGCGCTCGGCAATCTCGTCTCGATGATCTTCGCGCCGCTCTACGTCGGTGTGCTCGATCCGGTGGCGCGCCTCGCCGCCGAGCGGAGCGCGATGACCCGGCTCAAGGACCAGGACCAGGCCGGAGGGCTCTACGAGGTCACGCATCTGATGGACCGCGTCCCGCCGGTCGTGCAGGCGGTGGCGGGCCAGCTCACGGTGCCGAACACGCTCCTCAACACCGTCTCCACCAACGTGCCCGGGCCGCAGATCCCGCTCTACCTCTCGGGCCACCGGCTGATCGGCTGGTGCCCGCTCATTCCGCTCGCCAGCGAGGTGGGCCTCGTCAACGCGATCCTCACCTACGATCAGCGTCTGACGATCGGGGTCACGGTGGACCCGCGCCTGGTGCCGGACGTATGGCTCTACGTGGAATGCCTGAAGGCGTCCTTCGCCGAGATCCTGAGCGCGGCGGACGCCGCGGAGGCGGCGGGAGCCCGAACACCGGCCCCCGCCGCGGTCGCGACCTAGACAGCTGCGGAGTTAGTTGCGGGGCTCGTGACGGGTGTAGATGTCCTTCATGCTGCTCACGTAGCCGCTGGCCGCCTGCTCGATGCCCTTCGCGGCCCGGTCGGCCGACGCCTGGAAGCGCTCGGCGTTGCGCGCGACGATCTGCGCATTGGTCTCGACCAGCTTGGCCGCGCGCTGGGTCGAGTCCGCGAGGGCCTGGAAGCCCTTCCGGTACCACGCCAGCGGGTCCCGCCGCAGATCCTCGATCATCTCGCCGCCCTGCCCCACGCTCGGCAGCGGCACCGCCCGCGCCGTCTCGACCGCCGCGGCCTGCAGCTCGCCGAATGCGCGAAGACCTTCGCGGGCGGTCGCGGAGGACAGCTCGATCAGCTCGCCCATCACCCGCTCGTTGGCCTGGGCGAACACCGACATCGCCTCCAGCACTTTGCCCTGCACGCTCGTGAACGATTCCGGGAACATGCCCTCGCTCTTGGTCGCCATTGCCCTGCTCCTTCCGGTTTCGGGTTGAGGAATATGTCGTTGCTCGTCCATGACGAGGCTGAGAGTAACACGTTGCGTCATGAAGTCAACTGATTTTTGACTCATGGCGTTAGTTCAGGTTAAATGCCCATAAATATGAGTGTTTTATTGACCCTTGGCGTCATATTCGACTCCGGCTTTCGAGCTCCCCGCCAACCGTAGTAGCCTCGGGCCCGTGAACGGCCGCGGCCCCTCCGCAGACCCACGCCGGCCGCGTCAGCGACGACTCGCCCTGGTCGTGCTGCTGGCCGCGGTGGTGTCGGCGGCGGCGGCCCTCCCCTTTCGCGCCACCTGGTGGGGCGGGTGGATCCTCGCCATCGCAGAAGCGGGTATCGTGGGCGGCCTCGCCGATTGGTTCGCGGTGACCGCCCTATTCCGGCGCCCGCTCGGCCTACCGATTCCCCACACCGCGATCATTCCCGCCAACTGGGAGCTGATGGCCGAGCGGGTCGGCATCATGGTGGGTGATCGGGTACTCACCAAGGACTACGTCACGCGCGAGATCTCGCGCTTCGAGGTGGCCGACCTGCTCGCCCGTGCCGCCGATCGTCTCAAACCGGATGATCTCGAGTCCGCGGTGCGCGCGGTGTCGCGCTGGGCCGCCGAGCAATTCTCACCGCTGGCGACCCACGACCTCACCGGCTGGCTCACGCGGCTCGCGCGGAGCCACCCCTTCGCACCGATGCTGGCCACCGGCGTCGAGGTCGCGCGCCGTCAGGGCTGGGACCAGCGACTCATCGAGGCGGTGGCGGCGGCCTTGATCGACGCGCTCGACCGCCCGAGCTTCCGCAGCATGGTCGGCGACATGGTCGATGGCGTGCTGGCCGGGTACCGGGCCCAGATGGGTGCCTATCCGCGCTTCCTGATCGGGCTCGCCAACGCTCTCGGGCTCATCGACCGCGAGCGGCTCGTGTCGTCGCTACACGAGGCGCTCAGGAAGATTGCCGACGATCCGGAGGATCCGCTGCGGCGCCGGCTCGGCGAGACGATCGCCGCCCTGCCCGGCCGTCTCCGCACCGATCCGGAGCTGGCCGCGCGCATCGAGGCCGCGAAGGAGGAGTTGCTCGCGAGCCCGGCGGTGGAGCGCCTGGTCGAGGATGCGGCCGCGGGCCTCCGCCGGATCATCATGACCGACCTGGCGGGCGAACCTTCGGAGCTGGTGGCCTGGGTCACCGCGCGCCTCGATCGCGCGCGCCTGACCCTGGCCCAGGACCAGGAGCTCCGGCAGGCTCTCGACCGCTGGCTCAAGCAGCGCATCACCGAGGTGGTGGACCGCTACCACGACCGCATCGCCCGCTTCATCGAGCGCGGCGTCCACGCCCTCGGTCCCGAGGGCGCGGTCCGGCTCATCGAGGAGCACGCCGGCGACGATCTTCAGTACATCCGGGTCAACGGCACCGTGGTGGGTGGCCTCGCCGGCGGAGGCCTCTACGCGATCCACCTGCTGCTGCGGCTCTTCTGAGCGGGTCCCCTAGCTCGCGGCCCAGACGTCGACCAGGTAACGCTGCTCGGCGGTGAGGGCCTGCAGCCACGCCTCGGCGGCGCGCTCGTCACCGCCGGTCTCGTCACGGTAGATCGCGGCGAAAGCGCGGCGCACGTCGGGCGCCATACGGCTGGCGTCGCCGCAGACGTAGACGACCGCCCCCTGCTGGATGAGCTTCCACACCTGGTCGCGCTGCTGGAGCACCTGGTCCTGGACGTAGGTCTTCTGCGCTCCCCCCAGCCGCGAGAAGCACGTGAACAGTCGCGCCACCCCGTTCTCGGCGAAGGTGCGCAGCTCGTCCTCGTAGATGAAGTCCTGGCCGGGATGGCGACAGCCGAAGAACAGGAGCGCGGGCCCTACCGCCTGCCCGCGCGTCCGCAACGCCGCGCGCTCCTGGAGGAATCCGCGGAACGGCGCGAGCCCGGTGCCCGGCCCGATCATGATGATCGCGGTGGCGGGATCCACCGGGAGGCGGAAGGCGGATTTGGTGTCCTTGACGAAGGCCTGAACGAGATTGCCCTCGGCCTGGCGCAGCAAGTGGCCGGAGCAGACGCCCTGGAACTCGCCGCGGCCCGAGCGCGCCGGTCCGTCCACCACCGCCACCGTGATGCTACAGCGGCGCTCCTGGGCGAGCGGCGAGGACGAGATGGAGTAGTAGCGCGGACGGAGGGGCGGCAGCATCTCCAGGTAGCGGTCGAACGGGAGCTGGCAGGCCGGGAACTCCTCCAGCAGGTCGATCACCGACTTCCGCCGCGTCAGGACGTCCTCGCGGTAGCGGGCCTCGTCCTCGGCCAAGGCCAGGAGGCGCGGCTTCGTCCACGGGCACTCGGTGTTGGCCGCCATGGTCTGGATCTGCCGGCGAGTCGCCGGGTCTTGCAGCTCCACGTAGTCGCCGAGGAGACGGCCCACCACGATCGGCTGATCGACCGGCAGGAACGTCTTCCGCCCGCCGCCCAGACGCAGCCGGATGGTGGCGCCCGGATCGAGACCGAAGCGCGACGCGATGCGCGCGACCAGGGCGTCGGCGTTGTGCGGGATCACCCCGAGGTGATCGCCCGCGCGGTAGGTGACACCGTCCGGAAGCTCCAGCTCGAGATGACGCGTGCTGCGAGGCGACGGCTCCGCCCCGGTCTTGGTGTGCAGCTCGCGGTTGACCGCGACCCGCATCGCGCGGGCGCCCA
>DATMMH010000346.1:0-8755 GCA_035569855.1 Candidatus Dormiibacterota bacterium
CCGGCGCTGGATGAACCTCGATCCCGATGGCGGCCGTCACCACGTGCTGTTCCTCTCCCATCACGGGGAGATCGATCCGCGGCTCGTCGAGCCGGCCCGCGCCACCGGCGGCGGGGTGGACGCGCTCGATCCGGACGCCCCGCTGCTCGAACGCGCGATGGCGCTGCGGCAGCGTGCGTGGACCCACGCCGAGCGCGTGGTGCTTCACGTGCACCCGTGGAGCGTCGTCCCGGTCGTGGCCCTGGGTATCGCGGGAGGCCCGCCGGTCATGCTGCTCAATCACCTGAGCCAGAAGTTCTGGGTCGGCGGGTCGGTGGCCGACCTGGTGCTCAACCTGCGCGACTCGGCCCTCGAGTGGAGCGCGGCCTACCGGGGCATCGCCCGGAACGCGCTCCTGCCGATCCCGATCGCGCCGCGGGTCTCGCGGGAGACCCGCTCGACCGCCCGCCGGAAGCTCGGGCTTCCCGCGGGCGCACCGGTGCTGCTCACCATCGGCAACGGAGACAAGTACCAGCCGCTCCCCGGGCTCGACTTCTTCGACGCGGCAGCGGCCATCCTCCGCGCCGAGCACGCCGCCCATCTGGTCGCGGTCGGACCTCGCGAAGACCCGCGGTGGCGGGCGCTGCGTGAGATGAGCGGGGGCCGCGTCGCGGCGGTGGGACCGCAGACCGACCTCGACCCGTACCACGCCGCCGCGGACGTCTATCTCGAGAGCTTCCCGCTGGGCTCACCCACCGCCCTGCTCGAGGTGGGCCTGCTCGGCACCCCGTGCGTCCGCGCGCCGCGTGACGTGCCGCCGCCCTTCTCGATCGACGGCGCCGCCATCGTCGGGGTGGAGCAGCCGCGCGACGTGGCCGACTACGTGCGGACGGCCGTCGCCCTGGTCGCGCACGAGGGAGAGCGACGGGCCCAGGGCCGGGCGCTGGGGAGCGCGATCCGCGAGCATCACACCGAGAGCGGCTGGGGCAAGTACCTGCGAAACGCCGTGGAGGCCCTCCCCGACCACCATCGCGTCCACTCGCTCGACGGCGCCGAGCCCCTTCCCCCCCACCTGCGCGACTTCTCGGTCGCGCTGGCGACCGTCGGTCAGCGCGACGACACCCTCACCGCCACCCTCCAGGCCGCCCTCGAGACGGGCCTGCCCGCGCGAGTCGATACGACGCTGGCGCGCGCCCTGGTCGGGCGCTGCGTGGCCCGCGACCCGGGCTTGCTGGTGCGCGGACGCCTGCTCCTGGCCCTCATCGAGTTCGTCATCGGCCGGCGCGTGATGAACGGCGCGCGCCGCGCCAGGCGTCGGGCGCGCCGGCTCTTCAGCGCCAAGGGCTCCGGGCGATGAGGTGGCTCACCACCACGCGCAGCCGGAGGCGGTGGGACGCGAACGGCAGCCGGAAGGACTCGACCTGGGTCCGCCGCAGCGCGGGACTGACCGCGGCCCGCTCGATCTGATCGAAAGCCGCGGTCAGGCTCTCCGCCAGCTCGGGGTGGCCGAGCCGCTCCGCCATCTCGACCGCCGCCGGCAGGTCCTCCCGCATGAAGCGCAGCCGGCGTGGAACGTCGCCCGGGTAGAGGATCCCCAGATCCAGGTGGTCCTCGAGCTCGTTGGCGAGGCGAACCAGCAGCACGTCCCGCTCGAGCCCGGTCATCGCGTCGAGCCGCGCGCGGATGGCCGGGATGGTGGCCGGCGCCCACCGCAGCGCGGTGTAGCGGGCCACCAGTTCCTCGATCTCCGGCCCGACCGCCGCGCGGACGCGGGCCCGCTTGGCATTCGACACGCCGAGCCACCCGTTGCCGAACTCGCCGTGCGTGTACGCGGCGTGGAGAAGTCCCGTCGCGACCACCGGCGCCCGGGCCCGGAGCGTGGCGATGATACCGGCGGTGCCGACCAGGTGGGCCAGAAACGGCTTGCCGGAGGCGCGGTACGTGCCCGGGAAGAGCGCCATCGACAGCTCGTAGGAGCGGGCCACCGTCGCGAGGTCCGCGTCCGAATAGCCCAGGTCCACGAGCTGCGCGTAGAGCTGCAGGTTCGTCTGGGGGAAGCGGTGCACGGCGGGGACTAGCGGGTGGCGGACAGGCGATCCGGCCGCGCGGAGCGGCCCGACGAGCGCGACAGCGGGCGCACCCAGCGGCGGTTGATCCGCCGCTCGAGACCCATCAAGAGGGTATCGCCGACCCACCGGCCCCAGCGCCAGCCCAGGACTCGCTCGAGCCCCTGCAACACGGGCTCGAAGGGGATCCGGCGATGGCCGGCCGCCCAGCGCTCGAGCGACTTCGTCCCGGGATCGTCGGGATGAAGCCCCCACTTCTCCCGGAACCGCTCCACCGACGCCGCGTTCCAGGACTCGCTCCATCGGCGGAAGTAGAAGCGATAGTCCGACGGGCGGAAGCGGCCGCTCGTGACGTACGTGACCACCGCGGCCGGCTCGAAGTACACGTGGTGACCCCGTCGTCGGACGAGGAGACAGAGGTCGCTGTGCTCGCAGACGCTGCGCAGCTCCTCGTCGAGCGGCCCGATCTGCTCGAACACCTCCGTCCGCACGAGCATGCAGTGGAACTCCACCTGCTCGCACGGCATGCGGACCAGCTGGGGATGGACGTCGGCGTGCCGCTTACCGGCGAAACGATGCCGGTCGACGAAGCGGCGGCCTCCTCGCCACTCCTCGATGTGCGCGTCCCCGGCTGCCATGTGGATCTCCTCGCGCTCGGGCTCTCCGATGTAGTAGGTCGGCCCCACCACCCACGCTCCGGTCGCCTCCGCGCACTCCACGAGCTTGCCGAGCCATCCCGGCGACGGCACCGCGTCGTTGTCGATGAACACCACGTACGGGGTTCGCACGTGGCGCAGTCCGAGATTGCGGGCCTCGTTCGGAATCAGGTAGCGATCGGTGCGCACGAGCGTGAAACCGCGCGCCTCCGCCTCCCGGGCCAGATAGCGCCGGATCCGGCGGGGCGAGCCGCCATCGACGTAGACCAGATGGAACGGCTCGGCGGTATTGGCGTACACCGCCTCGAGCGCGCGTCGGGTCACCCCGAACCGCTCGCGCGGTACGACGACGATCGTGACCTGGGCATCGTTGCCCGGCCGAACCGAGCCTCGCGTGATGTTGGTCGCCATGGTGCTGAAGGACCGGCGGCACGTTCGGTGCCACCCCCGGTCAGGGCGCTGACACTCCAATACCGACGGGGACTTGGCGACGGCCCCCTCGGCGCGACGCTCGCCTCGCTTCACGCCGGGCGGCAGCCCGGTTCCCTCTTAGGGTGAGGGCCTTCCCCTTTCCAGACCCGGGCTACTGCGCAGAACCTACGCGAGCGCCTGGCCGGCGGCCTGCTCCACCACGGTGCCCTTGAAGAATTCCGGGTTCACCTGACCCCAGAAGCGCACCGCGTTGCCGAACATGAAATCGCGAAAGTCGTCCTCGGTCAGGAGACCGTGCTCGACCAGCTCGTACGCCTCGGGCACCACCTCGGTCATGTCCGGCACGTCGAAGTGGCCGATGTCCGAGCTGAAGAGCGCGTTCAGTCGGGCGCGCAGCGGATTCGCCCCTCGGTTGAAGGCCCACGCGTTGACCGGATCGTCCGCCTCGCAGCCGAAGTAGAAGCGCGGCACGAACAGCTCGCCGATGTCCTCCTTGCGCTCGATCCGGCAACGGAAGTAGTCGTCGACGTCCTCCACGCCGCCGGTGAGGCTCGGATCGGAGTCGAGACCCTCTCCGCGGTGGATCGGCTCCACCATCTCGTCGCGGGCGTATTTGCGGGCCAGCTCGAGAAGGGCCGCGCGATCCAGGGCGGTCGGCTTGGTGGACTCGATCGCGTGGCGGTTCCGCTTCTCCCAGTGCCCGATCAGGTCCGCGTAGAGCATGCAGGCCCAGCCGACCCCGCCCTCGAGGAACGCGAAGTTCAGGTCCGGGAAGCGGCGGGTGACCCCGCCGAAGAACAGCGCCTTGCACACCGCGTGACCGGCGGAGGCGAAGTGGCCGATGTGGTTGTAGCAGAAGTTCGACGGCGAGTTCCGGAGCAGGATCGAGCGCGCGCCGTTGTGGAAGCTCGGCGCGATGCGCAGCTCGCGGCACTTCTGCCACACCGGGTCGTAGTCGTGCTCGCTGTCGATGCCGATCACGTCGTACCACTCCACGAAGCGCGCGGCGTCCGGGTGCTCCTCGATCAGCGCGGGCACCGGCCGCCGCATCAGCCCGCCCATCATCACGACCTTGTAGCCGAGCTGCGTCACCGCGAACTCCAGCTCCTCGATCGCCTCCGCCGGGGTGTACATCGGGATGATCGCGGCGGGGATGATGCGGTCGGAGAGCTCGCGGAACTGATCGGCGGCGAACACGTTGTAGGCGCGGCAAATCGCGCGTCGCAGCCGGGTGTCCTGCATGCGGTGGTACGAGAGGCCGGAGGTCGGGTAGACCACGCTGAAGTCGATGCCGAGATCGTCGAGGCGTTCGTACATCAGCCGGGGGAACATGGCGGTGGCCCGATCCAGCACGTTCTCGCTGGGCGACGACCAGAACGCTTCCTGCCCGATCCGGCGCCGCGTTCGCTCGGCCACCGACAGCCGGAGCGAGTTGGGAATGCGCTGGCTCTGCATGTCGAGCGCCTCGACCGCCGCCGCGCCTCCGATGCGCTGGAACTGCTCGCGCATCACCGGGGTGTACTCGAGCCAGTGCCCGTCGGCGTCGACGATCGGGTGGGACAGGCGAGCGCGAAGCTTCCGGGCCTCGGTGGGATGCGGGGCGATCATGGTGGCCTCCCGGCTAGGGCAGTTCGGTCGAAGGGATCATACTCGAATTTCCTGCCCTGGAGGATCCCGCCGCGCGATGCCTTGAGAACGCAATGACCCGCGGGATCTTTGGCGCGTCCGGCCTTCGAGACGTAGTCTTGGAGACCATGGCCCGCCTGCTCCTGGCCGCGCTCCTCGCGGCCTTCACCGGATGCCGCATGGAGTCGCCCACGCCGGCCTCGACCACGCGGGATCGGTTCGTCCTCCTGGAGCACGTCCGGGTCACCGGCTCCTGCTTCGTGGACAACGGCGGCGAGCCGGCGCGCTACGCGGGGTTCGTGGAGCGGTGGCACGACGGCCGGAAGGATCGCGATCTCCTCCACGGCTCGGTCTCCAACCTGGATCGTCTCGTCGAGACCGACGCCAAGAAGCCGCGGCCGCCCGCGTTCATCCAGTTCGGCGAGGTCGCCGCCGATCAGCTCGCGGGAAACCGGCTCGTGCTGAAGGGATTCGCGGAGGGGCGGCGGCCGAGCGAGGCGACCTGCACCCTCGATGTCGCCGCGCGGCAGCGTCCGGCCCCCGGCGACCTCTCGCTCGGCCCGGCGGCGCGCGGACCGGTCGAGAGCACGGTGCGGAGGATCGTCGGCCTGGCCGCGCTGCTCCTGGCCGGGGTGGCTGGCGTCTGGCTGGTACGGCACCAGGTCCGTCGGACGGCGGCTCCGTGGCTGCTGGCCGTCGCGCTGCTGCTGCTGCTCATCTCGCTGCTGCTCCCCTAGCGAGGCGGCGCGGCCCGCCCGAACGACAGAACCGGCGCGACCGATCGATCGCGCCGGCTCTCCAACGTCGCCTTGACGGCCGGCTCAGGCCTTCAGCTGATCCCGAATCGGCAGCGCCCGGATACGCTTCCCGGTCGCGGCAAAGATGGCATTGCACAGTGCGGGCGGGATCGGCGGCACTCCGGGCTCACCCACGCCACCCATGGGCTGGCCGTAGTCGCCCGGGATGATGTGCACGCGGATCTCGCGCGGGGCCATGGCCATACGCGTGATCTCGTACATGTGGAAGTTCTCCTGCTCCGCGCGCCCAGCCTTGAAGCTCATCTCGCCGAGCGTGGCCACGCTCACCCCCATCACCGCCGCGCCCTGCATCTGGGCGCGCACGCGATCGGGGTTCACGGTGGCCCCGCAGTCCACCGCGATGTCGATGCGCGGGATCGAGATCGCGCCCTGATCGTCGACCGCCACCTCCACCACCGCGGCGACGTAGCTCACGAAGCTGTAGTGCCCGGCGATGCCGAGCCCCCGGCCCTTGGGCAGCTTGCGTCCCCAGCCCGCCTCGCGCGCGACCGTCTCGACCACGCGCCGCAGCCGGCCGGTGTCGACCGGGTAGCGCTCCGGCGACTCGCCGTGATTCCAGGTGTCCGACAGCATCTCCGGGCTGACCCGGCGGGCCGGCCCGATGACCTCCAGCAGGTAGTCCTTGGGATCGCGCCCCGCCGCCGCGGCCATCTCGGCCACGAACGACTGGACCGCGAACGCATGCGGGATGTTCGAGACCGAGCGGAACCAGCCGATGCGGGTGTGCGCGACCGCCTCCGGGTTCTCGATGCGCACGTTCGGGATCGCGAACGGCACGTTGATGACCCCCATGCCCAGCTCGAGCGCCGCCTCGTTCTTCGCCCCGTCCACGAAGGTCGAGAAGATGGTCGGCGCAACGCTCCGGTGCATCCAGGCCACCGGCTTGCCCTGCGCGTCGAGACCCGCCTCGAGGTGCTCGACCGACACCGTGTGGAAGTAGGTGTGCATCAGGTCGTCCTCGCGCGTCCACGTCACCTTCGCCGGCTTGCCGTCCATCGCCTTCGAGACGACCGCGGCCTCGACGGCATAGTCGGGCTTGGACTTCCGGCCGAACCCGCCGCCCAGCAGCGTCACGTTCACGGTGACGTCGTCGGGGGACATGCCCAGTCGCTTGGCCACCAGATCCCGCGCCGCCTGGGGCGACTGCACGCAGGTCCACACCTCGGCCTTCCCGTTGGCGATCCGCACCGTCGCGGCGGGCGGCTCCATGGGGGCGTGGGCGAGGTGCGGGATGTAGTACTCGGCGTCGAGTCGGCGCGCCGCGCCGGCCATCGCGCTGTCCACCGTCCCGTTGTCGCGCACGACCTTGCCGGGCTTGCGCGCGGATTCCTCGAGCGACGCCCGGAACGTCTTCGAGTCGTAGCTGCCGTTCGGGCCGTCGTCCCAGACGACCTTCAGCGCCTTGCGCCCCTGGATGGCGGCCCAGGTGTTGCGCGCCACCACCGCCACCCCACCCAGCGGGTTGAACTGGGCGGGGGGCGGGCTGGCCTCGATCTCCACCACCTTGAGCACGCCCGGCACCTTGAGCGTCTCGGCGGCGTCGTAGCTCACCACCTTGCCGCCGTAGACCGGGGGCCGCGCCACCACCGCGTAGACCATTCCGGGCAGCCGCGTGTCGATGCCGTACTGCGCCTTGCCCGACACGATGTTCGGCCCATCGACCAGCTTCAGATTGCCCTTGCCGATGTAGCGGAACTTCGACGGGTCCTTCAACCGCACGGTGTCCCGGGCGGGGACCGCCTGGCCAGCCGCGGCCTTGGCCAGCGAGCCATAGCCCGCGCGCCGGCCGGTCTTGGCGTGCACCACCTCGTGGTTCTTGGCCTCCACCTCGCTCACCGGGACCCCCCAGCGCGCCGCGGCCGCCGCCTCGAGCATCGTCCGAGCCGCTGCGCCACAACGCCGCATGGGCTCGAAGAAATGCCGCGTGCTTCTGGAGCCGTCGGTGTCCTGGTTCCCGAACCGCTTCTCATCTCCGGTCGCCTGCACCACCCGCACCCGCTTCCAGTCCGCTTCCAGCTCGTCGGCCACGATCATCGGCATGCCGGTTCGCACGCCCTGCCCCATCTCGGAGCGATGGCAGACGATCGAGACGATCCCGTCCTCCCCGATGGCCACGAAGACGAGCGGATCGTCCCGCCAGCCGTTGGGCATGCCGTCCGCCCCGTACTTGGGCGGATCGGCGGCCTGGGCCGCCGTCGAGAATCCGACCGCGAGGACCAGGCCTCCCATCGCGGAGACCCCCTGGAGGAACTGCCGCCGGCTCACATTCTCCCGACTCACATTCTCCCGACTCACATTCTCAATGACGACCGGTCGATCGGTCGCGGGCTCGACCCGCCGCGCGCTCATCGGGCTGCCCCCTGCTGCGCGGCCGCGTGCTTGATCGCGGCCCGGATCCGCACGTAGGTACCGCAGCGGCAGATGTTGCCGGTCATGGCCTCGTCGATGTCGGTGTCGGTCGGCTTGGCGTTGCGCTTGAGCAGCGCGGTCGCGGCCATGAGCTGCCCGGCCTGGCAGTAGCCGCACTGGGGCACGCCCATCTCGACCCACGCCGCCTGCAGCGCCCGGCCGGCCTTGTCGCCCGCGATCCCCTCCACGGTGGTGACCTTGCTGGTCCCGACCGCGGAGATCGGCGTCACGCAAGAGCGCACCGGCTGACCATCGACGTGCACGGTGCAGGCGCCGCACAGCGCCATGCCGCAACCGAACTTCGTTCCGGTGAGACCCAGCTCGTCACGCAGGGCCCACAGCAGCGGAGTGTCGTCGGGGAGGTCGACATCGTAGCGTCGGCCGTTGACGGTGACTGAAGTCATCGCGCTTCTCCTCTCAACGTTGAGATCGGGGAGACCGTCCAATCGCCTACGTGTCGCTCGTGCGTCACGGTCCGAATAGCACGCGCCCCGGAGCGTGTCAAGAAATGGGCCTGGAGGCTGGCCCCGCAAGGGTTCTCCGGCGTATGCTTGGCGGGGTCCTCGTGAGCGACTACGACGTCATCGTGGTGGGCGCAGGGAACGCCGCCCTCGCGGCCGCGGTCTCTGCTCGCGAGCAGGGCGCGCAGCGTGTGCTCGCGCTGGAGAAGGCCCCGCGTGCCCTGCGGGGCGGCAACACCCACTACAGCGGCGGCCTGCTGCGCATCGCCTTCGACCGCGCGGAGGATCTGCGCGCCCTCGTCCCGGAC
>DATMMH010000347.1:0-12762 GCA_035569855.1 Candidatus Dormiibacterota bacterium
GCTCAAGATCGGGGACTCGATGGACACGCTCCGGGAGGCCAAGGCCGTCCTGGAAGCCCACGCGGTGAAGATCCGGGGCATCCGGGACCACCACGTCAGCCAGTCCATCTACCTGGAGGATCCGGACGGCAACACGATCGAGCTCTACGTGGACGCCGATCCGGCCATCTGGAGCGAGGACCCGACGACGGTGGCGACGTCGAAGCCGCTAGCCCTTGGCTAGCTTCTCGACCTCCTTCTTGGTCATGGACTGAATCCGGGCCAGGAGACCCTTCACCTTCCGCTCGGAGGCGTGATCCGCCAGGATCAGCTTCTTGGACTTCGTTCCGGTCACGATGTAGGCCACCCAGTCGTCGAGACTCGGCGTGCCCCGCCACGCCACCGTGAGACCGTTGAGCCGCATCCGCTTCCTGCCCTCGATCTTCGCCAGGGGTTTCCGGCTGGCCTCCATGCCTGATCTTCTCCTCCTGAAAATGTGCACTGTACGGCGGCGACGACTGCGTTGACGGTGCGGCGCCCGACAACCTTATGAACCGGTGTCTGCCCTGTCAAGGCTTCGTTTGACCGCAACACAGGCGTCATTCGGCGCGTGCCGCACCGTGAACCTGCGTGAACACTGCGTGCGATGAGGCGCCTCGCGGCGGTGGATGATCAGAGCGTCACTTTTTCGCGTCCCCCCTCTGGAAGCCCGTCGCAGCGTACGTTTTCCGCGATTGTGGATCGCTGTGGATAAGTGGATAACCTGTGGGCTATTTTCCGGTGGGTTGCAGCGCGTCCAGGATGCGGCGAGGCAGGAGCGGCCCGCGGGTGATGAATCCGGTGAAGATCCCGCACGCGGTCGCGCCCGCCGCGAGGGCCAGGCGGGCGCTCTCCGGGCTGTCGATACCGCCGGTGGCGATGATCTCGAGCCGGCCACCGAAGCGCTGGCGCACCCGGCGGACGTTCTCGAGCGTGGTGGCGAAGAGGGCGGGCCCGGAGAGGCCGCCCGTTCGCTGCGAGAGCCGCGGCTCGTCTACCCGGCGCGTGTTGCCGTAGTTGACGATGGTGATCCCCGCGTCGAGCGCGGCCGGGATCGTGATCTCCTCGTTGGTCTCCCGGAAGTCGGGCGAGATCTTCACGATGATCGGCTTGGTGGTGGCGGCCCGTACCGCCCGGAACACATCCTTGAGGTCGTGAGGACGGGTGGACCAGCCGTAGACCAGCTTGGTATTCGGCGAGGAGATGTTGATCTCGACCAGGTCCCCGAACTCCTGGAGCCCTTCCACCACCCGCACGTAGTCCTCCGCCGACTCGCCCGCGGCGGCCACGATCAGCGGTACCCGGTGGGGCAGGCGGGCCAGGGCGGCGCGGTAGGCGTCGAGGCCGGGGTTCTTGAACCCGTTGCAGTTGACGAGTCCGGGGCCCTCCGCGGTCTGGATGCGGACCAGGTTCGGCTCCGGATGCCCAGGCCGCGGGCCCGGCGTGATGCTCTTGGCCGTGACCGCGCCCCAGCCGAGGCCCATCGCGCGCGCGAGGATCGCGGTGTCGTAGTACATCGACGAGAAGATGAGCGGATTCGGCAGCCGCACGCCGCCCAGCGTGATCGCGAGGCGTGGATCGGGGTTCGAGAAGATCGCGAGGCGATCGAGCGGCAGGTGACGCAGGCCCCACTGCCCGATCGCGATCGCGGCCCGCTCGGGCAGGCGCGCCAGCACGCCCCGGTAGAGCGCGCGGTAGAGACGATCGAGGACGCCGACCATGGCCTGGCTGCGCGACATGTTATCCTACGAGCATGTCGCAGGACAGTACGCGCCGGCTGCTCCGCGAATTCGGCGTCGCGGTCACGAGCTTCGAGGACGCCGTCGAGAGCGGGCAGGGCGAGGCCGCGCGCAAGGCGGAGTCGCTCCTGCGCGAGCACTTGAAGGAGCTGATCGGCCTCGTGGAGCGCCTGTCCGAGCAGGCCGCCAAGCTCTGACGTCTCCGCCGCAGCGCATCGTCTCGCTCATCCCGAGCATCACCGAGATCCTCTTCGCGATCGGGGCGGGACATCGCGTCGTCGGCTGCACCATCTACTGCACCCAGCCTCCGGAGGGCGTCGCCGGCCTGGTCCGCGTGGGCGGCGAGAAGAATCCCAAGCTCGAGGCGATCCGCGACCTGCGGGCCGACCTCGTCATCGCCAACGTCGAGGAGAACATCCGCGAGCACGTCGAGACACTCCGGGGCTGGGGTATCCCGGTGCACGTGACCTATCCGCGCACCGTGGCCGAGGGCATCCGCCTGGTGGCCGAGCTGGGCGAGGTGATCGAGGCGGGCGCGCCCGCCCGCGAGCTGCACGCCGCGCTGCAGGCCCGCTACGACGAGACGCGGGCCGCCCGGGCGGGGCGCCCGCCGCGTCGCGTCTTCTGCCCGATCTGGCGCAAGCCCTACATGACCATCAACCGCGACACCTACGTGCACGACATGCTCGCGGTCGCCGGTGGATTCAACGTCTTCGCCGCAGAGGCGACGCGTTATCCGGCGGTCACCCTGGAGCAGGTGGGCGCCTCCGGCGCGGAGGTGATTCTGCTTCCCGACGAGCCGTATCGTTTCCGCCGGGTGCACCGGGACGACTTCGCACCGTATGCGGACCTGCCCGCGGTGCGCGATCGACGGATACACCTGGTGGACGGCAAGCTGCTGTCCTGGTACGGCCCGCGGATCGCGGAGGCGCTGCGGGTGCTGCCGCCGCTCTTCGACTAGCGGCGACGCTTCGGCTTCTTGGCCGCCCTGGCCGCGCGCTTGGCCTTGGGGGCCGCCCCGCTCCCGCCTTTGAGCTCCCCGCCCCCGCCCTTGAGCTCGAGGATCATCTCGATCTCGACCGGGATCCCCGCGGGCAGCGAGCCCATCCCGACCGCCGAGCGGGCGTGGCGGCCCTCCTCGCCGAAGACCTCGACCATCAGATCGGAGAAGCCGTTGATGACCTTGGGCTGCTCGCCGAAGCTCTCGACCGCGTTGACCATGCCCAGCACCTTCACGACCCGCTTGACCTTGTCCAGGCTGCCCAGGATGGCGCGCGCGGAGCCGAGCAGGTTGATGCCGACCTCCCGCGCGACCTTGTAGGCATCCTCGGTGGAGAGATCGCGACCGACCTTGCCGCGGGCGCTCGGGTTGCCCTCGATGCGGAGCGGCCCGTGGCCGGAGAGGAAGAGCAGGTTGCCCACGCGCACGCCCGGGATGTAGTTGCCCATCGGCTTGGGCGGGCTGGGGAGGGTGATGCCGAGCTCCTTGATCTTCGCTTCTGCGCCCATCGGCGGTCTCCTCGTTGAGGGAGAGAGGTGCGACTATGCTGCGGGGGACGTTCCGATGAAGAAGAAGACGGGCCCGTCGTCGTCGGCGCGCCAGACGATGGCCTCGACCTCGACCGGTCGGGCGCCGGGCGGCTCGAGACGCAGGTGCGCGGTGCGGCCCACTTCGAGCAGCTCGCCCTGCCGGGTCTCGTCCAGCCCGAGCTTGGCGCCGAACGAGCTGAGATTCAGGGTGTGCAGGTGCAAGAGTTGCTCGCCGGTTTGGACCGTCACCGGCCAGGAGGCCGCCACCCGCGCATGCCGCCGGTGCTCGGGCGGGCGCTCGATCGTGGCGGTGTGCGAGCTCGGCACGGGAGAAATATCCCACCGGCGACGGGGCTCCACAAGAGCCTTTTTTTAGGCGGCCTCCGCCGCTTTCGGCCGTGTCAGAATACAAACGGTTCTCGCGCCTATGAGCCCCGCCAGCCCGTCACCCGCCGCGACCCTGGTCCTGCTGCGCGATCGACCCGCGGGTCCCGCCGAGATCCTGATGATCCAGCGCCACGGGAAGAGCAAGTTCGCGGCGGGCGACTACGTGTTCGCGGGAGGGAAGGTCGAGGCCGACGACATCCCGGACGACGTCGAGCGGTTCTGCCGTGACCTCACCGCGGACGAGGCGAGTGCGCGTCTGGGCGGCGATCTCACGCCCCGCCAGGCGCTGGGCTACTGGGTCGGCGCCATCCGCGAGGCGTTCGAGGAGGTGGGCGTGCTGCTCGCCTACGACCGGCGGGGAGAGTTCGTCCGCTTCACCCCGGACAACCACGCGCGCTTCGACGAGCACCGGACCGCGTGCCAGTCCACCAATCCGGCGTTCTTTGCCATGCTGCGCGCCGAGGGGCTCACGCTCGCCACCGACCGCCTGACCTACTTCGCGCACTGGATCACGCCCGAAGAGCAGCCCCTGCGGTTCGACACGCGGTTCTTCGCCGCGGTCGCGCCGGCGGATCAGGCACCGGAGGTGGACGGCCACGAGATCGTGGCTCAGCGATGGCTGACGCCGGTCGAGGCCTTCGAGGCGTTTCGTCGGAACGAGATCACGCTGCGGCTGCCGACCATCAAGAACCTCGAGCTGCTGCAGGGCGGCGGGTCGCGCACCGCCGACATCCTGGGCGCGCTGCGCGGCCGCGCCGTCCCCACCATCCGTCCGCGCGTGCTCCAGGTGGACGGCAAGCCGCTGCCGGTCCTGCCCGGGGACCCCCGCTGGTACTAGCGCACCAGCGCGCGGTCGAGTAGGGCGGCGAGCCCGTCGGACACGCGGGTGAGCGGCAGCCGGCACTCGGGCGAGCCGATCAGCCCCTGCCGCCACAGGCAGTGCTTGATGGGGACCGGGTTCGGCTCCTTGAAGAGGAGCGGTACCAGGGGCTCCAGGCGCGACCAGGCCTTGCGCGCGCCCTGGTGGTCGTTGGCGACCATGCGCTCGTACACGGTGAGGAACAACGCGGTCTCGACGTGGGCGGAGGCGAGGATCCCGCCGTCGCCGCCGTGAGCCAGCATCGTGTAGAAGTAGGCGTCCTCGCCGGTGAGCACCGCGAAGCCGTCGGGCCGCTGGCGCAGCAGATCGAGTGACTGCGCGATGTTCCCCGAGGAGTCCTTCACGCCCGCGATGTTCGGGATCTCGGCGAGGCGCAGCAGGGTCTCGTTGGTCAGGTTGACGCCGGTGCGGTAGGGGATGTTGTAAATCAGGATCGGGCGGTCGGCGGCCTCCGCGATGCGGGTGAAGTGCTCGCGCATGCCGTCCTGGCTCGGCCGGTTGTAGTAGGGGCAGACCGAGAGGATGCCCTGCACCGGGTAGCGCTGCAGGCGCTTCACCGCCTTGACCGTCTTGCGCGTATCGTTGCCGCCGACCCCGACCAGGATCGGCACCCGGCCGGCCACCGTCGCGACCGTGCGCTCGACCAGCCGGTCGGCCTCCGCGTCGTCGATGGTCGGGCTCTCGCCGGTCGTCCCGAGCGGGATGATGCCGGTGACGCCGCTCTTCACGTAGTGGTCGACCAGACGATCGTAGGCCGGGTAGTCGATCTCGCCTTGCGAAAACGGAGTGATCACGGGGAGCCAGACGCCCGAGAAGCGCATGGTCGATACCTCCTGGATGTCCGAGTCTAGCACGCGCCAGAGCCCGGCCCGCTGGCGTGATATACTCGCCCGCACTTCTGGGGTTCGAGGAGGCTCGTGATGCGTGTCGACCAGGTGACGGTGCAGCTCCCGCCCGTGGACATCGAGCGCCCGAAGGCGTGGACGCGCGAGAGCATTTCCTCCGACGGCTGGCTGATCCCGCTGCCCGAGGCCTGCGTGGCCGAGCTGGACGAGGTGGCGGCCTCCCTGCGTGCCACGCGGCGCCCCATCGAGGCGCTCGGCCCCGAGGCCTTCTCCCTGGACGCCTGCCGCGCGGTGATGGCCCGGGTGCGGGCCAAGCTCGAGACCGACACCGGGCTCGCCGTCGTCGATCGCTTTCCGGTCGAGCGGTACGGGACGGAGGAAAATCGGGCCATCGGCTGGCTCCTGGCCGCCATGCTCGGGCAGGTGGTCGCCCAGAAGGTCAACGGCGCGCGGCTCTACGACGTGAAGGACACCGGCCAGGAACTCGGCTACGGCGTGCGCCGCTCGGTGACCAACCTGGGCCAGCCCTTCCACACCGACGGCGGCTGGCTCTGGAAGGCGCCCGCCTTCGTGGGGCTCTTCTGCCTCGAGTCGGCGCTCGAGGGTGGGCTCAGCCGCTTCGTGAGCCTCGTCACCGCCCACCACGAGCTGCGTCGCCGCCGGCCCGACCTGCTGGCCCGCCTCTATCGCCCGTTCATGTGGGACCGGCAGGGCGAGCACGCGCCGAGCGCGGTGCGCGTGAGCGAGCAACCGGTCTACGAGTACGCCGACGGCACGCTCGGCGCGCGGTACTACGAAGACTACATCCGCAACGGCTGCCAGCTGGCCGGCGTCGAGCTGGACGGTGAGGGCCGCGAGGCCCTCGGGGCGCTGCGCGAGATCGTGGACGATCCGGCCAACTGGGTCGAGTTCCGCATCGAGAAGGGCCAGCTCCAGTACCTCAACAACCGCCAGTTCGCGCACAGCCGGACCGCCTTCAAGGACGCGGGCACGTCGGAGCAGGGCCAGGGCCGCCACATGCTCCGCCTCTGGAACCGCGACGAGGGCTCCTGGCACCTCGAGGGCCGCCCCGTCGCCTGATCGTCGCTCCTCCGGGTGAGCCTCGAGACCGCGGTCTATTCCGGGCTGGTGCTGCTGCTCGCGTACTGGGTGCGGGGGATGGCCGGCTTCGGTTCCGGTCTCATCGCGATTCCGCTGCTCTCCCTGGCCTGGCCGGTCACCACCGTGGTGCCGGTCGTGGTCGCGCTCGACTATCTGGGCTCGGCCAGCCAGGGCGTGAAGAACGTGGAGGCGGTGGCCTGGCACGAGCAGCTCGTGCTGATCCCGTTCATGGTGGTGGGCGTGATCGGTGGGCTCTGGGTGCTACGCACGATGAGTATCCCGGTGCTGGGCCGGATCCTGGGCGCCTTCGTGATCGTCTACGCGATCTACCAGATGCTGCCGCTGCCGGAGCTGCGCGGCTCACGTGCCGCCGCGAGCTACTGCGGCTTCCTGGGCGGCCTGGTGGGTACGCTGTTCGGCACCGGCGGGCCCTTCTACGTGATCTACCTGAACCTGCGGGGCCTCGAGCGTCCCGCGTTTCGGGCCACCTTCGCGATGAACTTCCTGATCGACGGAGGCGTTCGGCTCGCCGCCTTCGTGGCCGCCGGCCTCTTCTCCCGCCAGACGCTCGGCTACCTGCTGGCCGCGGTCCCCATCGCGGGCGCCGGGCTCTACCTAGGCGGCCGCATCCAGACCGGGCTCTCGCCGCGCGCGTTCCAGGTCGTGATCGAGGTTCTCCTGTTGGTGAGCGGCCTGGCCCTGCTGCTCAAGCGCTAGCGAGACGGGCCAGCGCTCAGACGCTCGGCGCGCGACGTGGCCTGAGGAGCGGCAGGGCCAGGCCGGCCGCGACCGCGCCCTGCGCCAGCGCGGCCAGGGCCATGCCGCGATAGCCGCCGCCTCCGATGGCGGCCGCGCCCACCGCTGCGCCGATGACCAGCCCGCTCTGGTTGGTCAGCGCGATCAGGCCGAAGAGCGCGCCCCGCTGACGGGGCGCCAGCTCGGAGCCGTAGGCGAGGAAGGCGGGTCGACTGGCCGCGTTGCAGAGCGTGAGCGCGATGGCGAGCGCGACGACCGGCGCGAGCGATAGCCCCGCGCCGAAGAGAGCCAGACCGAGACCCGCGCTGATGACCTGCGCGACCACGAAGATGACGGGCTTGTGGAAGCGGTCCCCCAGCCGGCCGCCCAGCACGTTGCCGGTGATCGCCCCGATCGCGACCAGGACCAGCACCGGGGCGACGCCCACCGCGGTCATGTGGAAGCTCAGCATGACGAACGCGGGCAGGTAGATCGCCACCATCGCGAAGAGCGAGCGCTCCAACAGGTTGGCGCCCAGGAGGTTCAGCAGGCGCGGCACGCCCCAGACCGCGCGGTAGGTGGCGAGCACGCTCGTGCCGGTGGCGTCCGGCGGGATGCGCGGGAACCAGAGCCAGATGGAGCCCGTGAGCAGCAGCATGAGCAGGCCGATGGCCACGAACGCCCAGCGCCAGCCGAGCGCGCCGCCCACCGCGCCCATGATCGGCACGCCGCCGATCGCCGCGAAGCTGAAGCCCATGTTGAACCAGCCCATGGCCCGGGCCCGGCGCTCGGCCGGGAAGAGGTCGCCCACCGAGGCCATCAGGCTGGTGGGCGCGAGCGAGCCCAGCAGGCCGGCCAGGAAGCGCACCACCACCAGGGCCGCGAAGCCGGGCGCCAGCGCCGCCGCGACGCTCAGCGCGGCCACGCTGCCGAAGGCCATCACGATCATCGGCTTGCGCCCGAGCCGGTCCGACAGCAGTCCCGAGAACGGCGAGAACAGCGCCTGGGGTACCCCGGCCGCCGCGGCCAGCAATCCCGCCTGGCCCAGCGAGACGTTCAGGTCCCGCGCAATATCCACCAGCAGCGGCCCGATCATCGTCACCGACGTCACGATCCCCGTGACGCCCGCCGTGATCAAGACCATGGGGTCAGGTCTTGCATTCATGCATTTTGGGCGTACATGTCCGGGCCGAGTATCCAGCCTTCGAGCTCGCGGCAGGTGCGCTCCTCGGCGGCGGTGAGACCCGGCGGGCACGCCAGCGCGCGCGCGACCTCGTCCGGCCGGTCGAGCGCCCAGTCTCGCGCGGCGGCGACCTGACGGGCGTCCTTGATCGGGTAGGGCTGGCGGCGGCAGTCCACCAGGCTCGGCCAGAGCTCGGCGATGACGATCGAGTCGCCGGCGATCGCGGCGTCCCATCGCGTGTCGAACGGCCAGAGGCGCGCTCGCGACGCGAGGGCCGTGTCGGTCAGGAGGCGATGCACCGTGGGCAGGCCCATGAGCGTCTGCGAGCCCACGGCGGCGCGCGTGAAGAGCTTCCACGGGCTCTGGATGCCCCGCGAGGCCAGCCGGCGCTCGATCAGGCGGCCGTCGCTCACCGCGGCGGGAAACGGGCGCGGCCGCGTGGGGCGGAGGTGCGGGAAGCGGCGGCCCGGCGGATGGCCCCAGAATGGCCCGCGAAAGCCGCCGCCGCACGCGGTCTGGATCTCGCGGTTCAGAGCCCCCGCGACCGCGAAGCGGTTGTTGGCTCCGTCGGGCGCGTCGGTGATCAGCGCGGCGAGCCGGGCGCAGAGCGCGCGCCCCGCGGGCAGACGCGCGTCGGCCGGGTAGCTGAACGCGAAGTCGAAGCCCACCAGGGCGCGGCCGGGCTCGGCCACGAGCAGATCGCGGATGAATGCCTCCGCCTCGAGTCGCGTGCGGAAGTAGCGCGGCGCGGGCCGCCGATCCCGCGGGCGGGTCCCGTCGCGCCGTCCCCACGCGATCCAGCACCGGTCGCGGGTCGGTCGAGCCGGGCCCCGCGTCGAGGCCGCCGACCAGTCGGCGATGGCGACCAGGGAGAAGGTCAGGGGACCAGGACGATCTTGCCGAACTGCCGGCCCTCCGCGAGCCGGCGCTCGGCCTCGGCGCCCTCGCGGAGCGGCATCACCGCGTCCACGATCGCGCGCAGCCGGCCCGCGAAGAGCTGGCCCATGACCGCGTTGAACTCGGCGTCGTTCGACATCGTGGAGCCGATGATCGAGAGCTGCTTCCAGAAGACCTGCCGAATGTCGGTCTCGCCGATCGGGCCGGAGGTCGCGCCGCAGGTCACGATGCGCCCGCCCTTGGCCACCGCGCGGATCGAGCCCTTCCAGGTGGCCGCGCCCACGTTCTCCAGCACCACGTCCACCCCGCGGCGCCTCGTCTTCTGGCCGATGACCTTCACCCAGTCTTCCTTCGCGTAGTTGATGCACTCGTCGGCGCCCAGCGCCCGAGCGCGCTCGAGCTTGTCGTCGCTCGACGACGTCACCCACACGCGCGCGCCGCAGAGCTTGCCGATCTGCACCGCGGCGGAGGAGACCCCGCCGCCCACGCCCAGGATCAGTAGGTCTTCGCCCGCCCGCAGTCGGGCCTGGGTGACCAGCATGCGCCAGGCGGTCATGTTGACCAGGATGAAGGCCGCCGCGTCTTCGTACGTGATGGCGTCGGGCAGCGCCGTCACGTGGTGGCCCTGGACTCGGACGTACTCGGCGAGCCCACCGTGGGTGTGCTCGCCCAGGATGCCGTACCGCACGCACAGGCTGTGCTCGCCGCGCAGGCAGTACTCGCACCGCCCGTCGTAGAGATTGGGATTCACCGCGACGCGCTCGCCCACCGTCACGTCAGCCACCGCCGCGCCCACCTGGGCCACCTCGCCGGCGATGTCGCAGCCGGTCCAGAACGGCATCGGCAGCGTGAGGCCGGGCAGTCCTTCGCGGACGAAGAGGTCGAGGTGATTCAGGGCGGCCGCGCGGACGCGGACGAGGACGTCGCCGTCGCCGATCTTCGGGTCCGGGACGTCCTGGTACTTGAGCTTGTCGAGCCCGCCGTGCTCGTGGAACGCGAGCGCCTTCATGCCGGCGCCAGGTCGTCGCGCGATCCGATCAAGAAGCCCCGAGCCCGGTCTTGGGCGCGTTCACCAGCACCGCCATGTTGCCGTACGGATGCTTGTTGTCCAGCATCAGCTGGTGGCACTCGGGCAGCTCGTCGAATGGATATGTCTGCGACAGACACGGGTCCACCCGGCCCGCGTCCACCAGGCGTGTCACCGCGAGCGCCTGCTGATCGTTGGAGAGATGGCTGCCCTGGAACCGCTTCTGCCGCATCCAGTGGTAGCGCAGGTCGAGCGTGACGTTGTAGCCGGTGGTGCCCGCGCAGATCACGATCATGCCCCCGGTGGCGCACACGAACTCCGAGGTGGGCAAGGTCGCCTCGCCCGGATGCTCGAAGACTATTCTGGGACTGATGCGTTCTCCGAGCGCGTCCCAGATGGCCTTGCCGAAGGCGCGTGCGCCCTTGGCCCAGTTGCCGTACGCACGGCCGTCCTTCGTGTCCGGCATCACGCCCCAGTGGTCGAACTGGGAGCGGTTGATGACCCCGGCCGCGCCGTGGTCCATGCAGAACTTCTTCTTGGCGTCGTCGGAGACCACCGCGACCGCGCGGCCGCCCTGGGAGCGCACGATCTCCAGCGCCAGGCTGCCGAGGCCCCCGGTGGCGCCCCACACCAGCACCGCGTCGCCCTTCTCCACGGTGTGCGGCTCCCAGCCCATCAGCATCCGGTAGGCGGTGGAGGCGCAGAGGAGAAAGCAGCCCGCCGCCTCCCAGGTGAGCTTCCTGGGCTTGGGGATGCACTGATGCGCCTGGGCGCGGGCGAACTGGCAGTAGCTGCCGTAGTTGGTCTGGTAGCCCCAGATGCGGGTGGACTCGGCCAGCATCGGATCCTTGCTGGAGAGCACCCACGGATCGTCGGGCCGCCACCAGCCGCTGTGCACGATGACCTCGTCGCCGACCTTGACGTTCTTGACGTCCCCGCCGGTGGCCCACACGATCCCGGAGCAGTCGCTACCGCCCGCGTGAAAGTCCTCGGGCTCGCCCATCTTCAGGCGCTCCGCGATGACGTCGAGCGGCTGGCCGAGCGCGGCCCAGACGTTGTTGTAGTTGATGCCCGAGGCCATCACGTAGATCAGCACCTCGTCGGGGCCGATGGTGGGCGTGGGCAGCACCTCGCGCTTCCACGCCTCGCGCGGCTGGCCGAAGCGGGTCTGTCGCACCGCGAAGGCGTGCATGCGCTTTGGCACCTCGCCCAGCGGCGGCTTGTCACCCAGGTCGTAGAGATCCGCCATGAATGCCTCCGGGCCTATCTGCCCTTGAAGTTGGCGCGCTGGCGCAGGGCGGCGGCCTTGAGCCCCACCTTGCGGTCCTCCGAGAGCAGCGGGCCAGAGCACTGTGCCGTCTCCCAGTCGAGCCACGCGCCCATGTCGCCGTAGTAGGTGCCGTTGATTGCCCGCTTGGCGGCCTGCACCGCGAGCGGAGCATTGGCCGCGATCTCGGCCGCCAGCTCGGCGACCCGGGTCCCGAGCTCGCCCGCCGGGTACACCGCCTGGACGAGCCCGATGCGGAGCGCCTCCGCGGCGTCGAAGCGCCGGGCGGAGTAGATCAGCTCCTTCGCCTTCCCGATGCCGACCGTGCGCGGCAGCCGCTGCGTGCCGCCCATGTCGGGCACGAGGCCGAGCTGCACCTCCGGGATCGAGAACAGCGTGCCCTCGGCGGCCAGGCGAACGTCGCAGCAGAGCGACAGCTCGAGGCCCGCGCCCATGCAGGCCCGCTGGATGGCGCCGATGACCGGCACGCGGAGCGACTCGACCGCGGAGAACGAGGCCTGGTGCCCCGCGAGGTGCTGGCGGATGCGGTCCAGCGCCTGGCCGGGCGACGTGTCCTCCAGCGCCGTGCTCAGCGTCGAGCCCGCCTTGACGTCGAGGCCGGCGCAGAAGCAGCCGCCCGCGCCCATCAGGACGGCCACGCGGACGTCTGGCGCGGCCTCCACGACCTTGCAGGCCTCGCCGATCCCGTGCCACATCTCGTTGTCGAGCGCGTTCAGGCGCTCGGGCTTGTTCAGCATGATCGTGGCGACGTCGCCCTTGATCTCCACCTGCACCTTGTCGGTCATCGCGTCAACCCCTCATCATCCGTTGAACGCCCGCACCATCGCGGGCAGGCGCGGATCGTTGATGTTCGGCTGATACGGCTGGTACAACCCGGTGCGATCCAGCAGCCCCTGGTAGCGCTCCAGGATCTTCGCGTGCAGGTCGTCGTAGGTCGCGGTCACCGCGTAGGTGTCGAGCATCTCGTCGGTGATCAGGTCGGCCATGCCCTTCCAGTCGCCCTCCACCGACTTGCGGTGGAGCTGACCGGTGACGTCCTCCCAACCGTGCGCGGCGAGCACGGGCTGGTAGGTGCGCGTGGAGCCGTAGAAGGCGATCTGCTGCTTCACGGTCTGAGCCTGCGCGGCCCGCT